>CAZMIW010000013.1:0-13830 GCA_964566585.1 uncultured Candidatus Saccharibacteria bacterium | reverse complement strand
CATCTACATACCCTCCAGGGTAGCTAAAGCGATATACGCGTACGGTATAATTATATCGTACTCGCGGAACGACGTTTTCCGCTATATATAGTCGATTGTCTTTGACATTTTCACGAGCCATATATCCCGCAGAACTCTCGCCGTTCTTGTTGATGTATTGATAATAGCATCCGTCGCCTCGATAGGCCACATAAATCGGCGGTTCGCCGTCCGTAATTTGCTCAAGCTGATATTCGTTGGACGTGCTAACCTTCATAAAAGATACCCCGCCCAATGCGGAATACATTATTATCGCAAATGCTATCATCAAGATTAGTACAAAGCTCTTTTTTGCACTATCCATTCATACCACCTCCTCCCTATAATTTAATGTGCTCCCCGACACTCTATATATTTTATAATAAAACTGTAAAATATGCAATAGACATGATATAATATATGCATGGAATATTTAGCCGTCCTTGGTCGTCAACCGGAAATTTCCCTCGCTGAGCTCGAGGCGCTTTTTGAGAACGTCGAGCAAAAAAGCCGGGAAATAGCCTTTTTTACAACTGACACTGAGCCCAGCCTAGACCGCCTCGGCGGCTCGCTAAAACTCGCCAAAAAGCTTGGAAACAATATCTCACCAGAAGAATATCTAAAATCACTTCCGGAGGGGAAAATCACCCTGGGATTATCAGATTACACTCACGCTAAATATTCATCTCGTGATATAAAAAATATATCACAAACTGGAGTTAAAATTAAGAAAGCATTAAAAGTACAGGGTCGCTCGGTCAGAGTCCTTCCCAATTCTACTCCGGTTATCTCCACTGCCGCCGCCCATCACAATGGCCTCGGGAGGAGCCCGAGAAAAGTTGAGCTGATTAAATACCGGGACGATTGGTTTGTCTCTCTTGGCGCACAGAATATCACTGCCTATAAAGAACGCGATCAGGCGAGGCCCCTGAGGGATGCCAAGGTCGGTATGCTTCCGCCCAAACTCGCTCAGATTCTCATCAACCTTTGCGGAAACCTCGACCAGAATTCTACTATTCTCGACCCTTTCTGTGGCACCGGCGTAGTTCTCCAGGAGGCGCTCCTCATGGGCTACGGTGTCTATGGTACCGATAAAGACGAGCGCATGGTAAAATACACCGAGAAAAATCTCGAATGGTTGTCAAAAAAGCATCATTTAAGCCAGAAAATCACTATTGAACAAGGCGATGCCACTGCTTATGAGTGGCAACAATCAATCGGTGCTATCGCCTCCGAAATTTACCTCGGTCCGCCCATGTCCGCCCCGCCGGCAGACATTAAACTAAAGACCGTCAAACAGGAATGTGGAGCAATCTTGGCTGATTTTCTAAAAAATCTCAAGCCTCAAATCAAGTCAAACACCCCTGTCACCCTTGCCATCCCAGCTTGGAAAAGACCAGACGGCCATTTTGAACACCTAAAAACCGTTGACGAAATCGAGAAACTGGGGTATAATGTATTAAATAAGAGTAGGGACGGCCTTCTGTATGCCAGAGAAAATCAGGTTGTCGCTCGCGAAATAATAGTATTAAGGAAGAAATAGTATGTCACATGTTAAAGCTGGCGGTACCGCCAAGAACATCCACAACAACGCTGGCCAGCGCCTCGGCGTCAAGCGCTTCGGTGGCCAAAAAGTCAAAAACGGCGAGGTTCTCGTCCGCCAGACCGGTAGCACTAAAATCGCCGGCCCAGGGACCTATATGTCTCGCAACTTCACCATTCACGCCGCAAAAGACGGTGTCGTGACTTTCGTCAAAACGAAAAAGACCCACTTCTCCGGCAAGTCTCTCCCCCGCGTCCGCGTAGAGGTTAGATAGAGGAAGCCCCAACAGGGGCTCCTTTTTTATGTTATAATAAATACATGGAAGAAGAACCAAAGTTTACCGTTACCGAGTTTCTAAACGTAGTCAACCAAACCCTCGACTATGCCTATCCATCCGCCATAGTCGAGGGTGAAGTCGCCGAGTTTAAAACTAGCCATGGCAAATGGGCCTTTTTCAATCTCAAGGACACAGATTCTAGTCTCCCTTGTTTCATCCCCCTATTTCAACTAAAAGTCCCGCTTGAAGACGGCATGAAGATAATCATAAGAGGCTACCCAAAAATTACTCCCTGGGGTAAGTTTTCCTTTACGGTTAAAAACATCATGCCTGTCGGCGAAGGCAGTATCAAAAAAGCCTTTGAAATGTTAAAACAAAAGCTCGAAAAAGAGGGGCTATTTGACGGAGAAAGAAAGCGCCCTCTCCCAGAAAACCTCGTCAACATTGGTGTTATCTCCAGCACCGGCGCCGCCGGCTATGCCGATTTTTGTAAAATTATCAACGCTCGTTGGGGCGGGCTAAAAATCCAGACCGCTAATACACAGGTGCAGGGCATGGATGCCCCGGCTCAAATTATTCGCGCCATGAGATATTTTAACGAAAAATCCGAGGTCCAGCTCATCGTCATTATCCGCGGCGGTGGCTCAAAAGACGACCTTTCTTGTTTCAATGATGAAGACCTCGCTCGCGAAATTGCCGCCTCGAAAATCCCCGTCATGACCGGCATCGGTCATGAGGTAGATGAGTCTCTTGCCGACCTCGCCGCCGATCTTCGCGGTTCCACCCCTAGTAATGTCGCCGAGCTCATCACTCCAGACAAGCACGCCATCTCGGCCAAGGTCGCACAAAATATCAAAGGTGCTCGCTCTCAAATCTGTCAGGCCATTATCAATGTTTACAATTCGCTTAGCAAGCCGAGAGAAACTATCATTAGCCGCATTGACGGCGAAATCCAAAAAGTTAAAGACCGCATCAGACAAGTGGATCGCCTTAATCCTGAATTAGTTTTAAAACAGGGCTACTCGCTCATCTCTGGCAAACTTGCCCCTGGCGAAACTGTAAAAATTACTACATACACTCATCTTGCCAAAGCCGAAATTAAAGAAATCGAAGAAAGGAAATAACATGACCAAAAAATCTCTAAACGAAAAAATCGCCGAGCTAGACACGCTCACCAATTGGTTTTATGGCGAGGAATTTTCGCTCGACCAAGCCACTGAAAAGTATAAAGCCGCTGTCACTCTTGCTAAGGAAATTGAGGAAGATTTAAAAAATCTCAAAAACGAAATCACAGTGATTGACAAAGATTTCCAGAAAGAATAAAATAATAGTAATGGATAATAATTTTCAACCAGCCCCCGTCCCAGCTCCGGGGATGAATACCGAAAATCAGCCGTATTCGCACTCTGCGAATACCCCGCTTCAGGGCAACCAGATCATTCCAAAGGACGCACTTGCGACTCAAAAAAATCGCTCTATCCTCTGGATTATCATTACCATCATCAGTAGCCTAACTGCCATTACTTTTATTATTCTCTTTATCTGGATGTATAGCAAGTGGAACGACGCTAGCACTAACGTCGAAGGTCAAAAAGAGGCCGCCGCGGCCGTCGCCCGGAGTGAGGCGATTGCCGAGACCGAAAAGACTTTTGAGGAGCGCGAAAAGATCCCTTATCGGATTTTCTCCGGCCCGAGCGACCTCGGTAGTCTGACCTTTGAATATCCAAAGACTTGGGACCTCTATACCGAGGAGGATGGCACGAATAATAACAACGAGCTAATGGCCTATCTTAATCCTAGCGGCGTTCCACCTCTGAATAATAGAAACCCGATTGCCCTCCGCGTATCTATTCTAAATGAGAGTTTCGATAGCTACATTCAAAGATACCAGAGCAGCGTCGAGGATGGCAGGATGTCCCTGACCGTCTCTCCCGTCGGTGGTGCCAACGCTAATATCTATAAGGGAGAATTAGAAGATGAGTTTCAGGGCCTCGCCGCCATCTTCAAAATCCGCGACAAAACTGTCGTCCTCCAGACCGACTCTTTGCTTTTTGAAGCCGACTTTAATAACATCCTCGCCTCTGTGAAATATAACCTATAGTCAAAAGCTGCTAAAAGATGGGTTCTCGGTAACTACTAAAAAGTGTGTTATAATGGGGGTATGACAAGCGAGGTAGATGGAGTTTTAGTAGCTGCGCATGAATTGAAGGGGCCCTTGGCTCTCCTCCGCCAGCTTGCCTTCTCTCTAGAATACACCGATTCCGAGAAAGAACGAAAAGAAATCGGCCGGGAAATGATTGACATTTCCGAGCGCGCTATGAAACAGATTAATGATTTGACTAGACTCAGAAGTATCGAGTCCGGCCTCTTTGAGATTGAGCCGGTCGCCATCCGCGCGGTCTGTAATGACGTCACGAGCGAGCTCGAAGATTTGTTCAAGGCTAATCACAAGAATCTCGAGTCGAACTACCATAATCGCTTACGCCTCGTTGCTGGAAATCGCGATTTGCTCCATTCGGTTATTTATAATTTCTGCCTTAATGCCTTGCATTATTCCGACCAAGAGACCGCGAGCTCCCTCTCCGTTCGTGATAAAAATGGCCGGGTCCGTCTAGAGGTCCGCGATTACGGCCCTAGCCTCCCAACTGACCTTTGGCGCGCCATGAAACAGGGTTATTTAGAACAGCCGACAGCCATCGCCATGCGCCCCGGCTCCTCTGGCCTCGGCCTCTACATCGCTTCAAAGTTTTCCAAGGCCATGCACGCTCCTGTTGGTGCCGTACGTCACAGGGATGGCACTAGTTTTTACATCGAGCTTCCTACGCCGAGGCAAGAAAGTTTATTTGTATGATTTACATCATAGACGACGATTATAAAATGGCGGAATGTATTGCTCGCTACCTCCGCCCAGAGGGAACTAAGATTTTTACTAATGCTATCGCGGCGATTGAAAATATCGATGATGATGCCCCAAAACTAATTTTCCTCGACGTCCTCTTGGACGGCCCCGATGGCTTCACCTTTCTAAACGAGCTCGTATCCTATGAGACCACCGCCAAAATCCCGGTTGTAATAGTTACATCTCTTAATCTGAAAACCGCCGATTTAAAAGCTTATGGTGTTAGAAAAATCCTGTCAAAAGAAACCTTAACCCCAGAGGAGATAAAATCATGTCTGAGCCTGATTTAAAGACGAGAGCCTTCGTCCTTCGCCGCACTAACTATGGCGAAACCGACCGGATTTTAAATCTCTTAACTCCCGAGGGTAAAATTTCTTGCCTCGCTAAAGGTGTCCGCAAAGAAAAGTCAAAGCTCGCCGGCGGCATCGAGCTTTTTACCTTGAGCAGCGTCGTAATTCATCAGAGCCAAAAATCAGACCTCGGCCTCCTTACATCGGCTAAAATGGAGGTTTTTTATGACCAAATTTTAAAGGACTTAAACAGCCTCGAGACGGCTTCAAGAATTCTTAAAGAAATTAATCGCATCACCGAGCAGGTCGATAGCCCAGAGTTTTTTGATATTTTAAAACAATCTCTCGAGGGCCTCAATAATGGCCTCGGCTCGCAGCTTGTCGAGACTTGGTTCAATTTCAATCTCGCTCGGGCTCGCGGCGAGCAAATCAATCTCTTGACCGATACCGATGGTGAAAAATTGCAAGAGAATCTGCGCTATGCTTGGGATTCTACAGATATGGCCCTGAAAAAGTTAGAGAACGGTAACATCGGCAAAAACGAAATCAAAATCATGCGCCTAATACTAGTTAGCTCTCTGGAGCTCATTTCTCGCATTAAGGGCCTCACAAACTCTCTTGATATTATTGAATATGTTAGCCGTTCTGTGCTATAATATCGAAAAGGAGTTTTTTATATGGCAGATTTTAACAAAATTTTAGATGCGGGGGATTATGAAAACGGCGAGATTAACGTCGTCGTCGAAATCCCGACCGGTAGCAATCATAAAATCGAATGGGACCGCGAAAACGCTTGCTTCATGCTCGACCGCGTAGAGCCGATGGCTTTCGCAAAGCCCTGCAACTATGGTTTTATCCCTCAGACTCTCGACGAGGACGGTGATGAGCTCGATGCGCTTATTATTACGGAGCAACCTTTAACGACCGGTATTTATCTCACCGCGAAGGTCCTCGGTGTTTTGAAATTCGTTGACGACGGCGAGGTTGATGATAAGATTATCTGTGTCCCGGCCGATGATCGGAATAATGGCGATTGTTATAACTCTCTCGAGGATTTACCAAAGCGCTTGCTCGAGCAAATCGAATTCCACTTTAATCATTACAAGGACTTGAAGAAACCCGGCACCACCAAGGTCGAGAAGTTTGGCGACAAAGAAGAGGCCAAAGAGGTCATCAAATCCGCCATTAAGCGCTGGGAAGATAAATAATGCTAGACGATATTGTTAGTCTATGCAAGCGCCGGGGGTTCATTTTCCCCGGCTCGGATATTTATGGCGGCTTCGCCGGGACTTGGGACTTTGGCCCGCTCGGTGTGGCTTTAAAGCGTAAAATTGAAAACGAATGGTGGGATTTTTGGGTTGAAAAAAGAGATGATATGTATGGGGTAGATGCGGCGATTTTGATGAATCCGCGTACTTGGGTCGCCTCTGGCCACACCGCGACTTTTGCCGATCCTCTAGTTGAATGTAAAAATTGTCATGGTCGCTTCCGCGCCGATAAGATTGCCGATGGCATTACCGAGTCCGTCACGACCGAAGAGTTCCAGAAACTAAATGTTAAATGTCCGGTCTGTGGCAAGACCGAGTGGGGCCCGATTCGCAAGTTCAACATGATGTTTACGACCCATGTTGGTGCTGTCCTCCCGGATGATACAGACGAGGAGCTAGTCGAAAAATCCGTTGCCTATCTTCGCCCAGAGACCGCTCAGGGTATCTTCACGAACTATAAAAATATTGTTGATACGATTTATCCGGACATTCCTTTTGGCATCGCCCAGCAGGGAAAAGCCTTTCGGAATGAAATTTCCCCGCGCGATTTTATCTTGAGAGACCGCGAATGTTCCCAGATGGAGATTGAATATTTCGTCCATCCCGATACCTGGGAAGAAAATTTTGAAATGATGCTAAAAGAGAATCATCGCTTCCTCGAGGAAAAAATGGGCCTACCAAAGTCGAAGATTCATGATTTAGAGGTCGCCCCAGAGGACCGCGCACATTATTCCAAACGCACAGTTGATTTCATGTTCGACTATCCTAACGGTGAAGAAGAATTGATGGGCCTCGCCTATCGTACCGATTTCGATCTCCAGAATATCGCCCGCGAGTCTGGTAAAAATCTCGAGTACCGCGATAAAAACACCAAAGAGGCCTTTATTCCGCACGTCATTGAGCCGAGCATTGGCGTAGAGCGTCTCATTTTGGCTGTACTTAGCACCGCCTATACCGAGGACGAAATCGACGGCAGTAAACGCACCGTCTTAAAGCTCCCGGAAAATCTCGCCCCATATCGGTTCTGCGTCTCTCCGCTTCTCAAGAACAAGCCGGAGCTCGTCGAAAAGGCTCGGGCCGTTTATCGAACACTTAAAGAGAAATACGGTAATGTCACTTGGGATGATTCCGGCAATATCGGCAAGCGCTATCGCAAGCAAGACGAAATCGGCACCCCGAAGTGTATCGTAATCGACTTTGACACTCTGGAGGATGACACCGTCACCGTCCGCGACCGCGACACTGCCTCGCAGGTGCGGGTTAAAATTTCCGAGCTGTAAACTTGCAAGCGTAGAATAATTATTGTATAATTATTTTGATGAGCAAAAATGAAACCAAAAAATTCCCACAAACCTGGCGTCGGACGATGCATTATTTTTGGCAGGCCAACAAAAAATATAGACTATTGACTTTTGGGGCTTTTATCACTACCCCGACAGTTTATGCGCTCAGAGCTTTCTGTCTGATATTAATGTCGGATATGATAGGGATTGTTTCGCTTGGACTCCCATTCGAAGAACTAAAAAATCGGCTTCTGCCACTTGCGCTGATGCTAGTAGGTGAGGAATTAGTCCGCCATTTCATCATCGGGCCAATTCGACTTTACTGCGTCTGGGAAATGGAAATTAGAACTATGCGGGATTTGAGTTTGCAATGCTTTGATTCGATTTCTGCTCAATCAATGCAATTCCACAGTGATAGATTTTCCGGCTCGCTAATTTCACAAACTAACAACTTTGTCAGTTCGTATGAAAAACTTACAGATGAATTTTTTTGGAACATTTTTCCAGTTATTTTAGATGTCCTATTCGCGATTATTATTTTAGCTCCTAGAGCGCCGCTGTTTACGGCTATCCTTGTCAGTATTGTCGTAATTTTTATTATTGTTTCAATTCTTTGGTCTAAGCGGCTGTCAAAAATTAACAAGGAAGAAGCCGCGGCCTATAATAAACGAACTGGTCAGCTTGCGGATGCTATAAGTAACATTGGCTCGGTTAAATCTTATGCTAACGAGAAGTATGAGCAGAAACGGTTTTTGAGTTCCTTACATAACGTCTATAAAATTTCACGACACTCTCTTTTTGAGAATACTAAGCGGAATTATTGTTTTGACACGATTTTCTTAATGATAAATATCGGGTTGATTGTCTTTATGCTATATGGCCAGAATTTCTTCGGTTTGTCTGTCGCTACGATTGTTCTAATCATCAATTATTCAGATACTATCTCTGGCGATTTGTGGAGTATTCACTCAGTATTCAAATCTTTAAATCGCATTTTTGGTGATTCACATGAGATGACCTTAAACCTTGATTTGGAGGATGATGTAGTTGATCTTCCGGGAGCAACTAAACTAAAAGTAAATTCCGCCGAAATCAAATTTGATGATATCACTTTCAAACACCAAGATGCCAAAACAGCCATATTTAAAGATTTCAATCTTGATATTAAGCCTGGTGAACGGATTGGGCTAGTGGGAGTTTCGGGCTCTGGAAAGACTACTTTGACCAAATTACTTTTACGTTTCGCAGATGTTAATAAAGGCGAAATATCAATTGATGGCCAGAATATTAAATATGTTACACAAGATTCTTTGCGCAAAAATATCGCCTATGTCCCACAAGAAACAGCCCTGTTTCATCGCCCCGTTGCGGAGAATATTGCTTACGGAAAACCCGAAGCCACTTTTTCTGAAATTCAGCGTGCCGCTAGACTTGCTAATGCAGATGAGTTCATTAAAGTTTTACCAAACGGCTATGAAACCATGGTGGGCGAGCGTGGCGTTAAACTTTCTGGTGGGCAGCGACAGCGAATCGCTATTGCTCGCGCGATTTTGAAAAATGCCCCGATTTTAGTTCTGGATGAAGCTACTTCGGCGCTTGATTCTGAATCAGAAGCATTGATTCAAGAAGCATTACACAAACTTATAAAAGGCCGCACTGCTATTGTGATTGCACACCGGCTCTCTACTGTGATGGATTTGGATAGAATTATCGTGCTAAAAGATGGTAAAATTGTTGAGTCTGGTCCCCATACAGAGCTTCTCAAAGCTGGTGGGACTTATGCTAAACTCTGGTCTCGCCAGTCTGGCGCTTTCCTAGACTAGAGTAACCATTAGTGATATAATAGTACCATGGCAAGTGGAGTTAAACGAGGCCTTAAGAGCCGGCTAAGTGAGTGGCATGAACATAGTAAATTCTCGATGCAGGGGATTTTGCTTGCTACTAAAAATAAACATTTTTGGTTCGGCTTTGTGCCTACTTTTTGTATTTTTGGTACACTTTTGAATTTGCTCGCTGGCGGGTTTGCAGCCTTTAATTTGATTGGCGCGGCCGGCTTCCCGGACGGGCTGAAAATTATCTGGGATGCCTTTTTGCAGACTTTCGGGATTAACAGAAATTTCGTCGATTGGCTCGGGATTTTTCTACTCGCGCTACTTCAGGGGATTTTGATTGGCCTGCTTGTTGTTGTGATAAAAAATACTCCGAAGACATCCGCTAAAACTCCAAAAATTTCTAAAGCTACTCGGCATTCCAATAAAAAATCTCCGTTAAATCCCGCCGAAAATCTTTCCGAGAGCACTTCTGCTTCCGTCGGTAATTCTGGCATCGTCGCTATCCTCGCCTTGCTTGGCTCCGGCTGCCCGACTTGCGGGACGGCGCTTCTCACCCCGCTCCTCACCACGATTTTTGGCTCCGGCGTCGCTCTCGCCGGCACCGTTTCCGCCGTCATCACTTGGCTTGCCATTTTGCTAGCCCTCTTTACGATTAAAAAATTGGGCTACAATGCCTATGTTGTAATAGCCACAAAAAATTTGTCAAAAAACCATGGTATAATAGAGAAAAGGAGTGTAGATGAAAAAAGGAATTAGAATTGGGGTTTTAGTGGCGCTAGTCGGGATTTTTATCTTGCTGGTCGTCTTGAGCACTAATAGTAAGCCAAAAAATGAGGAGAAAGTCTGGGACGCCACCACCACGATTGGCGATATGAACGCTAAGAATTACTATGTTTTTTATACTGACCTCGCTTGTCCGTATTGTGATGTCTGGTCTCGCTTAACTATCGAGAATAAAGATGATTTTAAAAGTTATCTCGAGAAAAATAATATTCTCTATGAGGTTCGCGTGACGGAGTTCCTTTATGAAAATAGCGACCACCGGCCCGAGATGTCGCGCTGGAGCGCAAAAGGTGCCTATTGCGCGGCGAGACAGGACAAGTTTTGGGAATATTATGAGGCCGGCATTAAATCTCTCTGGGAGGATTACCATTCTAAAGGTATCGGCAATGCAAAGGGCTCCCCGGCAATTTCCGGCATGACCGAGGCCTATTGGACTGAAAATATCGCGAAAAAAGCCGGCGTAAATGCGGATGAGTTTAAAAGCTGTTATAATTCTGAAGATACTTTGACTCAGGTCAAAAAGAACACCGAAAAGGCCGCAAAAGCTGTCCAGTCCGGCCTTCCCTATTTTGTCTTCAACACTTGGGCTCAGTCCGGCTTCGATCCCGCTTGGGACTATAATTACGTCAAGCAATATCTCTCCGCCGGTCTAAAGAAATAGTGCCTCCAAAGTGTTTGTCGCCCCTGTTAGCTACTAACTCGCGCTCCCCTCGGCGCCGTTCCCGGAAACGCAAAAGGCCAAAGACCTAGTAGCGCACCATAAAAGGATCGCGTGCGAAGCCTTCTGAGCGCGACTTTATTAGCCCGAAATATTGAGCGGCCAGCGACTACCGTTGTAAAAAAGACTTAATTTTAGCCTTGATTTTTGCAAAGAGCTTTGCTATAATAGAACTATCTTCGGGAATACCCGCAATACCTCGGTTGAAAGACTGAGGGCATTTTTTAGAGTGCAAAGCTATAAAACTCGTCCGAACCTTTTCTAGGTCAGAGCTCGGCAACATTCCCATCTTCCTGTAAAGTCTATGGATACTTAATGCCTTAGCTTGGCAGAGGGCGGCATACTCTGTCTTATCTTTAAAAACAACGCTACTATACCACGAGCCCTGATGTTTTTTAGAAGTAAGCGGTACTCCGAAGAAACTAAGCTTCCCGAATTTCGTTAAAACTAAAACCGGTCTAGCAAATCTCTCTCCTTTGCCATTTATCTCCACGCCCACATTTTGGCCGTCCGCAAACCACCAAATTTCGCCCTCGCGAATGCTGGGAACTTTTGCTCGTTTGTGAATGTTTTTCTTGACTTTATTCCATGCATCAAAACTTTTTGCATCTTTCATATTATAATATACTCCTACTTTTTAGCATCAAAAAACGCCCAAATGGACTTCGTCCATTGTATCAAACATAAACCAAAGCTGCAAGCAGAAGCTTGATCGCAAGTACTCTAGACGGCTCTTATTTTTACAGATACATAAATGTGATATTTACAAAATAACTGTATGCGCGACAGTTGTAAAACAACCCATACTATGCTATAATAACCCCAATATGTCAAACACCCGCAACCCAGAATTGTCTCAGCATTTCCTCCGCTCGCCAAAAACGGCACTATTTCTCATCGGTCATACCAATATCAAAAAACGCGACACCGTCCTCGACATCGGCGCCGGTAGCGGGGTGATTACCTCAGCCCTTGCTAAGAGATGTCAAAAAGTCCTCGCCATCGAGCCGGATCAAATCGCCCTCGAGAAACTTAAAAAGAACACCAAAAATCTCACCAACGTCGAAATTATCGCAACAGATTTCCTAGGGATGGACCTCCCAGATACGCCCTATAAAATCTTTGCTAACCCGCCTTTTCACCTCTCCTCAAAAATCCTCCACAAGCTGATAGAGGCTAAAAACCCGCCCGATGCGATATACCTCATTCTTCAAAAACAGTTTGCCTTGAAGCTCCTAAACACAGACCGCCACTATACCTCACAGCTCGGGTATGCGCTTACCGCTAAATATCAAACTAAAATTCGCTATCCCCTGAAGCCCTATGATTTTACCCCGCCTCCGGCCGTCCCTACCGTCCTTTTCGAGGCCAAGAAAATCGCTCCAGCTCAATAGAAATCTAAATTACCAAATCTCGGACAAATCTAAATCTAGCTCTTTGCCATCTACAAAGTTTTTTACTTTAACTTTCCTCTCTGCGACCTCTCGCTCGCCAATCACAATCCCGTACTTGGCAATCTTGGCGGCTAGAGTCATTTTATCGCCCAACCGCTTATCTGTCAAAATTACATCACAAGATTCGCCGTCGCGATTGATTTTCTCAGCTAGTCGGAAAGCCGCCGGATATTCATCGGCAGACATCGGGATAATCGCAAAATCGAGCAGCCCTGAAACTTCCGGCAACAAATCGTTCGCTGACAAGACATAAAACAGCCGCGTTAGTCCAATCGACCCGCCTACGCCCGGGAACTTTTGGTCGCTATAAAACTCGCACAGATTTTCATACCGCCCGCCCGAGCAGACCGAGCCTACCCCCGGAAAATCCGGTAATAAGGTCTCGAACACCGTCCCAGTATAATAATCTAGCCCCCGCACAATTAGCATATCCGCCACCGCGGCCTCTGAAAGTCCGCGCTGCTCAAGCAGAGTCATTACCTCGGACAGCTCGGATAGTCCGGCCTTAAATAGCTCTTCCCCAGAGACAAACCGCTCGCTCGCCTGAATCTCCTCCGGTACATATTCCTTTACCTCATGTAAAATTGCCTCCAGCACCTTCAAAACATCTTCAAACTTTCCGGCTGTACTTATAAACTCCACAAAGAAACTAACCTCGTCATCATCGCCAATCTCTTCCATTAAGAACTGTTGAGTTTTTACCGGCGGGACTTTTTCGGCATGGTCAACGATACTAAAAATCGCCGCCGATTTATTAGAGAGGTCCAACATCTGAATTAACCCCGAAAGAATCTTTCGGTTTGAAACCCGGATTAAAAGCCGGGGCTTTAAAAAGCTCGAAAGCGCGTCATATAAGGTCGCGATTATTTCCGCATCATAAGCAATCGGGAGCTCTCCCCGCCCAATCACATCTACATCGCACTGATAAAACTCGCGGTACCGCCCCTTCTGCGCCCGCTCCCCACGAAAGTTCTTGCCAATCTGAGAGACCCGAAAAGGGAAGGATAAAAACGACTCATGCTCCACCACATATCTCGCCAGCGGCACGGTATGGTCAAAGCGGAGGCTCTCGCTCGAATCTTCCGCCGCCTCAGTAGTTTTCACTACTCGGTAAATCTGTTTCTCCGTATCTCCGCCGGCTTTGGCGAATAAAACTTCATTCCGCTCAATCGTCGGTGGCTCAATCGTTCTAAACCCATGTAGGCGATATGCTCGCGCTATTCGCGTCTTAATCTCATCAAAAACCGCCTGCTCACCTGGCAAAAGTTCCTGCATTCCCGAAATTGGGGCCGTATTCATCTTTTTCATACTTCCATTATAACATATCTTGTGCTATAATAGGGCTACTTGGTTCTGTAGCTCAGTTGGTAGAGCAGAGGCCTGAAGAGCCTTGTGTCGCTGGTTCAAGTCCAGCCGGAACCACCATTTTTGTGCCTGTGGCACAAAGATGGAAGGGTAAACTTGC
>CAZMIW010000012.1:7115-14735 GCA_964566585.1 uncultured Candidatus Saccharibacteria bacterium | reverse complement strand
TTGAGGTCGAAAATTATGTGACGGCGGTGTTAAAATGGTGGATTATTCAAGATGGACTAGATGTTAGGAAAATAGATGATAGAGTGCAGGAAATTTTGGCTTTTATAAAACAGCGAATTGAGGCATCCGAGAAGCGACTAGCGGCAGGGATGGAGCGGTGACGGGTTTGATTTACTGGGATTCTTTTTCGTCCTCATCATAAAAGGCGCGGATAGAACCGCCGATTTGCTCGGCGCCGAGGGGAGCGCGAGCTAGTAGCTAGGAGCCTCCGGCTCCTAGCTACTAACGCAGCGAACCGAGAAGCCGAGGTTCTTATTGTAGTAGTTCGCGTACAGATTCGACGAATCGAAGTACAGGTTGTAGCCGTTAGTGCTACTGTACTGAGTAGACGACCAATAGAGGCCGAGGCTACCCACACTGCCCCAACCCGACGAGTAGAAGCCGCCGCCGTAAACGTAATTATAAGGTGTGCCTCTAATCTTTGAGGAGCCAGTAGAGTTATTGCCACCCATGAAGGATTGAATATAGCCATGTACAGCATTTGTAGGTAGTCTCCAGCCTTTTGGACAGACGGCTTTGGCGGCGCCGTAGGAATAGTAGCTATGGCTGTCATAAGTTCCGCCGGTGCCGTTAATGTATTGTTTATTGTCATCGCTGTTTGTTGTGGACCAGTTGCCTGTACCGGTTCTAGCCGTAATAGTGGCCGCAGCGGCGGAATCGCTAGTCGTGAGTGTCAGATTTGCGCCCTTGGTAACAGAGCCGCCGGTGACGTAGCCGAGAGAGAGGTCTTTAGTCATGATGGCGTAGCCGGCCATGTTTGTAGGATAATCTGTGCCAGCGGTGCCAGTAGATGGCCAGCGATAGACAGTATAACTTTGGCCGTCCCGGGAGTCTATGAGAGAAGTGGTGGCGTTTTCCGGTAAGGAGCTGGCGGAGGTGTTCTGCATGGTAAGTGGTTCGGTCACGCAGCGTACAGCGTACCCGAAGTACTTGCTGTAGTTGACCTGGGGGCGGACAATCGACGAACTGAAGAATAGGTAGTAACCGTTGTTGGTACTGTATACTGAGGAGGACCAGTAGTACCCGTTGGAACCAACGAGGCTCGCGCTAGTATTCGTACCATCCCAGCGGCCTGCGTAAGAGAAACCGGCATAGTTGTTTCCGTTTGCGGCTGCTCCGGTATGAAGACCAGTATGTACTACGCTACTAGCATCGCTAATATAGTAGCCAGCTGATGTGGCCGTTCCTTGCCAGCCAGATGTACTATATTGGCGTGCGAGATAGGTAAAGTCGTTTGCAGAAGTGATTGCGGAAACGGTAGTGCCGGCATCAGTGGTTTTTGGCATTCGCCAACCTTTCGGACAGATGTCGTTTGAAGAGGAGCCGGAGGTTTTGCCATCGTTATAGTATGAGAAGCCTAGTGTCGCGGTGTAAAAGTTATAATAGCCGGTGTCGCTATCGTTAGTAACGCTAGAGTCTTTTGTTCTAAACTGAGTTTTGGCTTGGTTATCGTTGCTTGTGCTAAAGTTTGCGGCGGTAGTGCTGGTCAAAGTGGAGCTACTGGTGATGTCTCCTTGTTTGCCGGCGGGCGGGAGATAATAGGTTGTTCCGTTGTCGATATTAGTGTCGGCAGAAGTGAGGGTTTTTGCTCCGTCCATGCCAATCGTGAGGTTTTGCATCATCCAGCATTTGCCGTCTGGGAGTTTCTTTACAGCATAGACTTTATTATCGCGGGTGTCTTTTAAGTCTATTGATTGCCCGACAGAAAGGGATGCGCAGCCAGTCCAGCCCTGCATAGCCTCTATGGCTTTTTCCCAGACAGCATAGAGGGTGATGGTGCTGCCGGAAGCTGGGGAGCCGGCGGCAGTGATGAGGTCTGGGACGGAAATAGCGGTATTGGCGGCATAGGTGGCCGAGGTGGCGTTTTGGTCTAGGCTCCAGCCGAGGAAGTTGTAGCCGTCTCGAGCGAGAGTTCCCTGCCCAGCGGTGGTGAAGGAGCCAGTTTCATAAATGGTGTCACTCGCCTTGCTGGCCGCTCCGGAGCCACTGTTGGCGTTGTAGGATACCGTATAATTGTTTTGCGCCACACAGCGAACGGCAAATCCGTAGTACTTGCCGCTGCCGTCCTGCGGGTTGACGTTGCCACCCGAGCTCAGGCCCAAGCTGTAGCTGTAGTTGGTATTGCTGACGGTAGAAGACCACCAGTAGCCGTACGAGCCGACGCCGTACAACTGAGAACTGTTGTAGTACCCGGAGTAGAGGAACGAGGCTTGGTTAAGGAACCTATCTCTAGCGGTAGCATCATTACGGTTTGCACCAGTACCGCCCATGGCAATATCGAGAAGGGAGAATTGGTTAGTAGACGTGCTATTTCCGCCCACCGGCAATTGCCAGCCTTTCGGACAGATGTCTTTTTGAATATAGCCGGAGGCACATTGGCCAGAGCTTAGACCGTCTTGGTAATATGAACAACCAAGAGTGGCGGCGTAGAAGTTGTAGTAGCCGGTACTTTGGCCGAGAGTGCCGGAGCTAGATTGGTCACCAGAACTACCTTGGGCACGGTATTGGACTTGAGCTTGGTTATCGTTACTACTATCGAAGGTAGCACTTCCTGATGTACTAGAACTATTTAGAGCTCCTCTGTAGCCTGCTTGAGGGAGGTAATAGGTAGCGGTATCAGTAGACTGGATGTTGGTGTATTCGTTAGTTAGAGCGTAACCTTTGTCGTGGCCGAGGATGAGGTTTTCGGTCATCCAGCATTTGCCATCGGCAAGTTTCTTCACAGCATAAACGGTATCATCACGAGCGTCCCTTAGATAAACCGTGGAATCTGAAGCAAGCGCAGGACACCCAGTCCAAGTCTGCATATCCCCAGAAAGCTGAGCCCAGATGGCATAGAGGTTTTTGGTGGTATTAAAATCTGAAATATCTGTCACTTCTTGTTTATTGGTATAATCTACATCTGCCATGGTGCCAACACCGTTTGTGGCGGTGCCGGTTTTACCGTTAGCGGAATTACTCCAGCCGAGGAAAGTATAGCCACTCCTAGTAAAGGTATTCTCGGAAAGGGCAGTAGTTTCTCCTACATTGACGGCCTGATTATTCATTTCTCCACTGCCGCCATTAGCATTATAGGCTATAGTATAGTAATTACAAGCGGTATTTGGTAATACCGTATATAGGACATCGCCACTATAAGTACCCGGGGCGATAGCGGTACTAACCTTGGCGCCATAATAAATCGGAACAGTAGTTTCCTCGTCGACATTTGAACGAGTAGTGAGGGCAGTAGTGGTAGCGGAAGCATAAGCAGGAAGGCCGAAGTATTTACCGTCTGAGACATCACTGCTGCTGGCATTGATTCCCCATGTATCAGCCGACAATACTGTAGCTGTTCCGCCTACAGTAGCAGAAGACGGAGCAATCGTATTATTCCCAGAAGCACTAGCGGAATCGTTGGTGAGATTAGTATCTCCACCATTTATAGCGGAGACATAAACGGAATAGCCTACGGTACAGTTCGTATTAACTGTTAAAGTATCGGAGGCAGTACTCATCTCACCACTTGAAGTAGGTTGAACCTTGGAGAAGGTCACTGTTCCGCCTGGAGCCCCGGAGGAGACGTTGAGATATGAGGCGGCATAAGCGGAATGAGAGAAAAGGAAAGTCCCGAGCAATAGAGTAAATACAGAAAGCATTGGTAAAGCAAACCGACGAGCATGATGAGAAGAACGATCATGGGAGGTAAGGAGCCCAAGCAAAATGATTACAGAGACTTGAGCTCCCTGGCGGATGTCAGAGTTGGGTGATAATACTCTGGCATCCGCCAGGTTTCTTAAGTATTGAAAAAGTTGGACCATTTTTACCTCCTGTGGGTTTATAAAATTGTTAGTTATTTTGACCTATCCTGAGCTACATAGCTATTCAGACAGGATATAATGTACACCTCGAGCTTCGGGTCTAACACTGCTTTCTCGCAAACTGCCTAGACAAGCAAGAAGCCGTCTGCTCTCGCAAGCAGACGGCTCGGTTGTGTTCCTCACTGTGAGCTATTTCCGCTCAGGACAGTGAACGACCGCCTACTTGCGTAATAGCACATCACACAAGGGGGAGTCGATTGGTATTGTTAGAATCAGCAGTACCGGAACGACCTAGGCGGCCGTTCACTATCTCTGATTTCAAACAATATACCATATTTTATAAAAGAACAATTTACTCCCCTCTCCAATTTGGACTGTGTGATGTGCTTGTGACTTTATTATAGCACCATGGGATTTTTTATGCTAGTGTTATTTTTACAATTTCGGCTAAATTGGTAATGCTCATCTAGCAAGATAACAGCAGCACAAATTATAAATCCACAATAAACAAAGTTTCGCGGATGGTGCCTTTGAGGCCAGCCTCGTCGACGGCTTTGGCGACGCCGGGGAGGGAGGGGTTGTTATAATCGTGAACAATAAGGACTGCATTTTTAGTAAGGCGCGGAAGAACGAGCTCTAGGGAAGTTTTGATAGAGCCATAGAGATCCCCATCAAGGAAGGCGAAGGCGATTCTTTCCGGCAAATCGTTTGGCGCTAAATCCTCAAAGAAGGCCTTTTTAATCTTTGGTATGGGGAGGCCGGCCTTTTTAAAACGGAGAACCACCTCTTTTTTAGTGACGAGTAATTCCCCCTTCTTGAAACCATCGCCGGCGACGGAAGAATCTTCTCTAGTCTTTTCTGGCAAGCCCTCGAAAGAATCGTAAAGGAAGAGGCGGCGATTAAAACCGTTTTGACAAAGTAATTTTTGGAGCAGGATAGAAGTGTCTCCTTTATAACAGCCGAGCTCAACAAAATCGCCCTCGACCTTTAAGGCTTTTTCAGCGAGGTCGAGGATGATTTTAGTCTCTTTATCTGAAACTTGTTGCAATTATTTCTCCAAAAGCAGAGCCGCGCGGCGGAGCATTTCTTCAAATTCATCCGTACGGATAACCCAGATAGGCTTAGAGCCATCGGCGGCGATATTAACATGGCGCTCTTCAAAATCGCCGAGGTTTTTATCGTCATCAAGAGAGAAGCCGAGGTAATTTAGTTTCTGAGTGACGGTGCGGCGAATCTCATCCGAGCGCTCGCCGATAGTGGCGGTAAAGACAATGGCATCGACACCGCCGAGGCTGGCCGCCATCTGGCCGATGCAACTCTGAACACGATAGACATACATGGCATGAGCGAAAGTACCTCTTTTATCGCCTTCATCGCGAAGTCTTAAAATCTCGCGCATGTCATCACTCTGACCAGAAACGCCGAGAAGGCCACATTCCTTATTAAGATATTTCTCAATAGATTCATCAGACTCATAGCCGAGATAGCGCTTTAAGGCGAGAGCGGCGGCCGGATCCATATCACCACAGCGAGTCGCCATGAGGAGACCGCCAATCGGGGAATAGCCCATAGTGGTATCGAGAGACTTGCCCTCAAAAACGGCGGTGAGCGAGGAGCCGGAGCCAAGGTGACAAACGATTAACTTCTCTGGGAGAATGTCTTGCTCTTTCATATAATTAACAATCGAGCCGATGGAGAGGCCATGATAACCAAACTTTTTAATATCGGCCTTATCGGCAATCTCTGTATCGAAGCCATAATATTTCATTAAATCTGGGCGGTCGGTATGGAACGAAGTATCCGAAATCGCGAGGATGGGTGTGTCCTTAAAGCTCTTTACGAAATGTTCAATCTCGCCGGCGACGACCGGGACATGAAGCGGGGCGCGCTTTTTGCCCTTTTCAAGAGCCTTAAGATATTCTTCATCGACGATGTGATCCTTAGTGAAATATTCACCGGGGCAAGCGACACGAGCCAAAATCGCATCGATTTTAGACATACCACCGAGGTAGCCCTCTTCGGTCAAGATGCGATTAATATTCGCGACGGTACTGGTCAGCTCTTTGAAAGTCTGTTTCAAAACTTTTTTAGAACCATCGGCCTTTTTCAGGGTGCAGATAATTCCCTTGCCTTCAAATTCAAAATGGAGCGAGCAAACGAGATCCGTTCCCTTATAAAGGGCATACTTACGAGAGCTGCTACCGGGGTTGGTAATCAAAATTAGTTTGTTTTTATCCATATTACTCCTTATAAAGGTTATTATACCATAGATTTTCTAAAACTATGGTAAAAAATCCTTCATGCCGTCCTTGCCCTGCGGTGATAAGGGTGCTAAAATGGTATTATGAAACAATATCTGAAGCAAATTA
This sequence comes from uncultured Candidatus Saccharibacteria bacterium, assembly GCA_964566585.1. Classification (GTDB taxonomy): domain Bacteria; phylum Patescibacteriota; class Saccharimonadia; order Saccharimonadales; family Saccharimonadaceae; genus Nanosyncoccus. Next base: position 8,506 of record CAZMIW010000012.1, on the reverse strand, counting down.
ATCTCTGTATTAAGGTTATTATTATTACAGTCGGAATATTACTGTCGGTGCTTTATCTCGTGCCGGGGACGCAATTCTATAAGATTTGGAGCTATCTCGCAACAATCGCTTTGGCGTTTGTTCCGGAGATTTGGCGGCATGTTTTTAAGCTAAAAGCTTCGGACGAAGTCGAGCTTGCGTATTATATATTTCTAATTCCAGCGATGGTGCTCGGGATAGACCTCGATATTTATAAAATCTGGACGCCACTAGATAAAGTTGCACACTGTGCATCAGGGGTGTTGGCGGCGGTGGTAGCGTGGGAAATTTCGGGGCAGGCCTATGCCAAGAGGCCGGCGGCGAAATGGTATAAATATCTCTTTATGATTTGTTTTGCAGCGATGACGGCGGCGGTCTGGGAATGTTTTGAATACGGGAGCGACAAACTATTTGGAACGCATATGCAGGAGTTAATCTCGGTCGGACTAGACGATACGATGCAAGATATTTTGTTTGCGCTCGGCGGCGGGATTTTGACGACTCTCTTAATCGGGATTTTGGAACATACACATAAGCCGTCGAAGAAAAAATCTTAGATTGAAAAAATGCTCGTTCTTTTGTAAAATAGAAATAGAATGAGTGGAGTAAAGCACAAAAAGATTCTGATTGTTGCGGTATTTCTAGCGGCGGTGTTTTGGACGGCGGCGGGAATCTGGTTTTTTAGGAGTTTATCCGACAAGGACCGGGCGACGGAGCAGATTGGCGATGCGCGGGGTTTGACGATTGCGGAGGCGAAACAGAAAAATAGCGATACGGTCGGGCGGATAAAAATAGCTGGGACGGAAATTGATTATCCTTTTGTACAAGCGCGCGACAACGAATATTATAAAACGCATGCTTTTGATAAAAGTTATAATCCGGCGGGGTGGGTGTTTCTGGACGCACGGAATTCTTCGGACCTATCGGGACGACACAATATAATATATCTGCATGGGAAAATCGAGGGGACGGAGTTTGAGCCGGCGCGGAGCGTGATTGCGACTAGCGGATGGATGAAAAACCCATCGGATTTTGTCATAACGACTTCGGACGGGGTGCGAGAGTTGCGATGGCAGGTGTTCTCAATTTATAAAATCCCAGAGACGACAGATTACCTGACGGTCGAGTTCAAAAATAATAATGAGCTTTTATGGCTGGTATCGAAATTAAAGGGGAGATCGGTTTATAATTTCGAAGTGCCGTTTGAGGCTAATGATAAGATGCTGACTTTTTCAATCAAATACAATAATGAATATATTGTAGCAATACATGGGAAACTACTTTAGCGAAATACGATTTCGGATGTAGGCGCGCTTTGCAGCATAAGCGAGAATAGCGATTACCACAAGCGAAATGCCGGAAAGCATAAGCAG
>CAZMIW010000012.1:0-7015 GCA_964566585.1 uncultured Candidatus Saccharibacteria bacterium | reverse complement strand
CAGCATAAGCGAGAATAGCGATTACCACAAGCGAAATGCCGGAAAGCATAAGCAGATGGAAGACGGTCAGGTCAGCACCAAAGCCGGCGGTGTCCGGAGCGGTGACGTCGCCATTATCAGCTGGGGTCTGGTAAGCGCTAGTGGCAGGGACAGCCGGATCGTCACCATTTGCGGTGATGGCTTCGCCATCATAGCTGAGGGCGTAATCGGAGAAAGTAGCAGTCTTAAAACTCAAGTCGCCATTAGCATTGAGACAGGCGCCGGAGATGATGTTAGCGGCGTAGGTAGTGCCGTCCGTCGTATGGAGATTGATGACCCTGAGACCGCGCGTGCTGAGGGCCGCTTTGAAGATCTCCGGAATAGGAGCGGTGACAGTAACCGGAGTGGCAAGCTCGCTAAGCTCGACTGAGAGACCGGCATTGTCTGAGACGGTAAATTTGACATCGTAAATAGCGGCGAGGTTATAGCCCTCGACGGCGGTCATAAGAGGAGTGACTGCGCCATCCGGCAACTCCGAGGTGTCCGTTAAGACGAGCGAAACCGTCAAGGTATGGCCAAGTTTTAGGGCGTTGACGAGCTGGTTTAGCCGGCGGCCATTGTCGGTCGAATCATCGGGATTTTTGACATAAGCATTGATAGTGGCGATGAGGGCGTTTTTCAATTCTTCGCTGCTTGAGGTGATTTTGGAAAAATCTAGCTCGGACTTTTTCTCGGCCTCCGCCTCAGTAATGACGACGTAAAGGTTATTTTCTTTTTTGGTGAGGTAGCCATCGGCGAGATAGTCGGTAGGGTCACTCGCGAAAGAGCCGCCCTTGACGATTATTTTGCCGGAGCCTTTAATCTCGCTTTTGACAATGCCGGGAGTGCTAAAACTATCTAAAATTAGCTCGCCACCGTTTTCGACAGTCAAGCTGCCAGATAAGGTGTGACCGGCAGGGTCGAGCGTGATGTTTTGGCCGGATTTGATTGTGAGCTCGGCGCTACAGTCTTCTGTCATGACGATGGTGGCGGAACCGGTCTCGGTATCGCTTAATGCGGTTTTTAGGTTGGTACAACTGAGCTGGCCACCTTCTAAGGCGAAGGTATTTTTAGCTCCTAGCGTGGCTAGGGTGAGAGCTAAACAAACTACGAAAATCTTCTTTTTCATTTTTACCTCTTATTAAAATATAACCTTTGTTTATATTATTATAATGCTTAAGTTAACCCGTGTCAATAAAAAAGAGCCGCTAGGCGGCTCTTTTTTAATTATTTGACTACTTCGCCTTCGACGGCTTCGTCTTTATCATCGGATTTTTTATCGTCAGATTTTGGGGCTTCCTGCTGCTGATACATCTTTGCCCCAATCGGCATAATCTTGTCCGAAAGCTCCTTGGCGGCGGATTCGAGTTTTTCCTTGTCAGCGTCTTGGTCGTTTAAGACCTCTTTAGCCGCACCCACAGCTTCCTCGATAGTCTTTTTATCTTCGTCGCTGATTTTGTCCTTGTATTCATCCGGCATTTTTTCAGCCTGATAGATGGTATTTTCGAGCTGGTTCTTAGCATCGACGGACTCACGCTTCTTTTTGTCCTCCTCGGCATGAGCCTCGGCCTCGGCGCGGGCTTTTTCGATGTCCTCTTTGCTCATGTTGCCAGAGTTTTGAATTGTGATGGACTGCTCTTTACCCGTACCCTTGTCTTTAGCGGTAACGTTTAAGATACCGTTGGCATCGAGATTGAAAGTGACCTCAATCTGAGGGATGCCACGGGGAGCGGGAGCGATGCCGTCCAAGATAAAGCGGCCGAGAGATTTATTGTCGTTTGCGAATTCGCGCTCGCCCTGAAGGACGTGAATTTCAACGGACGGCTGGTTATCGGCGGCGGTGCTAAAGACCTGAGACTTTGAAGTCGGGATGGTGGTGTTTCGCTCGATGAGTTTAGTGCAGACACCGCCCATGGTTTCGATACCGAGGCTTAAAGGCGTGACGTCGAGAAGAAGGACATCTTTCACATCACCCTGAAGGACACCGCCTTGAATCGCGGCGCCGACGGCGACGACTTCGTCCGGATTGACACCCTGCATCGGGTCTTTGCCGAAGAACTTTTTGACGCGCTCGACGACGGCCGGCATACGGGTCATACCGCCAACCATAACAACTTCGTCGATGTCCTTAGCCTCAAGTTTGGCATCTTTCAGAGCCTTTTTGACCGGACCCTCGAGACGATCGAGGAGAGGAGAGACGAGCTCCTCAAGTTTAGCTCTGGTCAAAGTATGCTCGAAATGCTTCGGGCCGTCTTCATCGGCGGTAAGGAACGGGAGATTAATATCTGTGGAAGTGGCAGACGATAATTCCTTTTTGGCCTTTTCGGCCTCGTCCTTGATGCGCTGCATGGCGGCGGCATCGTCTCTAATGTCAATGCCGGACTCCTTCTTGAATTCATCAAGGAGATAATTGACGATGATATTATCAAAGTCTTCGCCGCCGAGGTGGGTATCACCATTAGTGGACTTTACCTCAAAGACGCCATCGCCGAGCTCGAGAATGGAGACGTCGAAAGTGCCACCGCCAAGGTCGAAGACGACGATTTGTTCGTCTTTCTTGGACTCGAGGCCATAAGCGAGAGCGGCGGCCGTCGGCTCATTGATAATTCTTTTGACCTCAAGGCCAGCGATTTTACCGGCGTCCTTGGTGGCCTGACGCTGAGAATCGTCGAAGTAGGCCGGGACGGTAATAATAGCCTCGGTAACTTTTTCGCCAAGGAAGGCCTCAGCATCAGCTTTGATTTTAGCGAGGACCATGGCGGAAATTTCCTCCGGGGTCTCGACCTTGCCGTCTAATTCGACAGCGGCCTGATTGCCTTTTTTGATAATCTTATATGGCATAATATCAATATCATGCTGGACTTCCTTGTCCTCAAACTTGCGGCCGATTAGACGCTTGATGCCATAAATAGTATTTTTAGGATTGGTCACTCTCTGGCGCTGGGCGACCTTGCCGACGAGGCGCTCACCCTTTTTAGTGACGGCAACAACCGAAGGGGTGGTGCGATCGCCCTCGGCGTTGGTGATGACCTCTGGCTTGCCAGCCACCATATAGGCAAAAGCCGAGTTGGTGGTGCCGAGGTCGATTCCGATAATTTTACTCATATATTTTCACTCCTTTTCTTGATTATTTCTAGCACTCTCTACCTCCGAGTGCTAATTTATATATTGATTATAGCAAATTAGCAGTCAAAATGCAAGAGTGCTAATACAGGGGTGAGGGCGGGATTTTGGCGATTTTAGGCGCGAGAGAATAGGCTTCGGAGCCCATTTAGGGCCTCGAGGCTAAGACTCGGGACTCTGGGGCTTTTTAAAGTGCTTTTTTAGGAAGTTTTGGATTTCGGCGCGATATTGGAAAATGACGAAGGCGGCTCCGGCGAGGACAAGGGCGATAATTCCGCCGATGGCGATAAAGGAAGTGGTCTCTTCCCCGCCGGTGTTGGGGACTTTGATGTCGTAGTCCGCACCGTCGTTGTTTTTGATTTTGCGACAGCGATTGGTCTCAGGATTACGCTCATAGCCCTCTTCGCATTCTTTCTCGGTAGTTTCTTTGCTGGTCTCGGCTTTTTTGCAACGATTAGTTTCGGGATTTCTAATCTGGCCCTCGGAACAGGCCTTATAACATTTGCCGGCGGACTCGACATATTCATAGCCCTCTTTACAGGAAGTGGATTTTTCTTCCGAAGATGTTTTAGAGGATTTGGAGGTAGATTTTGAGCCGGAGGAGCCTTGGTCGGTTTCGTAATTCGACTCGACAGTGGCCTTTTTGCAACGGTTGGTTTCAGGGTTTCGCTCATAACCCTCGATACATTTTTTATAACATTTGCCGACAGATTCGACGTACTCGTAGCCGTCTTTGCAAGATGGTGGAGCGGAGGAAGTACTAGTTTTGGGAGGGCTAGAGGTAGCGGAGGTGGGTGTGTCGCTGCTAGAAGCAGGGGCGTCGGAAGCGGATTTAGAGGCGGGTTCAGAGACAGAGGAAGGCGTAGCGTCTTCTGTACTTTCCTCTGTGCGAATCTTACGACAACGGAGTGTTTCCGAATTTCGCTCCCAGCCTTCAGCGCATTTTTTGTAACATTTACCGACGGCTTCAACATATTCATAGCCGTCTTTGCAGGCGGGGGACTCAGATGTGTCGTCAGGGGAGCTAGGAGGGCTCTCGGCGACAGAACTAGAGTCGCTAGCGGGAGAGCCAGCCTCGGACGTGTCCGTTTCGAGGGCCGAAACGGAGAGTGATTTTAAGGGAAGGAGCATAGCCGCGAGGGCTAAAAAGAGCTTGAGAGCGCAGGACGCAAAGAGTAAAGATGCTTTGTCGCCGCGGGGCGCGAGGTTTTTCAAAATTGTCATGACATTATGATATGATGATTTTGAAAAAACTTACAATCATAACCTTTTTTGAAAAACGTTTGATTGTAATTTTTAACAGAGGTTTTGACGTTGTAAATAATGTTTTTTGTACCGCTTATGTTTAGAGTGGTATAACAGAGGTGAGTGATTTTGAGATATTTTATTCCTCTTATGTTATAATTAAAGTAATGGAAAATTTGGTGGATGTAGCACTAATCATATTGGCCGCGGTGGCGAATTCGGGCTTGCAACTCGGCGCTGGGACTCTGCTTTTGCTTTATAATGAGAGCTTAGGGCGGAGGGTGCGCAGGACGACCCGCCAAGTTACGAGGGGCTTTATCACTGGGGCGTTTTTGCTTTCGTTACTTCTAGTTTCGACGGTGATGCTTTTGATTTTGTTAATAAATAGCCAGCCGTTTACACTGGAACAGTTGCCGACGGTGGCTGGGCTAGCGCTCGCAGGGGCGGTAATAGTCTTTGGGCTGTACTTTAGAGGGGGCAAAAACACGATGCTCTGGATACCTGGCTGGATGGCGAAGTATTTTAAGAAGCGAGCGGGCAAGGCCGATAGTGCGGCGGAAGGGATGGCGATCGGGATGATGGCGGTGCTAGGAGAGCTACCGTTTTCACTAATTCTAATCGTGATTGCAGCAAATTCCCTGTTAAACTTACCACAAGCGGTAATAATTTTAGCAATAGCGGGATATGCTTTGATTACGGTTATGCCTTTATTCATAATGAAAATGCTTATTAAAAGCGGGAGCAGTTTGGCAGAGATACAGAGATGGCGGGTGAAAAATAAAACTTTCTTTAGGATTTTTGTGGGAATTTGTTATATAACGATTGCGGTGTTTTTGATTGCCTTTAAGATTTTAGGGAATGTGAACTGATGAAGATAAAAGAGAAAGTAAAAACAGTCTATCGGCGGGCGGAGGCCAAAAAACAGGCGACCGAAAAGCAACTGCGGAAAGGCGGAAAGAAAGCAAAGTTTTCGAGGAAGAAGCTAGTTGATGAAATTATGTTTGAGGCGAAAGTCCTCGGCCGACACATGGGCTCGGCGATAATAATCGCCGAAGAAGTGGCGGACGAAGTAGAAAATTGGGCAAACAAGAGGGCCTTTATTACGGAGGAGGATATTACGCGAGTGGCGAGCAAAGAACTCGAAAAATATGACAAAGATTTGGCCTATATTTATAAAAATCGTGATACAATAATATAAAGATATGGGAAAAAGTTTTGATTATGACACAATAATTATCGGAGGTGGCGCAGCCGGGATTACGGCGGCGCGGAGCCTTGCAAAAGCAAAAAAGAAGGTCGCTATCGTTGAGGCGGGGCGGCTCGGCGGGGCGAATTTGAATTATCGCGATGTGCCTTACCGGGCGGCGCAGAACTTTGCGCATACCTATGCAGAGGCGATGGCGGGAGTAAGGTTTGGGATTACTTCTACGAATCTACGCTATAATTACCCAACGGCGCTGAGAATGCAGCTCCGGGCGGTGGCGCGGGCCGGGGAGAAATTTAGCAAAAAAACGCTAGAGGAGGAAGGGATTACTTGTATCTCAGGCTTGGCGCATTTTATCTCGGCAAATGAAATTTCGGTGAGGAAGAAGTTGCCAACGACGCCAACGGCGGCCGAGGCAAAGGCGGGGACGGACGGAAAGACCCTGACAGCGGCGAGATTTGTGATTGCGACAGGCGCTGTGCCTAAGACTGCCGAGATTACCGGGCTATCCGAAACGAAACATTATACTCCGAAAAATGCACTGAGGATGGAGAAGTTGCCAAAGAGTATGTTGGTGATTGGAGGGGGGTCGAGTGGTGTAGAGATTGCGGAATATTTTGCGGGGCTAGGCGTCAAGGTCGTGATTGTAGAGCTTTCGGAGAGGCTGCTCCCGCGCGAAGATGAAGAAGTGGGCCAAATCCTAACGGCTTATCTTGAGAAGAAATTAGGCGTAAAGATTTTGACGAAGACTAGAGCGGTGGCGACGCAGGGGGATGCGGCGGCGCTAAAAGTCACTTTGGCGCGAAACGGACAAGAGCGGGCGGTAAAGGTAGAATGTATCGTGGCGGCGGTTGGCTCGCGGCCGAATACGGACCTTGGGCTAGAAAACGCTGGGGTGAAATTTGACCATAAGGGGATTTACGTCGAAAAGACTTTACAGACGACGGCGAAAAATATTTATGCGGCCGGGGATGTGGTCGGGGGAGATAGTGCGACGGAACTAGCGAATTACGAGGCAGGGGTAGCGGCGACGAATATGATTGGCCGGAATAAAACGACGGTGAATTATGACGGCTTTATGAGAACGATAGACACAGACCCTCAGATTGCAACGGTAGGGCTGACCGAAGACGATTTGACGCGGCGCGACCTTAAGTATAACAAGGCTTTGCTTCCCCTTTCGGCGGTGTCGGCGGCGGCGACGGCGGATTTCAAATTAGGTTTCGTAAAATTGCTTTCTAATTCTCAAGGAAAGATTTTGGGTGCGACGATGATGGCGCCGAATGCGGCGGCAAACCTGCAAGAGGTAGCGCTCTGCATCCGGCATGGACTGTCGGTTGTGGAAGTGGCGAGCACGCCACATCCGAACGGAGAATGGGGCGAGCTAGTCCGGCTTGCGGCGAAAAAGTTAATCTAGCTTTAGTG
>CAZMIW010000011.1:0-16836 GCA_964566585.1 uncultured Candidatus Saccharibacteria bacterium | reverse complement strand
GATTTCGTATATTCCGTGCAAGATTATGTGGTGGAGCCGATTATTTTCGGTTGTATTGCGGGGCTTGTATTCTGGATATTCGATGTGATTGCGACGAAGAAGAGATCCTAGGTTCTAGCCTGCGAGTCCATTTTCTTTATTATTCTGTGAATGTATTCGACTTCGCTTTTAGATAGTTTATATTTCTCGTAGAGCTGGTTTTCTATGTGCTCGATGGACGCGTTCCATTCAATATCGGAGCTAGCGGAAAAATCTTGTAGCGGCACAAATCTATAAGATTTTCTGGGCGCTGATTGTGCTATTTTTCGGGCTAAGACTAGTGCCCTGAAGAATCTTGTTTCCAGATATTTTATGAAATTCTTTGCTTCGACCGCAGAGCCGAAGGAGGCGTACAGGTATGACTGGGAACAGACCGACTTACTGCCGCCGTATTCAGGGACTCCGAGTATTTGATGTGGAAAACCTTCACCGGCGCCATACCCGCCCGGTATAAAAACCTTAAAAGAATCAACATCGTTCGCGTTCTTTTTTATATCTGCACGTTTTACAAAACCTGTTTTCCTTTTGCTCCTTTCAATGTAGAAGAGTTTAACATCGTGCGACGTAGCAGCGTCATCAAAAACTGTGATTGCATTCTGTTTCTTCTTCGCTCCTTTTGGATTGCTGGATATCCCAAACGGGGTGTCGTTAGAGATTATCGATTCTACAACCTTATCACCATCTTTGTGATTTACGTCTAATACTTTTTGGACAACATCGGATATTATTGGTTCACGTACCAGGACGTCAAATTGGCCGAGATCTCTTTTTAGGGACTCTTTCTCAGCTAGACTGCCAATACGATAGTTCAACGTGTACTTGCAGTCGCCATTATAACTTCTATCATTTAGGTAGTAGCATACGCCCCCTTTTACTTCAACATTCGGGAAAACGTCTTTAGGATCCGAAAATACTACTAGCGATTTTAGCTTTCTGTTATTTAACATGTATTTTCTGAAATTGCCGACTAGATTTTCCCTCCCTCCAGAAAACCAGCGCGTAGGAATAATCAATGCGCAGTATTTCGGGTTCAGCTCAAACGCGGCTTCAGCAAAATATTGATACATTGGTGCATCAGCATTACCGCCTGAGCCACCAGTCAATTGATATGGAGGATTCCCGACAATTGCGTCAAAATCCATTTCGTTCTTGCTGCTGTTGAATATTTCCTCTAGAAACTCTTTTACGTTCCCTCCGGTCCTCTGGATATCCGCTAAATCATAAGCCGTTTTTCCATACGAGATGTTATTGATATTTAGGCCTATTATGGAGTAGATTTTTCTGGTAAACTCATAGGCGATACTTGACGTAGAAATGGAATAGATGCTATCTCTGTATTCTTCGAGAGGAACGCCATGTTTTGTAAGCACATCGACGATAGCCAGAGCGTATTCCGCTTCCTTGCTCGCAACATCCAGAATCAATTTTTTATCTTTTATTATCGTTGCAACATTTTTTGCGCCGATTGCGTCCACCATATCTTCGCAAATTTTTTTAGGCGTAATTATTTCTGAATCGGAGAGGCGGTCAAATTTATTGATGGCGGTGTGCGCCCGTTCGAGCTCCGTTAAAGTTTTGTCGTTTGAGAGGCGATTTATCCTCGCGATTGTATTGTCTAGCTTGTCTAGGGCGAAAAAGTCCATGTGGGTCTGTATCAGAGCGAGGATATTTTTATCCAGGCCGAGATGTTCTGCAATTCTAGTATTGTCCCTGTTTTTGTCCAACGAATTTATTATTTCTTCCAAAGTTTTGACGTTGCTGCTCGTCAGTGCCGAGTAGAACAGGATTTTTGAATAATACGTCCGGAATTGCTTTTTTATGTCTTTCTTCTTGTCGCCGCTTTTGTCGTCGTTTTTCTGCTCGACGCTGTTTTTCTTGCTATCTGCGTGTTTGTCATTTGGCAGCTCAGCCTCATCATCGCCATCATACGTCAGTTCAAAACCGCTACGGGCTTTGAACTCACCCTGCCGTTCAATCTCTTTACGAACATCTTCTAAATCGAGCAGGCCTAGATCAATAGGGATTTCCTGCGTTTCATCATAAATCCCACGCTCCCTTGAGTAGTTGTCGATGGCGGCCATCAATTCTGGTGCATCAACCTTGTGGATATGATTTTTGTTGAGTACAATAATCGGGGAATAACCAAGCTCCTTTTTAACCTGCGCCTCAAGACTCTTGCGACCTTTTTTGTTGATACTCGCATTATAGATAAGGGCTCGCTCTTCCTGCATCCTGAAAACACGGTTCGGGTCTAAATCGACTAGCAAAGTTTGCGGTTTCTTGTTTATCTTCATTATCTTCTCGGCGCCAGTTTTTTTGTCTCTGTATGTGCACGTTTCAACAAATTGATTTTGCAGCCTAAAGATTGCTTGGTCGTATTCTTGCGGCGAAGAAGACTCCTTGAGATAAATCATCGTGTCCCATTCTTCTACTGTACTCCCGGTAAGCATACGGTTCACTGTCAAGGTGATAGTCTTTTTATTTTTAGCTTCAGCATCTTTTATCGCGCTTTTGACGTCGTTAACGGTTCTATATTTGTTGCCTATTCCGGAGATATTGATAATTTGATAATCTCCCAAATTCAGAAAACGTTTTTTATGCTTAGCTATCAATTTTTCCATAGCGTCGCACGATGCGCAAAATGGCAGAACCATTACGATGTGATGACAAAGTTTACCCTCCTTTATCCTGTCGTAATTGAGTAGCCCTAGCAGCCCCTCGTCGTCTTTGCTCCCATCAATAACATGCAGAAGCTCAACGACCTCATCTTCGTGTTTGAATTTTTGGTAGTTTTCAGCTTTATCAGCACGAATGCTTAACGGCCTAAATAATTCCGATAGCCCATATGCCTCTCCATGGTTCTTTAGACAGTCCATTTTTAGGCGCATTTTTTTGCTAGGGGTAAAGGCGAATCGGACCATCTGCGGGCAGCCAAAATATGGGTTATCCCATTCTTGATACTCTTCTCCTGTGTCTTCGTTAATCTTGTGCATTTCGATATCCTCGAAATGTGTTTCGTCCCAAATTTTCTGTGCATCCAGAATATCAGACGCTTGACAAAAGCCGATTATATCCTCTTGCTCGAATTCGCGAGACATGAGAATTCTATATGGCGTCCCCGACAAATGAATCCTGACTTTCGAATTGATAAGTTTTAACTCCTGGTCTGCTTTTTCAGAGTCTATATAATCTTGTTCTTTTTTGTCTTTTAGAACTTTCCCATATTCTTTGGCTCTGGCTCCAAAATGTGTCTCGTCGACTAGAAGCAGATCGATTTTATTGGAAAATAATTCCTTATGTTTTTCTTTAATCGCAGTACCTGATAGTTCCTGGAGCGTGGCAAAAATCGCAATTCGTTTCTTCCCCTTTATGGCGTCGCTGATGGTCGTGTGGCTACCCAATAGATCCCTAGTTGTAATGAACTCAAAATCAAAATTGTCCGCACTTTCAATAGTCTTTTTCCACTCTTCTGAAACATCTTTCTTCGCCGAGACGATTAGAACGATTCGAGCTTGCATCTCGTTTGCACAGCACATAGCCGTAAAAGTCTTGCCAAAACGCATAACGGCGTAGAGGAGCAAGTTTGTTCTTCCGCCTTTATAGGCCTTTTTGAAATTTTCTATTACCGCCTTTTGATTTGGGCGGGGATTCCAGTAGCCGGTTGAAGCATATCTCTTAACCGTAGGCAATTTTTCGGCATTGTAAAATTGGTACTTCATTGAATTTTTATTATAGTCATTTTTAATGTCGGAGACTGCCATCATAATATCTTTCGGGGAGGTTTCTTCGAAAAACTCGTTAGAATAGTAAACCTCTCCGGACACATCGTCACGAGCCAAGCGGTGTTTCTTAAGCGCCTGTTCGAGATATTGATGTACGGCATAGTCTCTAAAAAATACGTCGTCGTCAACTTTTGCCACCTCGTCGAGTTCGCACTTTAGATTGGCATACTTTTTTCTCCATTCCTCTAGCCGTATACCAACTGGGCGGCATGTATCCCCTATTTTAAGATAGTTCGGAATGGTGCTGGTGGAGAAGGCATAGATATGCGGGTCGACTCGCCCTATAATTATTTTTTCGAATTCCTTTTCATCTTTCATAATTTTTTCCTTTCAACAATGATTTAAAAGATATTTTTTCTTTCTTGCGCCAATTCATAATTATGCAATAGTCCGATCTCCCTGTCGATGGATCTGCCCCGTGAGCTTTAAAGCCATAATTCTCCGCCTCGAAATCAAAAAAACTAAATAGCGGCGGTTCTTTTGGTTTTGTCTCATTTGAAGAGCGTGGCGGCTTGTATGTTCTGCCATCCATTTGCCAAATATTCCAAATGATGATATTTATTGCCGCCCTGAGTGTCGTGATATCCGGCTCGACTTTGAACCTGAACTTGTAGTTATCAATAAACGTATAAAGCACATTCTCTCTCGCTATCAAAAGATTATCTCCTTGGAATTCATATCCATATGTTGCCTGTAAGGCTCTAAAAGCCCAACTAGTCCACTCTTCATCGTCAGCCGCGTTCTCGTGCAGAATTCGAAATTTACGGTCCAACATGCCAATCCTGCGCTCTAGCCCGATACGTTCGCCGGTCGTAGTATCGTAGCGACTGGCTAGATATGGCGCTTCGCCGCATGCAACTTCTATCCTTCTGGCGTCGATATAATCCCGCCACGTCTTGTGCTCAGGGAACTTAATCTTATTGTGAAACGTAAGCCATGTTTTGTCTTTTTCCTCATTGAATACGTTCTTGTATCCGAACCAACGTTCGTCAATTAAATTATTTTGCTGGTTACAGATCCACGACGGAGTGAAGACCTCGGCATGGTTTTTTGTTCGCTTGTCTTGTTTATCTTTCAGCTTTGCTATTCTGGGCTGGATAATGTTCCAGTATTTGCCCGTGATGAGCCTGTCGGTGATTTCCCTGTCTTGGCCAAAATCTTCGCCATAGCCGGCATAGTCGTTTGTCGCCCAAATAATATTTTTACCAGTAGTCTTATCTTTTAATAAAGCACGCAAAAGAGCCGAGGAGATACTCTGCAAATTCTCTTCGACTATATCGATTGCTGTACTCCTTAACACTATAATTTTCTCCTGTTGTTTTATTATGATTATATCATAACATCTTGTACTATTCGCGTCTTAAATCAATCTCGCGTGATTTCACACAAAGCGTAAACGTTTTGTGTTATAATTAGATATAAGATTAAGCAAATTAAGGAGTCTCCATGCGCCAAATTAAACATAGAAATAAATATTTAAGATTAGTAGCAAGTTTTGCGATAGCGGCTTTAGCGCTGTCGAGTGTCTACGTCCCTAAGGTGTCTGCGGCCGAGAATTATTTTACCGCTGAGGGCGGTACGCTCGCGTTAGACGATATAGACCCGAGCGAGCCGGATGGACGCTTAGTCTCGGTAACATTGAAAGCGGCACGCGAAATGGTCGTGCACTCTTTGCATGGATACTTCACGCCTGTCAGTAGCGAAGACACAGGGCTACAAACCTTTATGAGTTGGATGGATTATTCGTCTGGCATAAGCGGAATTTGTTATTCTACATTTACTGGTGAATTCGATTGGAACACGGCAGATTGCAATGATGATGTTGTTGGAGACGAAGGCATACACGTTCAAGCCGGCGACACCCTCATCTACGTCACCTATGAAGTAAAAGACGGCGTCGAAATGTTGCAGCGGAGTATGCCGGTGGAAATTGACCTAGCAGTTGTTGATGACGATAAGCGTATAGAGAATGTCACCATGGACGCCTATGTAATAGCTGGGCATGATATTAGCGTGTATAAATACATAACTGGCAACGGAACTCTTGATGTGCCAGATATAGTAATTGGCGGTACAGAGATAGAAGTGGGGATTGTTCCAGATTCTGACTACGAGTTGACATATTTGGAATTAAATGGTCAGGACATAACCGATGAGGTAGAAAATGGCATCTATAAAATGACGGTCCGCGAGGAGTCTTTGACTTTTTATGCGACTTTTCGACGGATTTATCATGTATTAGAGGGCGATGGTGGTGAACATATTTTGGGCAGTGATGAGGTGCTTGCCTTTAAGATTGATAATGATGTGACAGAATTTTGTGATACAGGTGTTCTCATGATTGATGGTGAATATCAAGATATGCGTACAGATTGTGAAGTAGATCCAGACAACCAGACTATTATTCTTCCAGCTAATATCTTGAACACACTTGCCCTAGGCGAGCACTCTTTTGAGGCGTGGTTCTCGGAACCAGAGTCAGGAAGTGCTAAAGCGAGCTTCAAGATTGTAGAGGAAAGTGAAGAAGAAGGTGGTGGTGAAGAAGAGGAAGAGGAGGAAGAAGAAGAAGAGGAGGAAGAAGAAGGAGAGGGCGAGAACACAAATGTAGACGAGGAAGATGTTCCGGTCCCTAACACCGGTGCATTCACCAACAAAGGTAGTAGCGGAGGTATGGCAGACGGTTTTATGATGCTTGCTGCAATTATTGGGGCTATCGTGGCCGTCGTGACGACGAGAGTCTTAGTAAGAAACCGCCGCTATTAGATTTCGATAAGTTCGCATTCCCGCGAGCCGAGGCCGAGAGACTCGGCGTAGGGGAGAATTTCGCGGCCGAGGCGAGAATCGATGCGCTCTTTAACCTTCTCGGCGCCAGGGTCCTTTGAGGCCCAAACCATGTCGATGAAAGCCTGATCATTAGCGACGGGATCGAGACTAGCGACGATGCCGAGGTCCTCCATGACTGGGTCGTCTTGATTTGAATCGCAGTCGCAAGAGGTGGAAATGGCGTTCATAATCGTAATATATACTATCTGCTTATTTTGCTCTTTTAGATAATCGGCGACGGCGGTGGCAGCCTCGGCCATACTCTCGATAAAATCAATTTGCTCGTGCTTGGAAACCCAGCAGAGGCGCGGACTTTTAGTTTTGCCGCAGGAATGAATATAAGCCTTGCCATTTCGGGAGGCAAAGCCGATACTCTGATTCTTGAGATTCGCGCCAAAGCCACCCATCATGTGACCCTTAGCATGAGCAAGATTAATAAACGAGTCATAGTTATCAAAGTTTTTACCGATTAAATCATATTCTAGGTGCTTACCTTTTTTAACCGGGATTTTCTTATCGCCGTCTGCATCCATGATATCGACCTTGGCAAAGCTGGTAAAGCCATGTTCCTCGGCAGTTTTTAGATGCTCCTCGGCCTTGTTGCGAGAGCCGGGATAGGCGGTATTGCACTCCACGATAGTGCCGTTTAGTGATTTGACAAAGGGGCCAATCAAATCTGCCTTCAGATAATTTTTAGCGCCCTTTTCACCGGTAGAAACTTTAACCCCGATTTTCCCTTTTAGCTTAACACCGAGGGCCTCATAAACCTTTTTGAGACTTTCTGGTGTGATTTCTTTTGTAAAAAATACTTTGCTCATAAAACTCCTTTTAACAATTATATCATTTTAAAGTGGCATTTGAATAGCTCGCTCGCCATGCTTAACATAACTGCGCTAAACTGATATAATATATCAAATGACTAGAAAAAATACAAGAGAACGAGCGATTATCAAGACTAGCGTCATTAGCATATTGACGAATATATTGCTAGTAGGATTTAAGGCGGCGGTTGGGCTAGCGGCAAATTCGATTGCGATTGTTTCGGACGCGATTAACAATTTGAGCGATGCACTTTCTAGCGCCATCACGATTATCGGGACGAAGCTGGCTGGGAAGCCGGCGGACAGAAAACATCCGTACGGATATGGGCGGATTGAGCATGTTACATCGTTTATAGTTTCGACGATTGTGCTTTACGCCGGTATTACCGCGCTAATAGAATCGCTAAAGAAGATTATTGAGCCGGAGGCGGCAAGTTACGATGCTGTTACGATAATAATTTTGGTCGCTGCGATTGTTGTGAAACTCGGGCTGGGGATGTTCGTGAAGGCACGGGGGCGAGAAATTAAATCTGCCGCTTTGGTCGCGAGCGGAGTAGATGCTTTTAACGATGCAATTCTTTCGACCTCGGTTTTGGCCTCGGCGGTGATTTATATGATATGGGGAATCAGTCTCGAGGCGTATGTCGGCCTCGTCGTGTCGGCGGTGATTATTAAATCTGGAGTAGAATTAATCCGCGAGGCGATAGATGAGATGGTCGGAACGAGAGTGGAGAGCAAGCTCGCTCGGCAAATTAAAAAAGAGATTGCGAAAGAGCCGGAAGTCGGTGGGGCGTTTGATTTGATATTACACGATTTTGGGCCGAATAAATATCTGGGCTCTGTCCATATCGAGGTGCCGGATACGATGACGGTGGCGGAGGTGGATAAAATTTCGCGGCGGATTACGGCCAAGATTTTGAAAAAATACGGTGTAATTTTACATACGGTCGGTATTTATTCAATTAATACTGAAGATGCGGAGGCGGCAAAAATCGAAAGAGAAGTTCGCGAGATGGTGTTTTCGCACGACGATATTTTACAGATGCATGGATTTTACCTCGACAAAACAGAAAAGACGATCAGTTTTGATATTATCATAGATTTTTCGGCGGAAGACCAAGAGAAAACCTATCGAGAGATTTGCGACGAGGTGAAACGTAGGTTTGGCGATTACCGCGTGAGCGTTACGCTTGATGTGGATTTGAGTGATTAGGAGTTATATATGAAACTATTACTTCATACCTGTTGCGCGCCCTGTAGCGTGTATCCAATTAAAACCTTGCGAGCGGAAGGAATTGAGCCGACACTGTTTTGGTACAATCCAAATATTCATCCGTTCATGGAATATAAAACTCGGCGGGATTGTTTGCGAAATTATGCAGAGAAAATAGGGGTCCGACTAGAGCTAGACGACAGCTACGGACTAGACGAGTTTGTCTGTAACGTTAACGCAGGGATCGGGAATTTGGAGCGGAGGTGCGAAGAATATTGTTATCCCCTGCGCCTTCGGAGAGCGTTTGATTTTGCGGTTTCCAACGGATATGATGCTATTTCTACAACGCTCTTATATAGTATTTATCAGAAGCATGATTTGATCGTCGAGATCATGGCGGCACTGGCGCGTGACTATGGACTAGAGTTCGTCTATCGGGATTTCCGAGAAGGTTGGTCCGTAGGGCAAAAAGAGGCCAGAGAGGTCGGACTTTATATGCAAAAATATTGTGGCTGCGTTTATTCGGAAGAAGAAAGTTTTGTGGGGCGAAAAATGGCCCGAAAATTGCAGAAACAAGGAATTCCGCCGACGAATGCAAACGTACGAAAAATTATCGAGCAAAATAAATCGGGCGGGATTTTAAAATTAAATTAGCTTTTCTAGCTCAATTCGTCTTTAACATCGTCTTGGCTGATGCGTAGAAGTTTTAATTGGGTATACGCTGCATGGCGCGCAACAAGTATGGAGCAATAATTTCATAATTTAATAGGCTAGCTGCTCGATTAGTTTCTTTCTGGCTTTTTCAAAATCTTTGACGGTATCTTCGGCGAGGAGCAGGCCTCGGTCTAGATGATGGGCGATTCCCTCCTTAAGGTCTTTTTTGGTCGGGAGAGCCTTGATGCTATCGGCAAATTTTTTGAGGGCGGGAAGCTCGGCCTTTTCGGACGCACCGTCTACCGCGGCGTCGAAAATCGAGATGATGATATTGTGGGTTTTGCTTTCTTCTTTGTCGAGTTTTTTGAAGAGCTTTTCGAGCGTCTCGACATCTTTAGCATAACGGTTAATAATATACGGTCCGACGCCGCTATAATTACCATTAATCACAAGCTTTTCAATAATAAACGGGACATTCTCGGGATCCAATTTTCCGGACAAGGCATAATCGATGACGAGCTTGGCCTCTTCGGTGCCTTCGGGATGAGCAAGGTAGCTTAGAGCCTCTTGCTCAGCGAACTCTTTAATGACACGATTAAAAACGGCTTTGCTGGTTTTTCCTTCGTTGTTTATCGCGAAAGCGCGAAAGCGAACCGGCTCTGGGATGCCGGATTGAATCTGGTCCACCATATCGTAGCCACCAAGGAAATGGAGGTAATGTGCGAGCTCTGGGTTTAATTTTTCAATGGTCTTTAGGCTCATGAGCCAACCGAGGGAGTCCCTAAAGAGGTTATCATCTTGTTCTTCCTTAAATTCAAAACGGCTATAATGAATAATCGGCCAAGTGCTACCGATTTTAGGCCAATAGAGCTGATAAACAAGGCGTTCAAAACGCTCGCTCAAGAAGTCGTCATCGCCGGGGAGGAGTTTCCAGATGAGGTTTAGAGTATCGCCGGCAGTCCAGACGGCATGGGTGTTTTCGGCGTGTTCGATGATGACTTCGACGGCGGGGAGGGCGGGGACGGAATCTTCGTAAGTATCAAGACTGCCGAGAAAATAATCGGCGATGCGCGGGCTGACTTTTCTCTCCCGAATTTTCTTGACCATCGTTTCTATAGCGTTCTCGGTGAAAATAAGGTGATGCGGATAGCGGAAAAGTTTTTCGGGAGATTCTAGCATTTCTTTAGTGACATAAATCGGCTCGAAACTTTGGAATTTATATTTTAGCTTGGTTTCGCCTAGGGCTTTTTCAAAAGCCTCGTAAAGCTTGTTTGAAAGTTTAGAAACTTTCTCCGTATCCTCACAGAACGGTTTTTTCTTCGTTTCGTCCTCGATTGGGATTTTTAGGGAGTTTGCGATTGCTTCGATAGTTTCTTTCGGGAGCTTTTCGATGATATAGCGAGCGGTATAAATCCCGATGGCGCGCTCGCCGGCGTTAATCGTGTCGAAGCCGACATCTCGGAGTTTCCCGGCAAGATGACGCTGGTAGATTTGAGCATCTTGAAAGATGGCAGGTGAAAAAAGACCGCCGAGCTCTGGATTATTTTCAGTATCGAGCCAGTTTTCAAGCGGTTCGTCGGTCAAGAGATAATGTTGGATGACCCAGATTAAATTTGCGGTGCGGATGACTTGTTCGTTCATAGCTTACTCCTTTCTTGACTCATATATAATTATAATACAAAAAAGAGATTTTGTCTAATATTAACCGTTTGATTTTGGAAAATTCTTTAGTCATAAGTAGCGACTTCTGGTTTGGTACACCCGGAGGGGTTCGAACCCACGACCTTCTGTTCCGAAGACAGACGCTCTAATCCGCTGAGCTACGGGTGCATATCTTTTATATTATACTATCATTCGGTGAGACGGTCAACTATAGTGAAGGTGCAATGTTCCTCATAGCCGCCGTCTACGGTCATGGCGGTGACGATGACTTTTTTGCCTTCATAGACGGAGACGGTCGCGGTGTTGCCGGTGCCGTCGTAGACGACGCTGGCGGAGCTAGTGGTGGACCAGATGATGTTTTGATTTTCGGCGTTCTGAGGGAGGACGCTAGCCCTTAAAGTGACGTTGCTACCGGACACCGCCTCCGCAGGGCAGCCGGAAATGTTAGTGATGCCAATGGCTTTAATTGGGTCTTCTTTTGTGGTAGACTTAGTTTCATCAGTGGATTTTGAGGAAGAAGATTTTTCAGATTTTTTAGCGGCGGCCTCTTGCTCTTCTTTCTTCTCTTTTTCGCGCTCTTCCTCGGCCTTTTTTTCTTGCTCCTCGCGTTCTTTTTCTTCTTGTTCTTTTTTCTTGTCCTCCTCGGTCTTGGCCCGACAGGTCTTTTTCTCGTTCCCGTCTTCGTCGGTCTTAGTCTCACAGATAACATCAACTCCGGCGTCAGTGTTTTCAAAATTCGCATCAAATTTTCCCTGAGTAAAAACGGTTTTAGGCTTTACGAGAAAAGTTTCTTCATTAGTCGTGGCGGTAGCAGTCTGCTCTGGTTCTTGGCCTTTGAAGAGATTGCCAAAAAAGCCGGTCCAAAAGCCAAGCCCAATCAGGACAACAGCCGCACCGATAAGTAGTGGAATATGATTCTTCGCACCAGATTTCAAACTCTCGAGAAAAGTTTCTTCCTCCTCGTAGCCCTCGGGGAGCTTTTCGGGCTTTTCGTATTGTAGATTTTCACTAGCCTCTTTTTCGAGCTTTTCTAATTTACTACCCTTCTTCCCCCGACGAGGTTTTTCGAGACGCGAATGCTCTACCTCCCGCGGAAGCTCCGCACGAGATTTCTTCAGATGTAAACTCCTCCGTTTAGGTTTCTCATCGAATCTCATTTGATTATATTTTAGCACAAACCCTTTGATTTTTCTACTAGGATGGACTTGTTAAATTAACATTGTAGAATTGTAGTTTCTGGCGCCGGAAATGTGGCTTTGTTTGTTCGTTTGCCGTTCGGATTTATTGCGGTCAAAAAGCTTATGCTGGAGATTTTCTGAAGATTGTGATATTGCCATGAATAGCTTTTAAAAGCAAGGCTTGTTTTTAGATGAGCTTTCTGTAGAATATTATTGCAATACAAAATTAAGGAGGCGAATGGGAGTCAGAGGCAAACTTCATATCTCAATTTTACCGCTAGTTTTTTGTTTTGCGGTTATCGCGCTGGACGTCTTTGGGCTTACCACCGGCCGAATTCCGCAGACGAAGTCCGAGACGGCAGAGCCGGCCCTAATCGATTTTAAGACCAATTTCAAATCTCGAATAAAATCTGCTTTGCCGGACGAGTCGGAGGGGCTCGCACTCGGCTATTTGCTCGGCGATAAGTCCGAGCTCGGTAGCACGCTCAAGGAAGTCATCGCGACCGTCGGGCTGACGCATCTGATTGTCGCCTCGGGCGCACACCTCGGGATTATTTTAAAGTTTGTCCGTGAATCTTTTGGTAAGCTCTCCCGGAGGATTGGGCTAATCGCGGGGTTGGGCGCGGTCGCCCTTTTTATCGGGATTATTGGCCTGACCCCGAGCGCTCTCCGCGCCGGGCTAGTCGCAGGGATTAGTTTGCTTGCGACTTATTTTGGGCGCGACCTAAGACCCGGTCGCCTCATCCTCTATGCCGCCGCGGTGACGATTTTAATAAACCCGTCGTATCCGACTAATTTATCTTGGCTGCTCTCTTTTGCTTCTTTTACGGCTATTCTCTTGCTTGCGCCGGCCTTTGAAGTTTATTTTTACGGGCCAGAGAAAAAGCCTAGTACGCTCGCCTCGCTACTGATTGCCTCGGTCTCGGCCACTCTTTTGACCGCCCCGATTCTGCTGTTTTATTTTGGGCAACTTTCTTTGATTTCTGTCCTTGCGAATTTACTTATCTCGCCTACGCTTGCCATTACTATGCTCATGACCTTTCTGACTGGTCTTTTGCCAAACCCTGTGACTGCGCTAGGTGCGCACCTGCTCGTGCAATATCATATTAAAGTCGCGACTTTTCTTTCTGAGCAACCGGCCTTTTTGATTAATATTGATAAAAATAATACCGCTGTCTTTTTGCTTTATCTACCGATTGTTATCGCCTTCTTCTATGTTAAGCGCTCGTCCCGAAAGCCACATCTGTAAGACCATACTTTTAGTTTACCATAAACGAGATAAAAACTCTAGCGGGGACGGAGCTAGGAATGAACTTTGGTTAGGCTTGACGGCTATGCAATGTTATAGTAGTGACTAGGTAAAACTATGGTATAATAAGTTTATGGTTATCGGTATCGTAATGATTTTACTGTTTGCGGCGTTCTTTGCGGTGCGGAAGCATATTGGGCCGGGGATTCTAGCGGTAATCGCCGGGGTGGCGGTAGATGCGGCGTTTTCGCCAATGCTAGTCGATTTTTTCCATAGTATAAATTTTGGCTTGCCAGATGGGAAACTAAAGGCTTTGATTTCTCTAGTCTTAATTGTCGGGTTCCCAATGATTTTGTATTTTAAGTCTTCTAGAGGTGGGATGTTTGGGATTCTTAGAATAGCGGAAGCACTAGTGATGGCGGCCCTGATTACCGCTTTACTTGCGCCGGCGATTTCTGAATGGTTCGCCTTTGATGATTTATCGCGCAATATTCTCGCATGGATAAATTCGGTGCGTGGGATAATTATGATGTTAGGGGTAGGTCTGGCTTATCTTGATATTTTGTTTTATCGTGGCTAGATATTTAGGCGCGGATGCGCTCCTCGACGAGACCGGTGCTAAGGTTTCGGAGGACGAGCTCGCCGGGCCAGGTGCTGTTTTCGATACGGTGAGTGACGCGGCCGGAACTATCGGTGATTGTAAGGCCAGAGCGGACTGCACAACTACCAAGCGTAGAAGTCGAACCGTCCGGATTTCTTAATATTAAACCGTTTCTTAAAAGCATATCTTCTAATATACCCATGTTTCCTCCATTTATTTTACATAAGTATACTCCGGTTTTTTGAAAAGTAAATAATTTTTGTAAATAATACTGTTGTGGTTTTTAGATGCTGGGACGGCAACGCTGTAGGGCTGAGGTCAGTTATTCAGCTGGAGTAGAAGCCGGCTCTGGGGTCTTGGGCGCGGCGGGGATGCCGAGGGCATCATCCGAGAGAGGCTCTGGGCCGTAAGGATTTTTTAGCTCGTCGAGGTCTTTGATTTCCTCTTGAAATTGTTTTAGATATTCGTCTAGGTCGTATTTAGTGACAGGGCCGTCTTCGGAAAAAATATATTCCTCATCTTCGTCTTGGCTCTCGATTTCTTCTTTATCGGGGAGAAAGCCGGGGCGAGAACGATCCAAATAAATATCGCCAGAATAATGATAAATTAGAATGCTGATGCCGGTAGTTAGCATGGCGATTAAAGTCGCGCCGACGCCAAGGAGAAAGAGATTGTGATTTTTCTTTTCTATACCTTCTTCCATTTAGAGAGTTCCTTTCAAAGTTTGGACGGCATTTTGATGTTTTTCGAGAATCATGCGGAGAGCCTCGGTGGACTGTTCGAGAGTAGTGCGAGCCTTTCTAGTTTCCTGAAGCTTTTGATAAAACTCCTCGGGATTTTTAGTGCAATCGCTAGAAAGCAAGGCCTCGAAGGACTGTTCATAGAGCGTGAATTTTTTGGCAAAATCCTGACGGCCGGTTAGGAAGCTGGAATGGAGCTCGGTCAAGGAAGTGCTCGGGAGGTTATTTTTGACGAGGCGGATGTTTAGAGGGTTGATAAAGTCGGTCAAGAGCTCCTCATAGATGCTACCGAGGTAGGAGCGAGTTTTAGTATCGGCTTTTTGAAGTTTTCTGAGAGATTGTTTGATAGAATCGCAAGACTGAGAAATAGCGCCAGCCTGTTCCTTTGAGATGACGGAAGTTTTTTCTTCGGCGTGAGCCGCTGTGGCCGCTATAAGCGTGAGGGCGATGCTCAAAATCAGGACGCGCTTTTTCATATATTTAATTATACCATGATTAGCCAAAGATGCCACGCTTCTTGGACTTTTTGAACTCCTCTAGGAGCTCGCGCTGTTTCTTAGAGAGATTTTTCGGAGTTTCGACGATAATCGTGACGATGTGCGGACCGCGATCGCCATCCGCGCGGAAGGGTACGCCATGGCCAGAGAGCTTGAAAGGAGTACCGGACTGCGTGCCGGCGGGTACGCGCATGGTGATTTTGCCATCAACGGTTTCGACTTCGATTTCCGTACCAAGGGCGGCATCCACCATACTAATTTTTTCTTCGGAAAGAATGAGCGTGCCCTCGCGAGTGAGGTGTTTATGGGGCTTGACATGAATCTGGACATAGAGGTCGCCTTTTTCGCCGCCCTCGGGAGCCTCACCACCCTTGCCACGGAGGCGAATTTGCATACCGTCGTCGATACCGGCGGGGATTTTCAGCTTGAGATTCGAGCCGTTAGCGCTAATTTCCTTTTCGGTACCAAAAATAGATTCTTCAAAAGTGATGGTGAGATTAGTTTTATAATCTGCGCCGCGGCGAGGACGCCTAGCGCCCGGGCCAAAGCCGAAGAGAGAGCCGAGAATGTCGTCGAGACCGCCACCGCCAAAGTCGAAGTTGAAGCTCTGGCCATTAAAGGTGTAGGAGCCGCCAAACGGATTTCCGCCGCCCTCAAATGGGTTTCCGGCACCGCCGTTGACGCCGGCATGCCCAAACTGGTCATAGCGAGCGCGCTTTTGCTTATCTGATAAGACTTCGTGAGCCTCGGAAATTTCTTTGAACTTTTCCTCTGCTTCTTTATTGCCCGGATTTTTATCGGGATGATATTTAATGGCGAGCTTACGGTAGGCCTTTTTAATTTCGTCATCAGAGGCGTTTTTTGAAACACCTAATACTTCGTAATAATCGCGTTTGGACATTAGTTTTGCTCCTCTATATTTTGGGCTAGGCCAGATTTATTCATAGTATATATATTATAGCGCTTTAGCACTTGGAATGCAAGAGTGCTAATTTTGTAATCGCTAGGCAGGACTGATAAATTTTGATAATTTTGAAAAATCTTCTTGACTTTTTGGCAAGTTGGAATTATAATGCTTTTATTGTGAAAAACACAACTAACCTGATGGACAGGAGATGTTTACGCACGAGAGAGGCCTTAGAACAGTCTCTCTTTCAGTTTTTTACGGTGCATCCGTATTCGGAAAGGCTATCGGTCATGACACTGTGCAAGTCGGCGGAAGTTTCTACGCCGACTTTTTATAGGCACTATCCGGGACTTTTGGAGGTGGCGGAGGCTGGACATATGAGGATACAGCTGGAGCTGACTGTAATATTTGAGGAGAACACTTCTTTAATAATTAGTCTGACGAGGTTATTTTATTTTGTGGCTAAACACGCATTATATTATAGATATAGTGTTTTGCGGATGAATGCGCGAGCGTTTGAAGGGATTTCCGGTTTAATGCGGACAGAGATTGGATTGTTCGTTCGGACGAGTCGGGGGACTAGGCGGGCAAGAGGGGTGGACGACTGGATTTGTTTTGAGGTCGAAAATTATGTGACGGCGGTGTTAAAATGGTGGATTATTCAAGATGG
>CAZMIW010000010.1:1843-17329 GCA_964566585.1 uncultured Candidatus Saccharibacteria bacterium | reverse complement strand
TAACGGAATCTGCAACTTTTCGCTTTAAATCTCCATAATGCGTCTCTCCAGCCCAAGTAGAAATCACATCCTGCAAGGGAACATCATTCACTAGTGCCTCAATCTGCAAAAGATTCGAAATCCCCGGCTGGTTAAATATATCAAACTCAATCTTCCCTACGGAGTCCGTCGTCGCGGACATAATTTTCTTTGCGGCCACTTCCGGCGCATCCGACATCATAATTTTGGAATTTTCCGCTCGAGAAGATTTACTCATTTTATGCTCTGGATTAACGAGGTTACGGATGCGAACGCCATTCTCCAACCCCATAAATTCGACCTGCTCCTTAGTTTTAACCGGTGGCGTAAAAATCGCCTTATCAAACTTATTGTTGATTTTAAAGGCAAGATTTCGGGTCAGCTCTAGATGCTGGAACTGGTCCTCCCCGACCGGGACATATTCAGCATCATAGAGCAAAATGTCCGCGGCCATCAAAACCGGATAAATAAAAATCCCTGCGTTAACCGAAGATTTACCCTCGGATTTTTCCTTAAACTGAGTCATTCGAGAAAGTTCACCCATAGAAGCGACGCAATTTAAAATCCAACAAAGTTCACTATGTGCCGGAACATAAGACTGACGATAGATATGAACATTCTCATTCACCTCTAACCCAGCCGCAAAATAGACCTTAATACTGCGCAAGATATTTTCCTGTAAACTACCATCTACTTCCGAAATTATGGAATGTAAGTCTGGCACAAAAATATTAATATTATAATCTTGATTATATTTATTTGCTAACCGCACCATAGGTAAAAGCGCACCAAGGTAATTTCCTATTGTTAGCTCGCTGTTGACGCGAAGTCCCGTTAAAATCGTTTTCATATTTCCATTTTACCATGAATTAACAAAAATTTGACGAAATCAGAAAAAGTATTTACATCTTAAAGGTTTCTTGGTATAATATAAGTATTATGGCAAAAAAGAGTAATACAAAGAGGAAGTTAGTTGGGCTTGTTTCTGAGGAGTCCGGTATTCGCGCTTATTATACTAAGAAAAATACCATGAACACTCCGGACAAACTAAGTCTCAAAAAATACGATCCTATCCTCCGTCGACACGTCGTCTTCACCGAGACTAAGAAAAATCTCGGCCGCAACGAGGTCAAGGAAAAGAAGCGCTAGTCTTAAATCTCCCTCCGGGGAGATTTTTTTATTTACAAAAAATGACCCGGAAGAAAGCTCTCCCGGGCTTAATTATAGATGAAGTTAGGGAAATAGACGTTATCGGCTACATCCTCGTCATAATAGCCCTGTGCAATCAACCACGCCCGATGAACATCGGATATATGGTCCACGTACTCTAACCCGAGTGCCGCTACTAGGTCCTCGCTCATCTCGAGCCAAATCGTCGAACCATCTGAGTCTAGACACAATAGCTCGTGTTCTCCTCCCGGAGTAATAATCCCAGAGATCACTTCGGCATCGTCCATCCACATCGTTACGAGTAGAACTGCGTTAACCTCCGGTCCAACCGGAATAATTTGCGGCCCTTCGCTCGTTTCTTCAACCTCCGAAAGCACCACAAAGCACTCCAAATCAAAGAATTCTTCGAGCGCTTCAATCAGCAACCTTATCTCCCGAGATGGCGCTAAAACTGATTCCGGCATCTTGATAAAAATCGGTGCCTCGCAATCTTCGTCGTCGTCCCAGAATATTATTCTCACAAAGTAAGACTTTTTTCTCAGATAGCCATAATAATCCATAGCTTCACCTCCTTATAAAAGAACTCCCACGCTTTTTTGATTATATCACAAAACCGCTATTTTACAATATGCATCTACAGGCGCTTTTGCCCTAGGCGGTATTCCATATCCCGCAAAACGTTCATATAGTACATAAACGCGTCGAAGGGGGAATCATACGCCGAAAAATACGCATGCACATCCCCATCATTCCAATATTTCGTGCACATATAGTACGCATGGTCAGAGGTAGACAATCGCCGAAAATCCTCAATCAGCCTCTCGTCGCCAGATTGCAAAACTCTATCACGCATCTCATACAAATCATGAAGCCCCTCCTGTTGCATCTCGTTGCTCATCCAAGCCGAGAGGTCTCGCTCCGTATCCGCCCAAGTCACCGTCTCTGGCATCGAGATCTCATCCGCGGCCGGCATAATATCGCAAGCCTCCGAAACCGTCACAAACTTATTATCATAAACCGAAAGCCATTCGCGCACAAACGCCTCAAAGAATTGGAAAATCCCTGTCTCCGCCCATTGATGCTCGCCAAAGGTCTCAAAATCCATAAATAAATTCACGAGCGAGCCCCGAAGGCAGTCCATGTTCACCCAGTCGATGTACTTCTCGACCGTCAGCGGCCATTCGCTCCACCCCTTATTAGAAAACCGAAAAGCAATATCGTCAGACAATCGATAATTCTTTAAGAGCAGTTTCGTCCTCGCCGCCCCATACGGCCGATAAACATAATTCGGGCTCCTCCAACCGAGTACCTTATCCCAGCCCTCGGCAAGCACCCCCTTAAAACCTACCTTATCCGCCCATTTCCCGAGCTCATCATTATAAGCCAGCTCCGTATTTCTAAATACCTTTGGTACTACCCCAAATAGTTCATGAATTTTAACCAAATGCTTTTTAACCTGCGCCTCAAACTCCTCTCGATTATAGAAGAACGCAAGGGAATGATAGTAAGTTTCCGCCACAATCTCCACTCGCCCAGTCTTCACCATCCGTTGTAATTGCGACACTAACTCCGGCTCCCAGAGGAGTGCCTGATCTAACCACGTCCCGGTAATCGAAAGCGAAACTTTAAAACCCGGCTGTTCGGCAAGCATTTTCTCTAAACACGCAAGCATCGGACGATACGACTTCTCCGCCACCTTCCGAAAAATTCGCTCGTTGTTCTGCTTATCGTAATAATCTATCTCATCCCAATAGTTATGGTCGTGCGAGACGTCAAAAATACTATAGCGCTCATATCGCCACGGCTGATGCATATGTAGATAGAGACAAATCGCTCGCATTCTAAAATTCCCGCTTATGGTTATTTACTTCATTATACACCGAAATCAATTTTTCCGCAACATCGTCCCACGAAATTTGTCGATATTCCGCCCTTAGCCCACTCTGTAATGTTTCTCGTAATCCCTTTGACTTTGCAATCGCACAAATTTCATCAGCCAATTTATTTGTATCCCAAAAATCATATTCCATCGCACTTCTTAAGACCTCCGCTACCCCGGATTGCTTAGTCAAAATCAACACATCTCCATGATGCGCCGCCTCGAGAGCAGTCAGCCCGAACGGCTCCGAAATCGAAGACATCACAAAAATGTCTGAAACCTGATAAATGTCTCTGAGCTGCTTCCCGCGTACAAACCCCGTAAACACCACATTTTTTGAAATCCCATATTTCGCCGAAAGCTCCAAAAGCTCCTCTCGCTGCTCCCCATCCCCCGCAAACACAAAAATCAATTTTTTCTCTTTTGAAAGCGCCGCCGCAGCCGCCTTCATCATGTTCGCAAGCCCCTTCTGAACCGTAAACCGCCCCACCGTCGAGACAATCGTATATCCCGCCGCTTTCATCGCCTCAAGATAAGCATAATCGTCTGTATCGTATTTATAGACCTCGTTCACAAATTCTTCATCTAAAGAATTGTAAATCACGTCAATTTTATCATCGGGAATATCATATTTTTCATGGATAATATGCTTCGTCGCCTCCGAAACCGCAATAATCTTGTCTGCAAGCATCAATCCTTCTCGCTCGATCTCAATCACTAGCGGATTTCCGCCATTCATCCCCGAGCGGTCATATTCCGTTGCATGCACATGCGCCACAAGCGGAATCCCAAAATTTTTCTTCGCCAACATCCCCGCCTCAAAAGTCAGCCAATCATGTGCGTGCACCAAATCCGGCTTAAACTCCATCAAATATTTTTCGACAAATTCACAATAATTATGTTGTATCTCCCGAATTGAAATCATCTCGCCCGTATCCGTCCGCGGGATTAAAGCCTGCTCGACATACTTTGTATCGTACGCCCCCACCCCATAGCGATAAATCGGGTCTAGCCTCATCGCCGAAAGAATCCGCATATATTTAATCTCCGGATGTTCCGCCTCATACGGCACTACGAAATCAATATCGGCACCTTCTCGCGCCAATGCTCTCGACAAGTTCAAACACGCTACCCCGAGTCCTCCACTGTTATGGGGCGGTAGCTCCCATCCTAGCATTAGTATTTTCATCTTCTTCCATTATAGCACAACTTGTGCTATAATGAAAAGGCAATTTAACAATTTATTCACGAT
Source organism: uncultured Candidatus Saccharibacteria bacterium (assembly GCA_964566585.1). Lineage (GTDB taxonomy): Bacteria > Patescibacteriota > Saccharimonadia > Saccharimonadales > Saccharimonadaceae > Nanosyncoccus. The sequence goes on along the minus strand of CAZMIW010000010.1, from coordinate 13,010 downwards.
TTTTACCTTGCAAATAATGTTCGTAGGGGCGTAGCTCAGTTGGTAGAGCACCGGTCTCCAAAACCGGGTGTCGTGAGTTCAAGTCTTGCCGCCCCTGCCATTTTTACCATGGAAGAAAACTATATTCCGCGCCACCGTAGAATTTCCGGATTCTTGATAATTTTTATTTGTCTATTAGCCGGAATATTTTTTATGTCTAGCCAGATTTTCAAAAGCCTCGCCCCCGGGACATCCGAAACCGCCAATCCTACCGAAACTACTGAATCGCCCATACTGACCGATGCCGACAATGGGGAATTGAATAGCCTCAAAAAAATTTCCATCACTGAAATCGCAACAACCGCCAAGGCCCCCAACCCCGACGGCGCAAGGACTATCTATCTAACTTTTGACGACGGCCCCGGCCCCTATACCGCCGAGCTCCTCGACATTTTGAAAAAACACAATGTCAAAGTCACTTTCTTTGTCACTGGCAGAGGCGACGATGCGCTCATCACTAGGGAGGCCAATGAGGGCCACACTGTCGCGCTTCATACTTATACTCACGATTACGCCTATATTTATTCGAGTATCACCAACTATTTTGACGACCTTTATCAAATCCAAAACCGCGTCAAAAACCTCACCGGCACGACCGCTACACTTATCCGCTTTCCCGGCGGCAGCTCAAATCTCGTCAGCGCTAGGTACGACGGCGGCTCTCATATCATGAGTCGTTTAGCAAATGAGGTTACCGCCCGTGGCTTTACCTATTTCGATTGGAATGTCTCCTCCGGCGACGCTGGCGCACCCATCTCCTCCGATCAAGTTTTTCAAAATGTCGTCGATAATCTTAAGCCCAACGCCTCCGTCGTCCTCCAACATGACATCAAAGATTACTCCGTCAACGCCGTCGAGCGCATCATAGAATACGGCAAGCAAAACGGCTATACTTTTGATAAACTAAGCCCCACCTCTCCTGCTATTCACCATGGCATAAACAACTAAATCGTCAAAAGATGCTCGAGCCCCGCTAATCTTAAGGCTCCTAGACCTTTTTTGCGTAAATAATCAATCTGTGCGAATAATCTTGCCCCGAAAGATGCTCGCCCGAGCAAGTCATCAAAACTAGCGTTAGCTCTTTTTCATCCTTTAAAATTTCGCTCATCAAAATCTCCGACTTTGCCCTTACCTCTTTCGAGACAATCTCAAAACTCTGCCCATCATAAAGAATCTCATCACCGACAGAGACCTCCGGAAGTCTCTGAAAAACCGTCGAAGAATGTCCCATCACTAGCACCTTATTATCATAAGCTTGATATCTCCCCACGATATAATTTGGAGCAGTCAAAACCCGCCCATTTAACTCCACGTCCGCCATCGGTGCCGCAAGATTTATTCTCGGAATTGCCAAGCTCCCTGTCGCAGTCCTCGCCTCCTCCGCATAGGCAAACGCCTTATCCCCGCTCGGCTGAAAACCGAAATAAAGATATGTCGGCACCGCTATCGCATAAAATGCCAATAGTCCAATTACTACCTTGCGCTTATCGCGCCTCACTCGCACCTTAAACTCTTCTTCCATTAACTACCTCTCTAAATGGCTATCTCTATTATACCACAACCGTTTTTGATTACTAGACACTTTGTAAATTTAACTTTCATAAAATCGCAGACAGGACATGGCAGGGCATTGCCCTGCTATGTCCTTGTTAGATTTCATTTGCCATTAAAATCAAACGATGCGAAGCATCTCCGTTGCCATAACTAGTCCCCGCACAGGTCATCAGAATATAATCATAAGTAGCGCCATTATATTCGCCGTACGCCGTAATCGCCTTCATAATCTTCATCGACGTAGTAACCTTCATACCGCTCATCTGAACCGTACGAGTAGTACTGCCCTCAAAATGGCTCTTAGTCTGAAGATCGCTGTTCACTACCTGATAAGTCCTAGTAACACCACCTAAAGACACGGTAAAGCGTGCGCCAATGCCAAGGTTAGCAAGTCCACCAAACACATTCGCCGTGTTATGGCCATAGAGAAAATGGTCGCCATAAAGCCCGACTTGACTACCTGCGTCAATTAGGGTATTGCTAGAATAGAAAATCGGCACTGTATTACCAGCAATATTAATCTGGTCTGGCGTCTGTACCACAGGGGTAGACTCTACATAGTCAGTCTGAAAACTCTCCTCAATACTAGCAATTTCAATCTGAGAAATAGCCGCTTCCGCCTCTGTTCTAGCAACCTCAGTTATCTCTGGAGCCCGATCAGTCGCCTGTTCAGTCTCAGCAAAAGCCCCACTAGTCGTTAAGCCCGCCGGAACTAACCCGAGACCAAGCAAAAAGACCAATAAACTGATATAATAATGGTGTAAATTGTTCTTGACAACCTTCATTTCACACACTCCAATTATTACAACCATTATACCACACATAAGCATTTTAGTCAAGTATACCCCTCCTATTTTCAATACGAACGCAATACTCACAGGGGTAAATTACGTCACCTCAAACTCTTGTCTAAGAAAAATCTATTTGCTATAATAGATGTATTATGGAAGGCAAAACAACTAAGCCGCGCGCAATATTGGTGTTTGGGGCTCCCGCCAGCGGCAAAACCACATTCTGCGAGAAATTTTCAAAGCAGTTCCGAGCTCCGTATTATAATTTAACCGAAATTGAGACTCGCCTCGGTTTCGACCGCAAAAAGATGCTAGAGGTCTTAGATCTAATCGCAAAAACCGGTCAAAACTTTATCATCGAAGGAGAGCTCAACACCGAACAAGACAGGGAAGAGATCAAAAAGCTCTTACGAAATAACGGCTACACTCCTTCTCTTATCTGGATTCAGACCGATATTAACACTATCCGTACTCGTCTTAAGGTCCGCCTAAAATCCGTCGAAAAGGCTAAGGCCGAATACGCCAAGAAAATTGCCGAGCTCGAGGCTCCCGCCGAAGATGAAAACCCGATCGTCCTCTCCGGCAAACACACTTTCGAGACTCAGCTGACTCACGTCCTCTCTCGGATGGCCGAGCTAATTTAATGAAATTTATTGACAAAGAATTTGGCGAAGTCCTCGTCCGAAAAAGTAGTCTTTCTCGCGGAGTAAAATTCTCTGTCTCTACTTCCGGACGACTTCAGATGTCCGTGCCTTCCTACACTACTGCTTTTCTTGCCAAACGCTTTTTGAACCAGAGTCGCAAAACCATTCGCGAAAAATTGCCCATCAAAGACCCCTCGTCTCAGAGAGCGCGAGATGCTAAAAAGAAAATCCTCATGAAAAAAGCCAAGGAATACCTCCCCTATCGCCTTGATTATTTTGCTAAGCTCTACGGCTATCATTACGATAAAGTCCGTTTCTCCCACGCCAATACCCGCTGGGGCTCCTGCACTCATCATCCCGACGGCTCTATCGTCATCTCTCTCAATATCGGCCTAATGAACGTCCCTGAGCCTCTCCGCGATTACGTTATTCTCCACGAGCTCTCCCACATCAATCACCCCGACCATTCCGCCGCCTTTTGGGCCGAAGTCGGCGAGCACGACGCCCGTTTCAAAGACCACCGCCGCAAATTAAAAGCCCTTAGTCCCGGAGTTTAATCTCTGGGAGTTCCAATACTTCTTCCATTTCAAACTCCCTCCTCTTGCCTGAGAACGTAATCAAAACTTGCGCCGGGAGATAGAGCAACCAAGCAAAATAGCTCGTCACAATCGTCACCGTATGCGGCAAAGTGGCCGTACTCGTAATATAAGAAATCCCCACCATTAAATCACAAAGGAAAAACAGAATAAAACCAAAGAATGCGCATCTCGCAGCCGCACTTTTATCTAGCCTCATCCAACACCAAGCCTCATAAATATTAGTAAATATCAAGACCCCATACGCCATCGCTAGTATAAACATCAGCGGTATTTCACTCTGAATTAGCCCTATCACTATTATCAAAGCGGCTAACAGTATCGGAATTAAAGGCGAGGTCCTCCGGATCATCGCAAACCTCAAAAGATGTGCTAGTTGTACAGCAATAAACACCATCACTCCCTGTTCCGAAACATTATTAAACGCTAAAATCCCATCCGCGATCAAGGTTAAAAACAATGCCAAAATCAAAAAGGTATCTTTTCTCGCATAAATCAAAGCGTACAGGAAACACAACACCAAGCCACTGTATTTAAGAATCGTCACCGCTAAACATTTACCAGTAATAATCTCTAGCACCAAAAACCCCAGATAAATCAACAACCAAACAATAATCCAAGGGATATTAGACTTATTCCTCATACCACTATTATAACATAGCAATAAACCGCACGAAAGCCGGAAACCGCGCTTTTCGACTTTTGTGCTATACTCGATTCTTTTCGTTGGGACTTTTCTTCGCAATAAGAAAAGTCCCAAAGCGCTAGCGCGTTAGTCTGATGGCGAAACCCCCGCCCGGTGCCATCCAGATATCTAGGGAATCCGCCCTAGTCACTTTCCGCTTCTCTATTGCAATCGCCAATTGGTCGTCCCGATAATGCGCCGTATCTCCATCTCGATAAATCTCCGCCGTCCATTCTCCGCTGTCCAAAAAATCTAAAGAAATTCGGACTTGATGCGCTTGGTCGTTCGTCACGCCCCCGATATACCAGTCCCCCGGATTACCATAACCACCATCAAATTTAGCATTAGCATTATCAGATTTACCATAACCAGTACCGCGTGAGCGCGCTTGTCTCGCCACGACATAAAACTCGCCAATCGAACCGAGCAAAGGCACCGTCTTTTCCCACGTCACCGGCACATCCCGGATAAACTGAAAAGCCTCTGGAAACTCATTTTCATAAAACCGCGGTCTATCCGCTGCCATCTGCATCCCCGAGTAAATCGTCACATAATAGGCGAGCTGACGCGCAATTGTCGAAGCAATCCGCTTGGTATAGTTGCAAACATCGAAAATCCCCGAAGTATAATCCATCCCACCGGCGAGCAATCGCGTAAACGGCAAAATCGTCGCGTGCGACGGCAAGAGCGCTCCACCTTCATACTCTTGCCCTCGCGCCCCCTCGCGCGTCAAGAAATTGGGCCATGTCCGCTCTATTCCCGTTCCCTTAATCGGCTCGTGCACGTCTAACATAATATGATGTTTTGCTGCCATCTCTACCACTCTCTGATAATGCACTACCCCGAGCTGGGAATGATGAAACTCTTTTCGCCCGTTTATCATCATATAAGACCCCGCATACCCCGGCTTTACATAATGTACTCCATAATCCTCATAATACTGATATGCCTCTTCGAGCTGTTTTTCATAATTATCAACAAACCCCACCGTTTCATGATGCCCGACCAGCTCAACCGAGTTTTCGCGCGCATATTCCGAAATCTTCGCCATGTCAAAATCCGCTACCGGATGCGTAAAATCATTTGTCGCCCCGTTTAAAAGCCAGTCTCCATTCCAACCGTTGTTCCACCCCTCAATGAGCAACCCGTCTATCCCCAGCCTTTTACAAGCATCAATGTATTCCATCGTGTGCTCCGTCGTCGCCCCATGACGCTCGCCCTCTGCCCACGTCCATTCTCCGACAAACATCGCCCACCAAATCCCCATAAATTTCAGCGGTTTTACCCACGAAAAATCCTCGCGCGGTGGATCATTCAGGTTCAAAATCATTCGATTTATAATCAAATCTATCGCCGCATCCGCAACCATAATCACCCGCCATGGCGTATTAAACGGCAAATCGACATAGGCCTTCATCCCGTCCGAGAGCGGTGTAATATCCGCCGAAAGAACTCTGTCTCGATTTTGCTTTAAAGTCATCGAACCATAATTATAAAGCGCCGCCTCGTGAATCGAGATATAATAACCCGTCGGCACCTGCATAGTGAGCGGCGTGTGAACCGAATGGTCAATCTCTGAAAGCGCACTCCGCTCATAATTATATTCGTACCTATCCGGCTGATACGCCGGAATGTGCCAAGCCATAGAATTAAGGTCCACATTAAACTCTGTCAATTCCTCCGAAATTACAATATTCTGAAATTCTGGCTGTGGCGGGATTTCATACCGAAAAGCCACTCCGTCATCGAACACTCTAAAGCGCATCGTAAATAGTCGCTTCTTCCCGCCCGTCTCCGAGAGATATAATGCCACCTCCCGAAAATTATTCCGTATCACCCTCTGTTCTCCCCATGGCAATTCATAAGTGTCGTCAAAAGTCTTCTCCACTGCTCGGACAATCATCAGACCATTTAACAGCGGATCATCCCCGCGGAGATTTAGCCCGAGATGCGACTCTCGCATAACAACTTTGTCGTCTCTATATACCGAATACAATAATTGACCGAGTTTTAGTTGCACCTTCAAAACCACCCGCCCATTTGGGCTAGCAAAAGTCTTATCATATTCTAGAACCGGTTTTCTAAATAACCACGAAAATAGTCCCATATCTATATTATACTATAAAACTTATGCTTAATTTCAAAATATTTATGCTAAAAACCAAACCGTATATGCTAAAATTTAAATCGCTTGTGCTTTCATTCAGAAAACCCCCGTGTTATAATTGATTTATGGATAGAAAGCGCCATTCTTTAGGTATTGTTATCACTTTTATTACTATTGCAGCTGCCGTACTTGGAGTTATGTACTTCGTCAATCTTCCTCGCGGAGAAATTATCTATGACGACAGTCTAGGAAGCGAAGAAAAATCCCTTCTCGAAGAAACTCTAAAAGACGAAAAGCTAAAAAACAATCTGACCATTTCTAGCGAAACCGTCACGAGCATCAACGGCACAGAGCTAGTCTTAAGTGTCGAAATTCCGACAACGGATTTTTACTATCATGGCGAGACCGAGTACATCCCGTTTGAGAAATTAGATAGCGCCGTTCGCGTCGTCGAGCAAGACGGCAAAAATTACCTAGACGATTTCAAGTCTGGCGCCAAATTTAAAATCGTCAAAATTAAAACCGAGAATAGCGAAGAGCAAAATCGCATCGAACAGAAAATTCGAGAGGCTCTGCCCAAATTCCCGACCGACAAATCCGAGATCTTGAGCTTAAATCAGACCGGCGTCACCGCCCTCGCCCGCGGCATCCAGACCAAGCTAAATCAGATTGGGGACGGCGCCTACTTCGCCGAAAATATCAAAGACCTCCTCAGCTCTTCGGATCTCACTCATATTTCCAATGAAGTTTCTTTCGCCGACGATTGTAAAACCGATTCCAGCTCTACCGTCCTCTGTGCCGACCCGCGAGTTTTTAGCACTATCAAGGCCATCGGCACCGACATCGTCGAGTTAACGGGGAATCACAACGTCGATGTCGGCAAGGCCGCCGCGATAGACACTTTAAAACTTTATCACGACAACAATCTCAAGACCTTTGGCGGCGGCGAAGACGCCGAGGATGCCAAAAAGCCTCTCGAAATCGACCAGAAAAACACCAAAATCACTTGGCTCGGTTTTAATCTCTCCACTACTACGCCCGGTGGTGGCGGAGCCACCGATACTCTCCCCGGCGCCAATATCTATGATGAAAAAACCGCTAAAAAGCAAATCGAAGAGGCTAAAGGAAGAGGCGATTTTGTCATCGTTGACGTCCAATACTATGAATGTTATTGCTATCCCGATGGCTTTGTCGAGCATGAAACCTGCGACTATCCGATAAACGCTGGCGAGTCCGATTGGCCGGAGCAAGAAGCTTTCTTCAAACATCTCATCGACCTCGGCGCCGATCTAGTCGTCGGCACTCAAGCTCACCAGCCTCAGACTTTCGAGCTTTACAACGGCAAGCCCATCTATTACGGTCTTGGCAATCTCTTCTTCGACCAAACCTATTGGCCCGGCACCGAACGCTCGCTTGTTCTTACTCATTATTTCTATAATGGTAAACTTCTCCAGACCAAAATCACCCCCACCGTCTACGACGAATCCCTCCAGACTGCCCCGATGAGCGAAAAAGACGCCGCCGCCTTCCTCGCCCGCCTCGCTAAATGGGCTAACTAATAAATTACCATAACTGCAATAAGAATGTAATATAGTCAACACTTTTCTTGAGGCGAAAATTTTTATGCTATCAAGGTTATGCTTGCAGAAAAATTTGGCCTAATATATCCTCGAATCATTAACAATTAATCGGAGGCCATTATGTCAAAAACACAATGCAAAAACTTGAAACCAAAAGCTAAACCCAAAATCAGATATCTAATCATTCCACTTCTTGCAGCAATCTTCTCTGGGATTGCTCTTGAAAGATCAGCCGAGGCTAAAAGCGTTTGCCAAGATGTTGAAGTCATCTTCGTCCATGGCGCCGACTCGGACATCACAGATAATCCCGACGTCACCGCTTGGAGCGCAGCCTTCAAAGACCAAATGAAGCTGCAAAACGACCTCAAAATCGGCTATTACTCTCTTGGCGAGCAGGAATATTCCGGCAATCGCTACATCGGCGCCGACATTGGCTTTGGCTCGCTCAAAGAAATTAAGGCTACCCTAGAAACCTTTATCTCTGCTGGCAAATCCGGCGAGTTCCAAAACAGCGTCAAAACCGGCATCGCCGAGCTAAAAGAACACCTCAGAGAGACTCTCGCATCCTGCCCAAAGACCAAATTTGTCTTTGGCGGCTATTCCGAGGGTGCTTATCTTTTACACCGGTTCTTTAGGGAAGATGCCGCATCGATCGGCCTCACTCCCGAAAATGTTGTTTATATAGCAACATTTGGCGACCCTAAACTTTATCTTAAGGAAGGCGAAGGAACCAACCCGCCCGCTTGCCGCAATGAAGATTTTTCAAATTATCGCGTCTACGCTCCGAATTGCCGCGCCCATTCTGGCATCCTCGGTGCCGAACAGCCCGATTATTTCCCAGAAATCCACCTAGAAAATACCGGCCTCTGGTGTACCAAGAAGGACGTAATGTGCAGCAATTATTTTGATATTTTCAATCTCGCTCATCTCGTCGACGATCATTTAAACTACGCCTCAAAAGAACCTTACCCATACAAGCAGGCTGCCATCCTCGTCCGCCAAAGACTCGCCCAAATTTTCCCAGACAAAATCGAATCGCCTAAAGGAGCCGTCCATTCCGCCGCCCGCGACACCGCCATCTTGATCGACACTACCGGCTCGATGTCGAGCGTCATCAACAAATACAAAACCGAGGCTCTCAAAATTGCCAAAACCACCATCGAAAACGGCGGCCGCATCGCTCTCTTTGAATACCGCGATTTAAGAGCGGACGGCAAAGAATTGGTCCCGCGCGAGCTCTGCGATTTCTCTTGTACCTACGAACAGTTTTCCGAAAAAATCGGCAAAATCACCGTATCTGGCGGCGGCGATACTCCCGAATCCGTCCTTTCCGCCTCGCTCGGCGTGATGGACACGCTCAAATGGCAAAAAGGCGCTACCAAATCCATTGTGCTCCTCACTGACGCCACTTATCACGACGCCGATTTCGACGGTACTACTCTTTCCGACGTCATCAAGCGCAGCCTCGAAATCGATCCGGTCAATTTTTACATCGTTGCTCCGTCGAGCATCACTTCAGAATACAGCGCTCTCGCCTCCGGCACCAACGGTAAGGTCTTCAGCCTTTCAAGTGGGGACATCGCCCTCTCCAGCGAGACTCTTCTAAACCGCCCTGACCTTAATTTCCAATTTGAGACCTATGCCGCCACCGCCGGCGAAATCGCCACCTTCCTTCTTAATACAACGGCAAGGGACGTCGACCATTTCGAATGGGATTTAGACATGGATGGAATTTTTGAACTCACCACTTCCTCCCCCAATATTAGCTCGCTCTACTCGGCGCCCACCTCTGGCTTTATCCAAGCTAAAGTCATCACAAAATCTGGCCTATCTTCTACCGCCTCTGCCTTACTCACCATTACCGCCAGCGAAGATCTCGGCCCCGCCCCGATCATCACAGACCTCGAAATTACCCCCTCCGTAACTACCGCTAAAGTCTCTTTTAAGACCGACGCCGAAAAAACCGTCATCTTCCTTGACGATTCTGCCCTTGGCCTCACCTCCGAAACCAAATTCACTATCACAGATTTAACTTCAGGTAGTCACACTCTAACTCTCACCCCCATCTCAAAAACCGGCCTCCGCGGCGAATCCGTCACAAAGACCTTCAATACCAAAACTAAAATCCCCACCGCCCCCAATACCGGCCTAGCGGCTAGATAGGTGCCATTCGTTGCAAAACTCACAACGATAGACCGACAGATGCGGCGCCCCGTGGTCATGCTCCGCCACTCGCGCCGCCACCTCGGCCTCCTCCCTCGTCGCATAACAAATCTTCTGCCCCTCCCCTACCCAACACTTCTTTGGCTCAAACGACACATACTTCATTACAAAATTATATCACATTGTGGAAAACTTTCATAAAAATTATGCTAAAAACCACTTGCAACGCTACATATAGTGTTCTATAATAGTTCCAGACACTAAATATGGGGTCTATCACAAAAACCAATCAACATTAAATAATAGTAACATCAAGTGAGGTAATAATTTTTATGTTCAAGAAAATTCAGAAACGGGACGGGAAAATCGTAAACTTTAATCCTGAAAAAATCACCGACGCCATCGCCGCAGCCGGAGCGGCGACCGAAGAGTTTAAATATGACCGCGCCAAACAGTTAACCGAAAAGGTTGTTAAAACTGCCGAAGCCGAAATCAAAGAACGTACCCCGAAGGTGGAACAAATCCAAGACATCGTCGAGCGCGTTCTCATGGAATCTAGTTTCAAACGCACCGCCAAGGAATATATTACTTATCGCCAGGAGCGAAACAGAGTCCGCGACGCCAAGTCAAATCTCATGGAGGCCTATAAAACTATTTCTATCGCCGATGCTTCCGAAGATTCCGACATCAAGCGTTCTAACGCCAACGTCGACGGCAACTCTGCCATGGGCAAAATGCTCCAATTCGGCGCCGAGGGCTCTAAAGCCTTCGCTAAAATCGCACTTTTAAAGCCCGAGCACGCCTACGCCCATGACAACGGCGACATCCACATCCACGACCTCGATTTCTACGCCACCGGCACCCTCACTTGCTGCCAAACTGACCCTCTAAAACTTTTTGCAAACGGTGGTTTTAATACCGGCCACGGCCATCTTCGCACACCCAATTCTATCGGTTCCTATGCCGCTCTCGCCGCCATCATCCTTCAGGCCAATCAAAACGAGCAAC
>CAZMIW010000010.1:0-1743 GCA_964566585.1 uncultured Candidatus Saccharibacteria bacterium | reverse complement strand
GGTTCCTATGCCGCTCTCGCCGCCATCATCCTTCAGGCCAATCAAAACGAGCAACATGGTGGTCAGTCCATTCCGAATTTCGACTATGCCATGGCTCCCGGCGTCGACAAGACTTTCAAAAAGGCCTTAAAATCTAATCTCGAAAAATACAATGAATTCGCCGATAAGCATCTTAAGATTGAAATCCCCGATGATATTAAATTTGGCGAAGACGAAAGGCTGAAAAAACTTAAAGTCCCAGAGTCTGTCATCAAGGCTAGCACCGAAGATACCGAAAAACAGACTTTTCAGGCTATGGAAGGTTTTATTCACAATCTAAACACCATGCATTCTCGCGCCGGCGCTCAAGTTCCATTCACGTCTATCAACTTTGGTACCGATACTAGCCCTTCCGGCCGTCTCGTTTCAAAATATCTCCTCGAAGCCACTATGAACGGCCTCGGTCATGGCGAGACTCCGATTTTCCCAATTTCCATTTTCAAGGTCAAAGAGGGAATTAATTATAATCCCGAAGACCCGAATTATGATTTATTCAAGCGCAGCATGGAAGTCTCGGCCAAAAGGCTCTTCCCGAATTTCACCTTCATCGATGCGCCGTTTAACCTCCAATATTATAAGCCGGGTGATTATAATACCGAAATTGCCACCATGGGCTGCCGTACTCGCGTCTTTGGCTCTTGCTTCAAAGAATCAGACGGTATTGTCACCGGTCGCGGCAACTGCTCTTTTACGACGATCAATCTCGTTCGCCTCGGCATTAAGCATGGCATCTGTCTTGGCGAGCGCAAGGAAGCGGATTGGTCCGGTTTCTACAAAGACCTTGATAAAATGATGGACCTCGTAAAAGACGAGCTCTTGGAGCGCTATGATTTTCAGGCTAATCAGCACGTCCGAAATTTCCCGTTCCTCATGGGGCAAGGCAACTGGTTTGGCTCGGAAAACTTAAAGCCTAATGACAAATTAGGCAGTGTCATCAAACATGGCACTCTCTCCATCGGCTTTATCGGCCTCGCCGAAACTTTAAAGGCGATGATTGGCCAGCATCATGGCGAGTCAGACGAAGCCGAGGAGCTCGGTCTCGACATCATCACCCATATGCGCGAGAGATGTGATGAATATACCAAGAAATATCATCTCAATTTCTCGCTCCTTGCCACTCCCGCCGAGGGTCTCGCCGGTCGTTTCACTAAAATGGACCGTAAAGAATACGGCAAAATCGAAGGCGTCACCGACCGCGATTTCTACACCAATTCTTTCCACGTCCCGGTTTATTATAATATTTCCGCTTTTGATAAAATCGACAAAGAGGCCCCCTTCCACGCTCTCTGTAACGCCGGCCATATCAGCTACATTGAGCTAGACGGCGATCCTTCCGACAACATCGAAGCCTTTGAAGCCGTCATCCGTCACATGAAGGAAGCTGGCATCGGCTATGGCTCCGTCAACCATCCGGTCGATCGCGACCCGGTCTGTGGCTTTTCCGGTATCATCAAAGGAAATCGCTGCCCATCCTGCGGCCGTATCGAAGACGATGTTCTCTTTGAGCGCCTCCGCCGCATCACCGGCTATCTCGTAGGTAGCCTCGAGCGCTGGAACGACGGTAAAAAAGCCGAGGAAGCCGCCCGCGTCAAGCACTCCGTCGCCTGCGAGACCTGCCATAAAGACGGCGTCTATTCCGTCTCCGAAAAGTCCGCCCGCGAGAAGGCTAAGAAAACCGCTAAGAAAGCGTTAGGAAAGGAATAA
>CAZMIW010000009.1:17186-18504 GCA_964566585.1 uncultured Candidatus Saccharibacteria bacterium | reverse complement strand
ATTCGGAAATACAAGACGGGGAGCGGGGCGACGGCGGTGCAGGTCTGTTATAAAGAGGGAAGGAAGGTGGTGAAGACGGTGCATCTCGGGTCGGCGAGCTCGGAGAAAGAATTAAAAAAACTCCTGCGGGAGGCGCAGGGAATTATAGACGAGGGGAAAATTCCGCTATTTAAGTTTCCGGATTAGGCGGTTTAACTTGCGGAGGAGTTTGTAAAATTGGTATTTTACCGGCTTACGGACGAGATCATACGTGCCGGCATAGTCGACTTCTTTGCCGCCGAAAGATTTTTTGAATTTGGTGAAGCCGGCCCAAGGGTGGTCTTTGGTGGCGTTTTCGGGGGCGATGCCCCAAAAATCAAAAGTTTTGAGATTTTTTTCTTTGGCGTCCTTAATGGCCTCGGCGAGAATTGCTAGAGTCCCGGGGAGTTTATGATAATTCTCATCCGAGCCGGACTGCATATAGTAACGAGTCGTGTCATCGTCAAAGAAGAGGGAGATAGCGATAGGGATTTTTTGGGGATTTTTTTGAGTCTTGGCGCTAGAATCGGCCGCAGGCGGGGTATAATAGGCAATGAAAAGGGAAGAGAAGGGCTGGGCGAGCTGAGCCCTTAAGGTCTCTCGCTCGATGGGATGAAAATGGTTGTGTTTGGCGACGCGCTGGAGCAGATTATAGAAGAGAGTGAGATTTTTTGGGGTTTTTTCAACTTTTTCTACGATGAGGCCTTTTTTGGGGTAATTTTTGGCGAGATTACGGGTGTTTTGCTTCATATTTTTGAAGAGAGTTTCGAGCGAGGGCGTAAGATCTAGGATCCAAGTTTCTTTAGGGCTGAGATCCTTTGACTTTTTGGCTTTCTCGAGCCAATAGGAAGCGTTTTTAGCGCTTTGGGGCTCGATTCTGGTAAATATTACGCGTTCCTGCTTTTCGAGCGTCCGTAGGGCCTCGTAGGCGGTTTTAGCATAGGTTTTTTGGCGGAGATATGGGCCGTAGGGGAGGTAAAAGTAGGGTCCCAAGGGAGTTGACTTTTTAATGATTAGCATTTGGTAGTTGACAGGGGCGGAAGATGTGTCTTCGGAGTTTTTTTCTGGGGAATTCGGGGTTTTCTGGTTTTGTTTTTGGCCGGAAATGGACTGGTCGTTTTCAGATATGAAAAAGGTAGTCTGGCTTAAATCGTGTTGTAATTCTTCCCAGAGCTTGGTCTGTTGGAGAGGAATTTTTGGACCTTCTTGCATATTTCTATTATACCACAGAGTTATCCACAGGGGAGGAAAAGTTTTCCACGTGATTTCCACATGGGGATTTTTGAGGGCGGGACTGGTC
>CAZMIW010000009.1:0-17086 GCA_964566585.1 uncultured Candidatus Saccharibacteria bacterium | reverse complement strand
AGGAAAAGTTTTCCACGTGATTTCCACATGGGGATTTTTGAGGGCGGGACTGGTCGAGTCCTCTACGGATTTTTGAGAGATAGGAACTCGAGAGCAATTAATATGGCGGGCAGGAAGAAGGACAAGATGGCGCCGGTGAGCGTGGCGGTGACGAGCGTAGGACAAGTGACAATTCCGAAGGCGTTTCGGGATGCGCTAGGATGGGGGGACAGAGTTTTGGTGGAGAAAAGGGGGAATACGGTAGTACTAAAAAAGGAGAAGAGCTATCGGGAGAAGTTAGAGGAACTTTGGGATAGTTGGACTCCGGCGGAGAAAAAACGGATTCGAGAGAATGCAGGGAAAACGGCACATGAGCTGATGGAGGAATCGCTAGAAACAGAGGAGGGGAGAAAATTTGCGGAGGAGTGGTTTGGTGAAAAGTTTTAGATGGGCAATTTTGGATACTAATGTGGTTTTAAGGTTGGCGCTTGGCGACGATACAAAGCAGGCGTATAGGGCGCTTGATTTAGTAACGGCGAACGGGAAGTTTTTCGTAGTGCCAGATATGGCGATTTATGAAGCTGCGTATGTATTAAAAAGTCGGTATGGCTATGGACGAAAAAAGATTGTGGAGATATTGAATACTGTGTTGAGTCAGCCAAGGATTGACTATGACCACGAAATTTTTGATAAGGTATTTGAGGACTATCAAAAGTATCCGAAACTATCATTTGCGGATTGTTATATGTGCGCATTAGGGAAGACGGGGGGATGGCCGGTTTTTACCTTTGACCGGAAATTGGCGAACCAATGTGACATGGCGAGAGAGGTGCCGGTTAAAAATATATCACGAGATGAATAATTTTCTGGAGGATTTACCGCATTTTTACCGAGAATATAATCACGCTCATGTGGAGATTATTAACCAAATGAATGATTTCGACGAGTGTGTTAGGCTTTTAGATAAGTTTTTGCCGTATGTGGATAATTGGGAGATTTCTGACGGAATTAATCCGAAGATTTTTAAGAAGCATCCAGAGGAGGTGCTGATGCTGGCAAGAAGGTGGATGCGGAGCGAACACGAATTTACCCAGAGGGTTGGGATTTTGATGATGATGAAACATTTTTTGGATGAGCGATTTTCGTCGGATTTTCTAGAGGAGGTCGTGGAGGCGGCAGGGGGGAGTGAGAAATTTCAAAAGCGGTGGAAAGTAGGCGGATTTCTGCGGAGCAGAAAGATTTTTTGCGGGGGCTGCGGAGGTAGGTTTTAGGTGGTCTGATCGGTAGGTTTGATCTTGTTGGTCAAGAGGAGGAAGGCGATGAAGGCGTAAATGTAACCGGTTTCGAGGATGAGGACGCGAGACCAGATGACATCCCATTTCGTGATATAAGTAAAGAGATAGACGAGGCCGTAGAGGATGAAGAATAGGGAGATTCTAGTGGTGATACTGGGGAAGGACATTTTTCTGGGGGATTTAAAGAGTTTGAACCTTTGGAGGAATTTGAGGTGGTTGGGGTAGCTTAGGCGGAGAGTTTCGAAAGCCATGACGAACATGGAGATAAACATGAGGCGGGCGCTAAATTCGTGGATGTTGACGACGGTTTCGCGGAGAGGACTTTCCATAAAGACGTTGGCAGGGAAAATCGAGAGGAGGAAAAAGCCGAGGGCTTGGAGACAACCTAAAATGAGCCAGAATAGGGAGCGAGATTTCCAGAGGGAGAAATAGTAGCGAAGTATGATGATTATGATGGCGAGATTAAAAATCGCAAAGAGGACGGAAGTCCAGAGCTCGAGGCCGACATAGCGAGAAACGGTTAAGGTTAGATTACCAGCGTAGCCGTTTGCGATCCATTGATAGCCGAGGATGATGAGTTGAGAGAGGGCAAAAATCAGAGGGGCGAGGCCGAGGGCGAGGGCGGGGGACTTTAAGAGAGATTTAAGTTTGTTCATACAACAATTATACCATGAAAAACGGCCCTGCTAAAGAGGGCCGCTTTGAATATCACTAGTACCAATACATGGGGGTGTTGTAGGAATGGTCCCATGTTTTGATCGTGATATTTTTTTCGATTACGGGAGCATTATAGGAATGATACCACGATTTAATGTGGCTCCCGATAAGCTCGCCGTAAGTGATCCTCGCCCCGGCATCTTCATCGTAAATGAAAGTCTGGAGGATTCTCCTGACCGATTCGTCGCCGATTTCGTGATACGATGTCATTGACAAGAAGTCTAAGACAAGGTAAACGGGAAAACCGCAAGCATCGACGAGAAAATCGAGCCGGTTTTTGGCAGAGATACGATAATCATCTCTGCCAATAACGGTCTTATTAACGAATGACAAATCGTTAAAATTGATTGGACCGTCTTTCTCAAAAGCCTCTTTTAATTTTGGCAAATCGTGCCATATGACGATGTATTCTTCGTGCACGACTTCACTGGTGTCACGGGCCTCGAAGCCCATACCGACAATCTGGAGCTTAATAAAATTATTTGGAACGAACTCCATTCTAAATGCTCCTTCGTAGGTATAACGAGCGTTACGCTCGAGGTGGGTCTTGAGTTCGTAATCTGGTTTTGGGCTAACCTTTTTTCCCATAATAAATACCTCCTTCTTTGAGAGAGGGGCGATGCTGGTTTTAAAGAGCGCCCCCGTGAATGATGTTTATGATTATATCATTTTAGGAGTTATTTGTCAATGGGGGAGCGAGGGGCGAGGGAGACTTTGTAGGGGTCGGTCGGGGGGACGCCGGATTCGATTTCGTAAAAGGCGGCGGTGGCGACCATGGCGGCGTTGTCGCCCGTGAGGGTAGGTGGGGGGACACATTCCCCCCACCTGGCCCCCCTTTGAGAATGGTCATCTAGCCGAAAAGCGCGGTTTCCGGCTGATGACTGATTATTAATTTGATAGAATTTATCCTTCAGTAGCCCGTTGGCGGAGACGCCGCCGGCGAGGCAGATGGACTTTGTGTCGGGGTAGAGGGCGAGGGCCTTTTCTAGGTTTTCGACGAGGATGTCGGTTGCGGTATTCTCGAAAGAGGCGGCAAAATCGGCGACTTGTTGGTTGGTCAAGAGATTTTTTAACTCATGAGATGGGTAAGAAATCGGTTTACCAACAGCCTTTTGGACCTCTCTTAAGACGGCGGTCTTGAGACCGGAAAAACTAAAATCTAGATCGCTGTATTTGGTTTCGCCACGATTTGGAGAGGAGAGCTTTGGGTGGGGGAATTTGTATTTTTCTGGGTTGCCGTTTTTGGCGGCTTTGGAAATAGAGGGGCCGCCGGGGTAGGGAAGACCAAGGATTTTGGCGACCTTGTCAAAGCACTCGCCTACGGCATCATCTCTTGTCGTGCCGATAATTTCAAACTGATTATGCTCGGTCATGCGGATGATTTGGGTGTGGCCGCCGGAAACGACTAGGGCCAGCAGAGGAAACTCTGGCTGACTGCCAGAGAGCCAGTTGGCGTAGATGTGGGATTTTAAATGATGGACAGGATAAAGCGGTTTATCGTGCAAAATTGCGAGGGTGCGGGCGGTGAGGGTGCCGATAAGAAGGGAACCGAGGAGGCCGGGGGTGTGAGTGACGGCGATTTTATCAATTTGTTCCCAAGTGAGATTGGCATCTTTTAGGGCTTTATTGACAACGGGAAGCATGGCCTCGAGGTGGCTTCTAGCGGCGACTTCGGGGATGACACCGCCGTATTCTTTGAAAATATCAATCTGGGAAACGACGACATTGCTCAAAATCTCCCGCCCGTCTTTGACGACGGCGGCAGCGGTCTCATCACATGAGGTTTCAATTCCCAAGATATACATAATGTATATTATACCACATTAGCGGAAATATCGGAGGGAATCGATGGGGTTTTTGCGGGCGGCTTTTAGGGCGGGGTAGATGCCGAAGAGAAGGCCGATGACGACGGAAGTTGCGAGGGTAATCATTAAAATATTGATGTCGATGTAGGGGTTGAAGGGGGTGATGATGGAGAGGAGGAAGGCAAGGAGGTAGCCGAGGGCGAGGCCACCGACGCCGCCGAGAGTGGAGAGAATGAGGCTTTCGAAGAGGAATTGGAGAAGGATGTTGCCACCGGTCGCGCCGACGGATTTTCTAATGCCGATTTCGCGGGTGCGCTCGGCGACGGAGACGAGCATGATATTCATAATCCCGATGCCACCGACAATCAGGGAGATACCAGCGACGAGGGTGAGCATGCCGGAGATGAGGGTGAAGAAATTAGAGGCGGGATGAGAGATGTTTTCGCCATAGGCGACGGTGAAATTATTGTCGCCTTTTTTGGACTCTTTGAGCTTGGCTTCGATAGTTTTAGAGAGGGTAGGGAGGAGATCGGTGGTTTTGGCGCGGGCGGAGATTTGCTGGACCTGGAGAGTGGTGCCGAGGGAGCTTAGGAAATCGACGTTGACGAAGACGGTGTTGTCAAAATCTATGTTGTTATAGTTAATAGGCTCGTCCTCGGTTTTTAATAGACCGGTGATAAAGAAGCGGGTGCCAAAGGCGGTAAAGGTGCGACCGATGGAATCGCCGGTGCCGAAGAGCTTTAGGGAGAGATTGTGGCCGATGGCGGCGGTATTGGACTTTTCGCTTGTAGAGAGGAAGGTGCCGGTCTTTAAGACGAGGTTTTCGATAGACTCAAAATCTTTGGTTGTGCCGACGAGAGAGCCGGAGTCGATAGTGTGAACGTAGGACTTGCCATTGTCGTCGAGGCGGTCTGCGGCAAGGGTCGTGACGGTGGCGGCGAGAGGGGCGGCGGCGGAGATGCCGTCGAGACCCTTGATGATTTTGACATCACTTAGGCTAAGGTTGCTAGTTAAATATTGGTTTGTGGAGGTTAAATCGCTTAAGATGTTGTCGACGGGGGCTTGATTTGTGCTGGGGCGGACGACGATAAGGCTCTCGCCGGCGGCGTTAATTTGGCCGTTGACCATATTTTTGATACTGCCCATAAGAGAGAGAATGAGGATGATACTGGCGACGCCGATGGCGATGCCGAGGCCGGTCAGGAAGGAGCGGGCGCGGTTTCGGGTGACTTGGTCGTAGGCGAGTTTATAATGAGTGCCGAGAAGTAGGGACATTTAAGTTTCCTCCTTTCGTTTGGTCCTTGCGGCTTTCTTTTGAAGCTTTTTAATTTTATGCTTACTGCTTTTGCTCTTTTTCTGATCCTTTTTAACTTCGGCGGTGATTTCGATTTCGAGGTCTTCAGTTTTGGTCTCTGCGGGAAGCTCTTGATTTTTGAGGTCGAGATTAGCATGGCCGAAATGGACGGAGATAGGCTGGGGGAGATCGCTGTCGGCGACGGTCTTGATGTCGGTGTCGATGCGGCCGTCGAGCATATGGATGACGCGGGTAGCGTAAGTGGTTAAGCTAGGGTTATGAGTAACCATAATAATGGTATTGCCCTCGTCGTGGATAGATTTTAGCTCCTCCATGACGATATGGGCGGAGCGAGAGTCGAGATTACCAGTAGGCTCGTCGGCGAGGATGATTTCAGGCTTACTGACAAGAGAGCGGGCGATGGCGACGCGCTGTTTTTGGCCGCCAGAGAGCTGGAAGGGAAGGAAATATTCACGCTTTTCGAGATGGAAACGTTTTAAGATTTGGTCCGAGAGGAGATAGCGCTTTTTGTAAGATTTTTTGCCGGAGTAAGTCAGGGGGAGGGCGACGTTATCAAGAACGTTTAGGGTAGGGATGAGATTAAAATCTTGAAAGATGAGACCGATTTTGGTGCTCCTTAGTTTTGCTTTTTTGCGGGCGGAGAGGCGGGCGACGGGCTCGTTGTCTAGAATGTAAGAGCCGAAATTGGGGCGGTCGAGGAGGCCGATGATGTTTAATAAGGTAGTCTTGCCGCAGCCGGAGGGGCCCATAATCATGATGAATTCGCCGCGTTTTACCGTCAAATCGAAATCTTTGAGAGCGTAGGTCGTGCCTTCGCCGTAGCCATAGGAGCGGCTCAAAGATTTTAGCTCGATAACAGTATTGCCCATTCTAATTTTTCTCTTGGATTAGTTAATTTAAATTTATTATATGGTACTAGTATCGATTTTTCAAGAGGAAAATTTGACATTTTTAAGCGTAAGTGGTATAATAAGAGGTAGCGTTGATTTACGAAAAATACCTCCAGGTACGGAGGTATTTTTAGGCTCTTGAAATTATTATTCGATACCTTCGGCTTTTTTGAAGGCGGTGGCGATATGGAAGACCTTGCGGAGGGATTGCCAGCCGCCGATTTGGTTGAAGTAGGCGCGGCTAGCGGTAGCGTATTCCTCGGGGGTCATGTCATAGCCGAGGAGTTTAGCGGCCCGGGTCATCATTTCGAACTGTTCCTTTTCGCTAGGGTCGGAGCCGGTCTCTTTTTTATATTTGTCTAGACCACTCTCTTTGATGGCCTGAACCATAAACCCATCGTCGGTAAAGAATTTTTCGACAAATTCGCCAGCTTTTTCGATAGACATATTTTATCTCCTTGTTATTTAATCTATTATACCATTTTTTGATGATATGGGGTTTTAATTTTAGGGGAGATGTGATAAACTAGAAGTACTTGCGGAAGTGTGTCCGAGTGGTTTAAGGAGCACGCTTGGAAAGCGTGTGTGCGGGTAACCGTACCGGAGGTTCGAATCCTCTCGCTTCCGCCATTTTGCTTCGCAAAATGGCTTCAGCGACAGGTCCCAAGGGCTGAACGCTTCCGCCATTTTTTACTTCAAAAAACCATTGATAATCTGGGCTTCGGCCTCAGTAGAAGTTAGCCCAAGTGTCATAAGTTTATTAATTTCGGTGCCGGCGATTTTGCCAATAGCCGCCTCATGAATCAATTCAGCATTCAGACTTTCGGCATTTAACGATGGCGTAGCTACTACTTTAGCATCATCTGTGATTATAGCATTACATTCAGAATGTCCACGACAGGTAGTCTTCCCCGTAATATGTAGTTTAAAATCTTGTTTTGAAATATCACGAGCGACAGAACGAGAAACGATGTCGGCGGTAGAGTTTTCGCCATTTAAATTTACCTCAATATTGCTTTTTGCCACTTGGCGCCCATGCGTTAAGAGCTTTTCTACTACATTAATTTTAGCATTCTTCTCTAACTCCGCCTTAGTGAGGCGATTAGTAGAATCAACACCAGCAATTTGCTCAAGCTCTAATTCTACATAGGAGTTCTCTTCTAGATGAAGCTCTGTAGTTGGATTCAAAATTTTACCAG
The DNA here is from genome assembly GCA_964566585.1 of uncultured Candidatus Saccharibacteria bacterium. Classification (GTDB taxonomy): domain Bacteria; phylum Patescibacteriota; class Saccharimonadia; order Saccharimonadales; family Saccharimonadaceae; genus Nanosyncoccus. Next base: position 9,886 of record CAZMIW010000009.1, on the reverse strand, counting down.
CCGAAGGCCCGGTGCCATAATGCTTCTCAATATATTTGACTTTGCAATTTTTCCCAACATGAAAAACATGCACTCCATCGTGGATAGAACTTTTGGCGCCACAATTGTAGATACCACAGCCAGCCACAATCGTCACTTCGGAATTGTCGCCAATATAAAAATCATTATAAACAGTTTCTTTGTGGCCACTTTTACTAATAATAACAGGGATGTGTACGACATCTTTTTTTGTGCCAGGTTTAACTTTGACATTTAGGCCGCTTTTATCTGTCTTTGTTTCTACCTCAATATTTGCGGTGCTATTCTTGCCGATGGATTTTCCGTTAACTCGAAAATTATAAGCCCCTTCCGGTATACCAGAAATGTCGGCCACCCGCCCTAGCAATTCTTTTTCAATCTCATCAAGCTCCATCATAGTTTACCTTTCTTTAGAACTACCACTCGATCAGCAATTTTTATAATTGGTTTTTGGTGTGAAATGATAATAATAACGCGATCCTTGTTTTCTTTTTTGAGATTTTCAAAAATTTTAATAAGATTATCCAGACTCCAAATGTCAATGCCGGCTTCAGGCTCATCAAAAATTATAATTTTGGAATTTCTAGCTAGAACGGTAGCAATCTCAATACGTTTTAGTTCGCCACCCGAGAGGGTTTTATTGACTTCGCGTTCCAAATATTCGGATTTATCTAAGCCTACAGTTGCTAGCTCATCAAAATTTTTATTCCCTGGGTTAGCGATTTCTAATAAATCTCTAACGGTAACTCCTTTAAAACAAATCGGCTGTTGAAACGAATAAGAAATACCAAGTTCAGCACGCTCAGTGATAGTTTTTTTAGTGATATCTTCTCCGTTTAGGATAACTTGCCCTTGGTCTGGAGTCTTTAGCCCCATAATGATTTCAGCCAAAGTAGATTTGCCACTGCCGTTTGGGCCGGTCAAAACTACTAGCTCACCAGATTTAAATTTCATAGAAATATCATTTAAAATCTGGCGGTCTTTGTTTCCATTCCGTACTTTGAATTTAATATTTTTTAGTTCCAACATAAAACTAGTAATATTATATCATATTACTAGGTGAGGGTGGAGACAAGGTAGAAGGCGAGGAGATAGACAATGACGGCGACGCCGACTAGGATGACGCCAGACATAGCTTTCATCCATTTGGAGTCCATGTTTAAAGTGCCGAATTTGGCGACGGAGAAATAGAAAGCTATTATGGAGATGATAATAGCTAATGGACCAATCCAAATGAGACTTGGTAGAGAAGTGAGGAAAATAAGATCAAAGAGGAGAGCTAGGATGCCGCTGATGGAAAGGCCGACGAGATAGACTTTAAGGCCATTTTTGAGGCCGGGATTTTTAGTTTCTTCAATACGCCTCAAAAGATAACTAGAGAAAGTGATGGAGATTAGGAAGAAATAGACGATTAACGCATAGAAGTGCCAATTGTGGTCAACTACGATGCGTACGTAGCCGGCGCTTAGATCATAGGAACTATAAAATAGCGAGGAATCATAAGCTAACAAGGTGGCTAGAATCGTGCCACCAATAGTAAAAAGGATAGTCAGGAGTTTGCCGCCTTTATACCCGTAACCTAGGAAAGCTAATATGCTGACGTCGCAAATTGTAATGCCAGCGATGATGCAAGTGATTATAAAATGGACAAAATCAGCAGAGGCATTCGGCATATCAAGAGCGATAAAAATGGCAATGGTCCAAAGTGCGACTCCAAGAGTGGCGAAGAGGAAATATTTGGCAGATTTTCTTTCTTGTTTGCGGCTTCCAAAGAAAACGGAAATACCAGATAATACGACTATGGCGGCTGCTGCGATAAGTAAAGCACGAATGAGTTGCATATTTCTCCTTGGTTATTTATAGTCATTATAGCATAAGCATTAAAAAAATACCACCCGAATTTCTCCGGGCGGTAGATTTTAGCCGATTTTTCCTAAATCACATGGTCTCGAGTAACTTATAATCTACCTTGCCGCTTTCCATCATCGGGATTTTGTCGATAAAGACGAATTCTCGGGGCATTTGGTAGCTTTTGAGAAGTTTGGTTAAACTCTTCTTGAGCTCCTCTTTGGCGGTATTATTAGAAACATAGCCGTCTTCTAAGGCGATGAAAGCTCTGCAACCAGTTTCGTCCGGCGTGACAACGACGGCGGCCTGGTAAACGCCATTTAAACTAGAAATGGCTTCCTCGACGGTTTCGCAATTAACTTTTTCAAAGATGCCTTCAGCAATGAAGAAGCGGCGATCTCTCCCGAGGAAGGAGACATATCCATCCTCACGGAGGCTAAAGGAATCTCCGGTCTTAAAAAAGGTTTTGCCATCCCTCTTTATGAAATGCTCTCTAGTAAGCTCCTCGTCTCCGTAATATCCTTGGCACAGCGAGGCGGCAGAAACGATCAATTCTCCAGTCTCTCCATATTTAACCTCGTTTCCTGCCTCGTCCACAATTAGCCATTCTGGGCCGACGTAGAACTTTCCAGAAGTACCCGGAACGTGAGCAATATGATCCCCTACGGTGCCGATGCAAAGGCCTTCGGAGATGCCGTAATTATTGCGAATTTCCGCTTGGCAACCACGGTCTCTGAAATATTTGATGCCCTCTTCGTAGTCTTTTTCGTGCAAGACAGCGCCAGCACAATAAAAAGCGACGATTGAAGAGACATCAGCGTTTTTCGGCGTAAGTTCCATGAACTGCTTCAAAGTTAAAGGGGAGCCAAAAATGAAGCTCGGCTTTAACTTGTAGTAGTTGGCGATGTCTTTTGGCGTAGCACCGGCCAAAATAATCGGGTTTCCGCCTATGACACTTATGAATAGGGGCATCCAGCCATAGCCATGATAATATGAAGCTTGGCAGAGAATTTTTTTGACTCCTTCATCTCTAGTGTCCGTACCAGTGGAATTCACCACATAAATTAATGTAGCAAAGATCGCGCGATTTGAGAACGGCAAGGTCTTGGGCTTTGAGCTAGAGCCGGAAGTCTTGAGATAGAGCATCGGCTCGTCCGTCTCGGAGAGACTGTGCTTTTCGATTTCTGCCATGGTTTCTTCGAGAGAAATTTCGGCCGAATCTATAATATCCCGAAAACCAAGTTTCTGCCTAGTGTAGGAGTCCAGAGGCTTTGCCACTAAGGCGGCGTTGATGTATTCGGCGTGGTGCCGAGTGACGCTGATCGAGGCGGCGGAGCTGTCGTAGAATAATACCATTTTGGGATGGTGCATATCTAACTCGTCGTAAAAGGATTGGGCGTTGACCTCGTCAAACGGGTGTGTGACTGCTACTGCTACTCCGATGGCGTTGGCGCCGAAAGTCGCCACGATGCCTTCGTAAGAATTTGGCGTTGTAATGATGATTTTGTCGCCAGCCTTGACGTCATTTTTTAAGAGCCAGCCGGCAAACTTGACGGCGTCGTCTTTTAAATTTTGCTTGGTGTAAACCTCGCCGTTCGCTTCTACAGCGACTTCGTCGAGATGCTCGCCGTTTATTTTCATAAAAGTAGCAAGCATACTGGCCGGTAAAATCTCCGGATGTAACTTTTCCTCAGGAATCCCCTGAAGATGAATTTTATCGATTGATGGATATCCTGTCATGCAGATCCCTCCCTTCATCCATCAGAAAAAATCAGCTAATTTTTAACGTTCAACCTCTTTTAACGGTTCTGAAAAGATTATAGCGTGTATCAGGGTATTTTTCAAGAATTAAAATGACAATTTTTCGCGGAGCTCGTTCATTTCGGCCTCGGACAGTTTTATCTCTCTCCCGGGGGTCCATTCCTCGTCATAGGGCATGAGGTGGACATGAGCGTGTGGAACATCTACGCCGATGACTTTCCAGATGATGCGCTTGTTTAAGACTTTTTCCATATGGGCGGAGACTTGGTAGACCGCCTTCATGAGGGCCTGATATTCGGGCTCGGGCAACTCGTAAATCTTGTCAACTTGGAGTTTTGGCACGACGAGGACATGGCCGTAAGTCTCGGGGTGAATGTCGAGGAAGGCGAGCGCCTTTTCGTCTTCGTAGATTTTATAACTCGGTATCTCCCCTTTGATGATTTTTGTGAAAACACTTTCCATAACTCAATTGTATCACGAATCTGGACGAATGGGGGTTTTAGAAAAGGTAATTTTATAGTATAATGTGGAAAGTACATTTAAAATTTGGCTTGGCTGTTTTTGAAGGAGGTGGATTATGAAGAAATACTATTTGTCTTTGCATAGCAAGGAGGGCAGAGAATATGAAGATGCAACAGAGCTGAAAAAGATGTTCGAGAAATGCAATATAGAAAGGACGAATAATCCGTATGAGGCGGATTTTATAATCGCGATGTTTTATAATGGCGAATATAGGGAAGATATAATAGAATGCGCTATGGAGATGAAATTGCTCGAACTAATTCACAAGAAGAATCCGGAGGCAAAAATTTGTGCATGGGGGACGGTCGCAAAAACAGTGGAACTTCCAAGTCTTTATCCGTTTTTGACGGACTTTGCAGATGGCTTGACAATGTCGAGCTATTTACGGAAGAATGGTTTAGAGAAATGGGGAAATATTCCAGTGGAAGTTTATGATAGTTTTAGGGACCAATTTATGGAGACTCTCAAGAATGCAAAGATGCCGAAATTTTTGATGATGCCGGAATCGGTAGATGCGGTGGAAGAGGAGATTTGTAACTGGGTGGCGATTGATGAAGCCGTAAACGAGAGGGGGCTCAAATCTAAATGCGATACAAGAGGATTTGACGAAGAATTGTCGTTTAGTTTGCCGGGGTTTCTGAAGATGATAAGGAGAGATGTAGTTCGGATCCGAAAGGGGGAGCTAGATCGCTTGTCGAAGATGCTGCCGACGGAAAATATAAGAAAATTAGCCAAGGCCTATAAGTAGTTCTTTAGAGGGTCGCCTTTAGCGGCTCTCTTTTAATGTTTTGATGAAATTGTAAAATAGAGGGTGGACAGAGAGAGGGCGGGACTTAAACTCGGGATGGGCCTGAGTGGCGATGAAGAAGGGATTTTCGGGGGCTTCGACAAATTCTATGAGAGATTTGTCGGGGGAAGTCCCGGAAACGACGAGGCCGCCTTTTTTGATGCTTTCTAGATATTTTTGATTGACTTCGTAGCGATGGCGATGGCGCTCGACGACCTTAGTGGTCTGGTAAATTTCGGCGGTTTTAGAGCCTTTTTTCAGAGTGGCGGGGTAATCGCCGAGGCGCATGGTGCCGCCAGTGGACTCTTTGCCTTTTTGGCCTTCCATAATATAAATGACGTTTTGGAAATCTTTGGGCTTTTTGAAATCTTCGTCGTTTAAGAACTCCTCGGAGCCGGCGCCTTCTAGTCCAGCGCGTCTCGCGGCGGCGATACAGGCGGCTTGAAGGCCGAGGCAGAGGCCGAGATAGGGCTTGTTGTTTTCGAGAGCGTACTTAGCAGCTTGGATTTTACCCTCAACACCTCGGAGGCCGAAGCCGCCGGGCACTACCAAGCCATCGCAGGACTCGAGAGCAGCGCGCGCTACTTCTTCAGGAGATGCGCTACTCGCTCTACGCACCTTTAGTACGTTTCGCTCCGTTGCTCCTCCTTCATCGCATCGCATCGCTGCTCCCAAGTCCTCAGAATTTATCCAAATAATATCGAGATTGACTTCGTTCCAGGCGGCGGCGGCTTTTAAGGCTTCGGTGACGCAGATGTAGGTGTCTTCGTTGCCAACGTATTTGGCGACGAGGCCAACTTTGACGGTCTTGTTGTATTTTTTATTGCGGCGGACGGAGAATTCTTCCCATTTTTTCATATCGGGTTTTTTGTCGTCGTTTACGAAATCGTTTAAGATTTCGAGGACACCGGATTTTAAGATGTTGAGAGGGACGTCATAAACGGACTCGATGTCGGGGAGGTTTAAGACGGCCTCGCTGGGGATGCCAGAGAAGGCGGCGATTTTTTCGCAGATTTTTCGATTACAAGGCTTTTCAGAACGGACGCAGACGATGTCGGGGATGATGCCAAAGCCCCTTAAATCTTTAAGAGCGTTTTGGGCGGGCTTGGTTTTTAATTCTTTGGAGGTGTTTAGCCAAGGGACGTAGACGACGGAAATGTAGAGGCAATTTCTTCGGCCGACTTTGTTCGCGAAGAGACGGATGGCCTCGAGGAAGGCGAGACCTTCATAATCGCCGACGGTGCCGCCGATTTCGACGATGTGGATGTCGGAATCTTTAGAGGCCATGGCGATTTTTTCTTGGACGAGATCGGTAAAATGGGGAACTAATTGGACGGTTTTGCCATGGAAACCGCCGGAGCGCTCTTTTTCGATAAGTTCTTTATAGATGCTACCGCTAAGGGTGATGCTATATTTATTGGTCTCAAAATCGAGAAAGCGCTCATAATGGCCGAGGTCGAGATCGGTCTCGACGCCGTCTTTCGTGACGAAACACTCGCCATGTTCGACAGGATTTAAGAGGCCGGCATCGACGTTTAGATAGGGGTCGCATTTTTGCATGGTGACCTTATAGCCTTTAGCCTTTAAAATGGCGCCCATGGAGGCGGCGGTGATGCCTTTGCCGACGCCAGACAAAACTCCGCCGGTCACGAAAATATATTTGCAATTGTTTTTCATTAGGGTTCTCCTTCCTTTTTAAACCCACCTTTATTTTATTATAGCATGAGCCTTTTGAGTTGTGGTGAGATTGTAAAAAATAAGCGGAGGAAACGTGGTATACTAGATGTAATATGGACGAGAAAAAGAGTTTAAAGGACAGGGGAGTAAAGATAATTGCTTTTGTGGGGATGGCGGGGAGCGGAAAGAGTGTAGCTGTCGATTATATGACGGAGAGGGGGACGCCAAAGGTTTATTTTGGGGGGATGATTTATAAGGAAATGGAGAAGCGGGGGATAGAAAGGACGCCGGACGGGGAGAGTGAGAAGAAGTTTCGCGAGGAAATTCGTGAAACGGAGGGGAAAGATTGGGTGGTTCGACAGGTGATTGACGAGGTTTATGATTTGGCCTTGGCGGGGCAGAGACGAATTGTGCTTGATGGGGTTTATTCATGGACTGAATATAGGATTTTGAAGCATGAGTTTCCGGGGATTTTGACGTTTGTGGCGGTGGTGGTCGATAAAAATTTGCGGTATAAGAGAGTGGCGGTAAGGCCAGATAGACCGTTTAACCTAGACGAGATTAAAGAGCGTGACCGGAGCGAAATTGAGAATCTAGAAAAGGGCGGGCCGATAGCGGGGGCGGATTATTATATTTTGAACAATGGGACGGTCGAGGAGATGACAGGGAGGCTAGCCGAGATATTAAAGGAGATTGAGTTTTAGATGAAGAAGCTCGTGATTATCGACGGGAAGAGCGTGTTTTATCGGGGATATTATGCGATGGGGGCGCTCTCGACTTCGGATGGGACGCCGACGGGGGGTATTTATGGGTTTGCGGTGATTGCGATGGAAATCGTTCGTGAGATTCGGCCGGATAAAGTGGTGGTGGCATGGGATAAGGCGAAGACGAGTATTTCTAAGCGCAAGGCGATTTATACTGATTATAAGGCGGGGCGGAAGAAGCCGAGGGAGGATTTTTATGTGCAGATACCGTTGCTCAAGGAGCTGGTCGCTAGCTTTGGCTGGAGCTTTGTTGAGTGTGATGATTATGAAGCTGATGATATAATTGGAACTTTAGCAAGGGAAGCCTCGGCAAGTGATTATGAAACTATTATTGTTTCTTCTGATCTTGATATGCTACAGATTGTTGATAAAAATATTAAGATGTGTCGGCTTTTAAAAGGGTTTTCGAAGCTGGAGGAAATCGATGTCTCGGCGCTGGAAAAGAAATATGGAATCTTTAAGGAGCAATTTTTAGACTTGAAGGCGCTGAAGGGGGATGCATCCGATAATATTCCGGGGGTGCCGGGGATAGGTGAGAAGGGGGCAGTGAGACTGTTGAATGAATATGGAAGCCTAGATGGGATTTATGAAAATATTGATAAGATAAAGGGCGCGGTGCATGATAAACTGGTGGCAGGGAAAGAGAGTGCGTATATGTCTTATAAACTGGCGAAGATTATGTTTGATGCGCCGGTGGTGCTCTCTGATATTCCAGATTTGAGGGTGGACAGTAAGAAGGTGATAGAGGCACTTTCGCGATTAGAGTTTCGTTCGCTAGTTAGAAAATTCAGCAAAGAATTAGAAGCAGGAGAGATAAATAAAAAAGAAGAGAAAGAATTAAAGGAAATAGAGACACCGGATAATTTAATTATCGAGTGGGACATTAAGCAGAAGATGCATGAAGATTCAGAATTTGCGAGGAAAATTCTTTCTGGAGCAGAGTTTTGGGACCTGACGCAAGGGAAATTTTTGATAAATCCTCTTGAGAGGGTCGTCAAAGAGCAAAAACAGATAATGTTGCAATTTGAGGAAACGCCAGAGGAGAAGGCGGAAAAAATGGTCGAGTATAATCGGCAGAGAGAAGAATTCGCGGAGCTTCCGAGGGTGTATGAGATTTTTCGGGAATATGATTTGCCGCTGATACCGGTGCTTTATAAGATGGAGGAGAAGGGGATTAAAATCTCGAGAGAGTATTTTAGGGAGTTGAAAGCGGAATATGAGCAAAGAGTGGTGGAAATAGAGCAAAAGATTTTTGACGCAACAGAGATAGACATAAATGGGGAGAAGACTTTGCCAAGGCAAGAGTTTAATATCAATTCGCCAGTGCAGCTGCAGAGTGTTTTATTTGAGAAAATAGGGTTACCGACGAAGGGGATTAAAAAGACATCCAGGGGATATTCGACGGGGGCGAGCGAGCTTTTGAAACTGTCTGAGTTGCATCCGATTGTACCGCTTGTGATTGAATATCGAGAGGTCTCGAAACTTCTCGGCACATATATTATACCTTTGCCAGAGTTGGCAGACAGAGAGGGGAGAATTCACACGACTTTTACAGAGAACGTGACGGCGACGGGGCGATTGTCTTCGGTCAACCCGAATTTGCAGAATATTCCGGTACGGACGGAGGAGGGGAAGCGGATTCGGGAAGGGTTCGTAGCACCGGCGGGGTATAAGTTTATTCAAGCGGATTATTCGCAGTTTGAGCTACGGCTTGCGGCGGTGCTTGCGGGGGACGAAGCGCTGATTTCTGATTTCGATTCAGGGATAGATGTTCATACGAAGACGGCGGCGGATGTGTTTGGAGTTCCGCTTGATAAGGTTTCTAAGGCTCAGAGGCGAGCGGCGAAGACGATTAATTTTGGGGTGCTTTATGGGATGAGCGCAAAGGGATTGGCGGAGCAAACGAAGATGCCAATTTATGAGGCGCAAAAGTTTATCAATGATTATTTTGAGGTTCGGAAGCCGATTCGAGTGTATCTTGATAAAATTTTGGCACAGGCGAGGGATGAGGGGTATGTAGAGACTTATTATGGCCGGAGGCGGCCGACGCCGGATGTGAAGTCTGCGAATTTTCTGGTGCGGCAGGCGGCGGAGCGGGCGGCTTGTAATATGCCGATACAGGGGACGGAGGCGGATTTGATGAAGCGGGCGATGATAAGACTAGATGAGATTTTGCCATCTGGGGCTTTTCTGGTTTTGCAAATTCATGATTCTTTGGTGGTTGAATGTCCGGCTGAATTAGTCTCGCAAGTTTCGGAGGTTTTGAAGAGAGAGATGGAGGGGATTGCGCCGGAGCTGAAAGTGAAATTAGAAGTTGAAATTAAAGTTGGTAATAATTTGGGAGAAGTCTAAGGGGGAATCTTTCCCTAATCTTCTAATAATTTTTGGATTAGGGCGACAATGAGTTGTTTTTCGGAAGGGTTGGATTCGGCGATGAGGAGGGCAATGGCGGTAAGGGCGCGGTCGGAGATTTTGGTTTCGCCGTTTTTAGTGAGGTGGCAATCGTTGA
>CAZMIW010000008.1:0-19319 GCA_964566585.1 uncultured Candidatus Saccharibacteria bacterium | reverse complement strand
GACCACGAGCGATAGCACCGGAACCGGCAACACCGGAGCCGTGTTTAGTATCGAGAGTAAGCTGAGTACCTGGCTCACCGAGCGACTGGGCGGCGATGACACCGACCGGCTGGAACGGAGCGACAAGCTCGCGCGTAGACATATCAATACCGTAGGCCTTTTGCGGAATACCGTCAAGAGACTTAGTGGTCAAAATTGAGTAGATTTTGGCGTATTCGATTTTATCATCAGCAGAGATAGCGTCGGCCATTTCCTTGGTGATGACTTCGTCTTTGTCGACATAGCCCGGGACGGCCTCGGCGGCGTAGCGACCAGAAATCCATGCGGAAAACTCGACGCCGGCATCCTCGACTTCCTTCTTATAGACGGTGAAGCCGGGATCATCGGACTCTTCATCAGTAGTGAAGACATCTTGAGCGACGTCGACGAGACGGCGGGTAAGATAGCCGGAGTCCGCGGTACGGAGAGCGGTCGAGACCTGGCCCTGACGAGCACCTCGGGTAGCGATGAAGGACTCGAGGGTGTTGAGCCCGTCTTTGTAAGAACTCTTGACTGGGAGCTCGATTTCGTTGTTGTTAATATCGACCATGATACCGATTTCGGCAGAGGCAAGTTTGATGTTAGAGATGGAGCCACGAGCGCCAGAGTTAACCATGACGGCGATGTCGGTGTCCATATCGGCCAATTTGTTCTGAAGGAACTTAGAGATTTCGTCGTCGATGTCGCGCCAGTTGGAAACGGTCAAACGGTGACGCTCCTCTTCGGTGAGTAAGCCCTCTTCGTATTGATCCTGAATCCGAGCGGTCTCGGCATCGCCCCGTGCGATAAACTCCTGAATCTCAGGGTAAGTCGGGTAATCGTCCTTGGCGGTGGAGACACTCGCGATGGTTTCATATTCGAAGGCGAGGTCTTTAACGGCATCAGCGATGCGGACAGTTTCTTCGGCGCCATACATATCATAGATGTTAGCCATGACTTTCTTGAGCTGTTTTGAGGTCTGGACAGAGTTGTCAAAGGGATAATCCTCTGGTAAAATCTCGTTGAAGATGACGCGGCCGAGGGTAGTCTCGCGGATTTCCTTCTTCGCAAAGACGCGAATCGGAGTCTGGAGATGAATTATCCCCTGATCGTAAGCCATCTCGGCCTCGTAGACACTAGAGAAAGGCTTGACGGTATCCTGAGCAGTGCCAGGTTTATTATAAGTCAAGTAGTAAATGCCGAGCACGACGTCCTGATAAATCGAGAGGACGGGGGCGCCATCGGCGGGCTTTAGCAAGTTTTTAGTGGCGGACATGAGCTCACGAGCTTCCTTCTGGGCATCGTCGGAGAGAGGAAGGTGGACCGCCATCTGGTCGCCGTCATAGTCGGCGTTAAAGCCGGTCGCGACGAGCGGGTGGAGCTGAATTGCCTTACCATCAATCAACTTGGGCTGGAAAGCCTGGATAGAGAGACGGTGGAGCGACGGAGCGCGGTTTAAGAGGACATATTTGCCCTGAATGACGTCGTCAAGCGCATCCCAGACGATATTATCGCCGGCTTCAATCATGCGGGTAGCGGAGCGGATATTGGCTGCGTGCTCGCCGGCCATTAACCAAGAGATGACAAAAGGCTTAAAGAGCTCGAGAGCCATCTGTTTTGGCAGACCACATTCATTCAATTTTAGTTCTGGGCCGACGACAATAACGGAACGGCCAGAATAATCGACGCGCTTACCGAGAAGGTTTTGGCGGAAGCGGCCCTGCTTACCTTTTAAGAGATCCGAGAGGGATTTTAATTTCCTTCTGCCATTAGTACTGTTTGCAGTGCGGTTGCCATGGGCGGCGGAGTTATCAATTAAGGCATCAACTGCCTCCTGAAGCATACGCTTTTCGTTTCTACAGATAACCTCTGGGGCGTTTAAATCCATCAACTTTTTGAGACGATTGTTACGGTTAATGACGCGACGATAGAGGTCGTTTAAGTCGGAAGTCGCGAAACGGCCACCAGGGAGGCTAATCATCGGGCGGAGATCCGGAGGGATGACCGGGATGACAGTCAGGACCAAGTCGGACGGCTTAATACCAGCGGCTTGCATACCCTCGATGACCTTGAGACGCTTAGATAATTTTTTCTCGCGTTGGCCACGAGCATCGGCTAGTTCCTCTTTGATACTACCGATGAGCTCCTCGACATTGATTTGGTCGAGCATGGTTTTAATAGCGGTAGCGCCCATTTCGACTTCGATTAAATCGTCGTAATCATCTGGGAGATTGCGATAATCAATCTCGGAAATAACAGCGCCTTTCTTGAGGCCGTTCAAAATACTTTTGCGCTTTTCATAGTCGCCATTTAGCTCGTCTAGCTCTTTAGCCTCCTCTTCGGCGAGAGCTTTGCTATCGGCATTCTTATCCTTGGCGGCCTTTTCGTAGCGAATTTTAATTGCTTGGCGAGAAGCCTCGGTCTGAGCATCTAAATCGGAGATGACTTTTTGAATTTCGTCATCATGACTTTCAATGATGAGATAAGAGGCAAAGTAGACGACTTTTTCAATGTTCTTGACGGTGAGGCCAAGAAGCAAGGAAATCGGAGAAGGAGTGCCACGCATAAACCAGATGTGCGCGACCGGGGCGGCAAGGGTGATATGACCCATGCGCTCGCGGCGAACAATCGAGCGAGTAACAAGGTTTCCTTCTTTATCTACGGCCGCCTCGCGGAAGCGGGCGCCTTTTAGTTTTGAATCATGCGGGTTTAGATCTTTAGTCGGGCCAAAGATACGCTCGCAGAATAGACCGTCACGTTCAGGTTTTTGAGTGCGGTAGTTGATGGTTTCCGGCTTTGTGACTTCGCCGTAGCTCCAGTTTAATATGTCTTCTGCCGATGCGACACTAAGTCTAATAGAGTCGAAATCGGAAGCAGAGATAAAATTGTCCATCCAAGCCATAATTTACTCCTCTTCTTCCCCGAAGTCAACGGCGCCGTCGTCCTCGTCGAGCTCTTCGTCAAGAGAACTCTCTAAGTCTCCGCCTTCTTCGTCAGTTATATTCATATCGTCCGCGTCATCCCCCAGCATTTCGGCGGCATCTTTAGTAGTCATAGCCTCAAGCTCGGCCCGCTTTTCGGCTTCAATACGATCATAAATCAGTTTATCATCTTGAGACTTTTCAATCTCGCGCGAAGTTTCCTCAATAACGTCTGAGGCGTCGGTACTATCGCCATGGTCAAGCAAGTCGACTTTCAAACCGAGGCCTTGAAGCTCCTTGACAAGGACATTAAAGCCCTCCGGGAGTTTTGGCCCCTCAATCGGAGTCTTTTTGATGATGGCTTCGTAGGCCTTAGCACGGCCATAAACGTCGTCAGACTTGATAGTCAACATTTCCTGGAGAGTGGTAGCGGCACCATAGGCCTCGAGAGCCCAGACCTCCATTTCTCCAAAGCGCTGGCCACCGTTTTGAGCCTTACCACCAAGCGGCTGCTGAGTAACCATAGTGTAAGGACCGGTGGAACGAGCATGGATTTTATCATCGACCATGTGGTGAAGTTTTAGCATGTGCATCACACCGACGGAAGTACGCTCCTCGAAAGGTTCGCCGGTCATGCCGTCGTAGAGCTGGACACGCCCATCTCTTTCAAAGCCGGCCTTTTCGAGCTCATTCGAAATAATCTCATCCGGGACACCGTTGAAGGACGGGGTCGCGACCTTATAGCCGAGCTTCTTAGCGGCCATACCGAGGTGGATTTCAAAGAGCTGACCGAGATTCATACGGCTCGGTACGCCCATTGGCGAAAGAATTACGTCAATCGGAGTGCCATCCTCCATGAACGGCATATCCTCTATAGGGAGCACGCGGGAGACCACACCTTTGTTACCATGGCGACCAGAGAGCTTATCGCCGACACCGATTTTTCTGAGCTCGGCGACAAAGATTTTAATCTGCATAATTACGCCGGCTTTTAGCTCGTGGCCCTTTTCGCGAGTGTAGACGCGGACACCAACGACCTTACCGGTCGAGGCGCCATTCATGCGAACGGAGGTATCGCGGACATCTTTGGCCTTTTCACCAAAGATAGCACGAAGCAAACGCTCCTCTGAAGATAGATCGGTCTCACCCTTTGGAGTGATTTTACCGACGAGGATATCGCCCGGGACGACCTCTGAACCGACGGCGACGATGCCATCATCACCAAGGTGTCTTAAAGAGTGTTCAGAGACATTTGGAATATCACGGGTGACCTGCTCCGGGCCGAGCTTAGTCTCGCGAACCTCGACGTCGTAATCTTTAATATTGATAGAAGTCAAGACGTCGTCCTGAACGAGTCGAGAAGAAATGACGATAGCGTCATCCATGTTATAGCCACGCCATGGCATGAAGGCGACGAGGAGGTCGCGACCGAGGGCGAGCTCAGACTCGTTGATTGAGGCGCCTTCGATTAGGGTATCACCCTTTTTGACCTTTTGTCCACGAGCAACTCGACAATGTTGATTATAACAGCGGTCGTCGTTAGTCTTTTCAAAATGAATGAGCGGATACTCGACATCGCCAGCATTCTTATAGCGGACAATGACAGAGACACCGTCGGCCTTGATGACTTCGCCATCTTCTTTAGCGGTGATGAGCTGAGAAGTATTTTTGGCAACTTCGCCCTCGATACCGGTACCGACGATTGGGTTGTCTTGTTTCAATAGAGGTACAGCCTGTTTCTGCATGGCGCAGGCCATAAGAGAACGGTCGACGCGGTTTTTCTCGACAAACGGAATGAGGCTAGCACTGACGCCTAAAATCTCCTTGTGTGCGGCGTCGATGTGGGTAATCTTACTAGACTCGACCTGAGTCGGATGGCCATGGACGCGAGCGGAAACGCGAGCCTCGACAAATTTACCGTTTTTATCAAGTTTAGCGGAGGTGTCGGCAATAACCATGTCTTCCTCAGTAGCGGCGTCGACATAGACGACCTCGTCGGTGACTTTGCCATTTTTGACGACGCGGTAAGGAGCCTCGATAAAGCCGTATTGATTAATCCGAGCGTAGGTAGCAAGGTTAAGCACGAGACCGACGTTGGCGCCTTCTGGAGTCTCGACGGTACAAATGCGGCCGTAGTGAGTCGGGTGAGCATCGCGGACGTCGAAGCCGGCGCGCTCCCTTGTTAAGCCGCCAGGGCCCATAGAGGAGAGACGACGCTTGTGCGCGAGCTCAGAGAACGGATTGGTCTCGTCCATGAGCTGAGAAAGCTGAGAAGAGGCAAAGAACTCTTTGACCGCGGCGACGACCGGGCGAGCATTGATGAGCTGAGATGGAGTGACGTCCTCGACATTAGCCATGGACATCCGGTCTAAAATGTTTCTCTGGAGGCGGAGCATACCGAGGCGGAACTGGCGCTGAACGAGCTCGCCAACGAGCTTAATGCGGCGATTTGACAGAGAGTCGATATCGTCCTTTGGCTCTTGAGTATTGTTGAGGCGGATAATCTCGCTGATGATGGCGATTAAATCCTCCATCTGGAGAGTGCGGTGCTCATTGTCGTTGGGAGTGTCAAAACCAAGTCGTTGGTTGATTTTGAAGCGACCAACAGCAGAATAATCATAGCGCTTATAATCATGGAAGGTGCGCTCAATCATCGACTTAGCGTTTTCGACAGTGGCGAGATCACCCGGGCGGAGCTTACGATAGACCTCGATTAAAGCCTCGGACTGGCCAGAGGTAGTATCTTTATCTAAAGTTGCCTCGATGTATTTAATTTCGCCGGTATCAATATCTTCAAACTTACTGAGGATTTCGTTCTTCTTTGAAATGCCAAGGGCGCGCAAGAGAGTAGTTACCGGGATTTTGCGGCGACGGTCGATTTTGACGTAAATTGCGCCGTTTACCGCAGTTTCAAATTCGAGCCAAGCACCGCGACCAGGAATGACCTTCGCGCCATAGTAATTTTTGCCGTTGATATTTTCGGCGGTAAAGAAAACGCCGGCAGAGCGAATAAGCTGAGAGACGACAACGCGCTCGGTACCATTAATAATGAAGGTGGCGCGGTCGGTCATCCAAGGATAATCGCCAAAGAAGATGTCTTGTTCCTTTTTAGTGCCTTTGACTTTGTTCTCGAGCTCTACTTTGACGTGAAGTGGAGCCTCGTAGGTCATAAGGTTGATTTTTGCGTCGTGTTCGTTTTGACTCGGGGCGCGGAACTCATAGTCCTTAAACCTCAAGGATAATTTTTGGCCGGTATAGTCGTCAATCGGATTTAGCTCCGAGAAAACTTCTCGCAGGCCGTTTTTGACAAAGTCCTCCCAAGAATCCTTTTGATGGGCAATCAAATCAGGAATCGGGAGAGCTTGATCGCCTTCAGTAAAGAAGACCCTAGTGTTGCTCTTCGCAGTATTACTCACTTTATACCTCTTTTATTAGTGTATTTGATATTCTTAGCGCCGAAGAATACTGTCACTATTTCATGCCTGAGTCCGCTAAGCCCCTGCATTAACCAAAAATAGGACACACTACTTCTTGATAGATAGTTTATATTATTTTGCCAAATTTTGCAAGAGTTTTTTCGTCTAAAACCAACAAACCGCCATTTTACTGGCGGCTTGTTAAGCATATAAACTCTCAACTTTTTGATTGATGGTTCTTAGCTTTGTTTCGCAGTTTTAAAGCTTTATTAGAACTGTTTCTATTATATACGTTGATGAATTAAAATGCAAGAGCTTTTTTCAAAAAAGTGGAACTTTTTTATTAAATCTCTAAGTCATCAAGATCTTCGAGTTCGGCGCGGGTGCGCTCGGCGAGGTCAGAAGTCTCACTAGCCTCTTCTGGCTCCTCAACCTCATCATCTACGGCCGGAGCGGCATCATCTAGAGTGGGGGTCTCTTCTACGGAAGCGGCCTCATGGCGACGCGGATGGCCCTCTTCGTCGGTATTGACAATTTTAAGGTTATAACGAGCATCATTTTTAGTGCCGAGGGCGCGCAAGAGGTAGCGAATAGATTGGGCGGTGATGCCTTTTCTACCGATAACACGACCGACGTCTTCAGGGTCGACGGTTAAGGCGAGCAAGACACCTTTTTCGTCAATGGTGCGCTCGACGGAAACTTTGTCGGGATTGTTAACGAGGGTTTTTACGATATATTCTACGAATTGCTGATCGATAGTTGACATAAGATTTTTCCTTCATTTACTGTAATTAAATTATATCATACTTAAGCTTCTGTGGCTGCAGTTTCTTCAGCGGCCGGAGCTTCTTCAGCGGGAGCTTCTTTCGGCTGATTTTTGCGAAGCTTGTCAGCATGCTTTGGACTAGCCTGCTTCTTTGGAGCATCTTTGACCCAGGCTGGGAGTTTGATTTTGTTCGCCTTTAAAATCCGGGTGACGCGAGTAGAGGGCTGGGCTCCGTTTTTAAGATAGAACTCGACTTTTTCTTTGTCGAGAGTAGTTTGTTTGGTATTGGGGTTGTAATTGCCGACCTCGGCAACAACGCGACCCGAAAGAGGATGGCGCTGCGCTTCTTGGACGATTATCCGATACACAGGATAGTGTGCTCGGCCGTTACGCTGCATACGAATCGCTAGCATAATTTCTCCTTATTAACTAATAGTAGGGTAATTATAAACCTTTTTTATGAAAAAATCAAGACAGGATGTATAATATTCTCAATGGAAATAATTATTGTGTTACATAACATCCGCTCGGCTTATAATGTCGGGGCAATTTTAAGGACGGCAGAGGGCCTAGGTATTTCTAGCGTAATCTGTTCGGGCTATACGCCATGGTTCAAAAAGCCGGGGTTGCTCCCGCATCTGTCCTCAAAACTAAAACATCAGATTGGAAAATCTGCACTGGGGGCAGAGGAGATGGTTAAGGTTTCTTGGTCGGAAGATATTAATAAGGCGCTTGCAGAATTGAAAGGGCAGGGTTTTCAGATTATTGGATTGGAAAATAACCTGGCGCAAAAAAGTATCTTACTAAATGATTTTAAGACTGATGCGAAGAAAATAGTTTTGGTTCTAGGTGAGGAAGTGAACGGTATCCCAAGAGAGCTCTATCCAGAGATTGATTTGTTCTTGGAAATCCCGATGAAGGGGAGAAAAGAATCTTTTAACGTTTCTGTCGCGGCGGGGATAGCACTGTATGCACTAAACCAAATCTAGCCAGTTCGGACAGAGTCGCTCCGGATTTTCATGCGGAGGGATTTCGTCTTTATACCACTTTTTATACTTTCGAATGGCTGTTCGAGCACAAATAATCTGGGCTTCCTGTTTGGAATGGCCGGAGGCCTTGGCGAGGACTTGGCCGCCTACATAGGCTGCGACAGTAAAGGTCTTGTCGTGGTCTGGGCCCTCCTCTCGGAGAGTGCGATACTGGGGCGGAACACCGCTAAAACGCTGAGCGAGCTCTTGGAAATAAGACTTGGGGTCGCGCCAGCTGTCTTCCTCGATGATTTCATCAATCTTAACGAGGATGTGGTCATGGATAAATCGGCGGGCGATCCTAAAACCTTGATCGATATAAATAGCCCCGATGACCGCCTCGAAGCAGTCGGCCATGATGGACTCATGAGAGCGATTTGAGCTGTTGCTCTCGCCGCGAGAGAGACGGACGAGCGGGCCATAGCCGAGCTTAATCCCAGCCTCGGCGATAGACTCGGTGCGGACAAGAGTTGAACGCCAGGCGGTCATCACCCCTTCTGGCTCGTTGAAATTGCGAAAGAGAAAATCCGAGCTGACTACCTCTAAAATTGCATCCCCGAGAAATTCGAGCCGCTCATTATGCTCGACGCAAGTTTTAAGGTGTTCGTTGACGTAGCTACGGTGGGTCAGAGCGGTCACTAATAGATTAATGTCATGAAACTTAAAGCCTAGTCTCTTGGTAGCAAAGTCTTCGTACTCGGCTATCTCTGCTTTGGTCATAAAATCAATATTGTTCATCTAAATTTCTCCTGAGCGAATTTTCTTTTTAGCGATTAACATCAGTTTTTCGATATCTTCGTATTCGATAGCGTCGAGCGCATCATTAAACTTAAACCACTTAATACCATTCATCCATTTTTCCTTAGTGGGGATTTCGTGAGAGTCGAGGGCGCGGACGAGGTAAATCTGGGTAGTCATGAGGACTAATTTGTCCATCCGGCGATACTTAAAATGGATTTTGCCAAGCCAAGTCAGAACTTCGACGTGATGGAGGCCGGCCTCCTCACCAATCTCGCGGATGGCGGTAGTTTTAGCGGTTTCTCCGGGTTCAATATGACCTTTTGGAATAGTCCAACGATTTTTAGAATCTTGAATCAAGAGAATCTCGATGTCTTTTCGGTCTCGACTCATGCGAAAAACTATGCCACCAGAAGTCGGCTCGCGCACGATTTCCTTGATAGCGGGTTTTTTTCTAAAGACTGAATTTTTGAGTTTTGAGAAGGGAGATTCCTTGTAGGATTTAGTCGGTAATGCCTCCGGAATTTTTCGGCGCGCTATCGGCCTTTGGGTCTTCCCCAGAGGACGCTTCGCCGCTTCTCTTATTCTGGTTTGATTGTTCATCTTTTTCCTTAAAATCAGGATACAGCTTTTTTAGAGCCGTCCCTAAAACTCCATTGATAAATTTAGAAGAGTTGTCCGAGCCGAAAGCCTTGGCAAGCTCTACGGCCTCGTTGATGGCAACTTTGGGCGGTACGGTATCACTACAGGACTCGAGCTCATAGTAGCCGATTCTCAAGGTATTACGATCGACAGCCGCAATAGTGTTGATGGGCCACTCAGGCGCGATAGGCTGAATAGCCTCGTCGAGATGCTTGAGATTTTTCGCAACGCCTCTCGTCAAGGCATAAACAAACTCCGTATCGCCTAGCGCCTTCTCATAAGGCACGATGTTTTTCGCGATAATCGTATCAATGTCGGCCGTAGTATCGCCCGCCATACTCCGGAACTCGTATTCATAGAGGCTCTGGAGAGATATTATTCTACCTAAATGCCGATTACTTGCCATATGCTACTTCTTTTTTGCCTTGGTTTTATTCGTTTTAACCTTTAGATTTGGGGTTTTCTTTGCGGTTTCAAAAGCTTTAACCGGGGATTTCTTGTTAACGCTGCGAGCAAGCTTCAAACGGAGGTGGCTCCGACGTAGACCGGTCTTCCGAGGGCTGCTCTGTTTTTTAGGTTCTGGCATTTTATGCTCCTATTATTCTATAACTTGTTAAATATAATAGCATAGATAATTTATATTTTCAAGAGGGAAATTTTAAGCGACGATATTGAGGAGCTTGGCGCGCTCGACGTAGATGGTCTTTTTTGGAGTACTTTTCACGAATTTTTGGACGTTTTCATCTTCTAGAGCCTTGCTCTCGACGGCGGCTTGGTTTTTGGCATCTTCGGCACTGATTTTGATTTTAGCGCGAAGTTTGCCATTGACCTGAACGACGATTTCGATTTCGTCTTCAACTAGTTTGGTCTCGTCCCATGTTGGCCAGACGTCATCCGCCTCGAGATGCTCGAGCATTTCGGCGGAGAGATGTGGCGCGAAGGGGCCAAGGAGCTTGGCAAGGGCAATGACGTCCTCTTTTTCGGGTCCGGCCTTGTAGAGCTCATTGACATATTCCATAAGGGCGGCGACAGCAGTATTGAAGCTTCTTCTGTGGAGGTCTTGGGTGACGCGCTTTATTGTCTTATTTCTAACTAGACTGTTGTCATTCTTGTTATAATCATCGTTAAAGCAGAGAGTCCAGCAGCGGTTTAGGAAGCGGTAGACGCCGCCGATGCTATTGGTGTCCCAAGAAGCGTCTTGGTCGTAAGGGCCGATAAACATCTCATAAGTGCGGAGGGTATCGGCGCCGTAGCCGGAATTAATCACATCTAGAGGGTCGATGACGTTGCCCTTGCTCTTGCTCATTTTGCGACCATCAGGGGCATTGATGTAGCCGTTGTAAAGCAGAGTTTTAACCGGCTCGCGGAAGGGGAGGTAGCCCTGATCCGCAAAGAACTTACACCAGAAGCGAATATAAAGAAGATGGGCGACGGCATGGTCTGCGCCGACATAGATGTCGGTCGGGGCCCAATATTTAATTGCCTCAGGGTCCCAAGCGTGCTTGGCATCATGAGTTGAAACGTAGCGCCAGAGATACCAAGAAGAACAGGCGTAGCCATCCAAGGTATCGGTCTCGCGAGTCATTTCTTCGCCGTCGATTGTGACCTTTAGCCAATCGGTCGCCTTAGCGAGGGCGGAGCGGCCGGAATTATCGGGCTTGTAATCCTCTACTTCAGGAATGAGGACGGGGAGCTGATCTTCTGGGATGGGGTGGGGGTCGCCGTTTTTGTCATAAGCAATCGGAATCGGGCAGCCCCAATAGCGCTGGCGAGAGATGAGCCAGTCGCGCATTTTATAAGTCACTTTGCCCTTACCAATTCCCTGTTTTTCGAGCCAAGCAACGATTTGCTCGCGGGCATCAGAAGCATCGCGACCATTGAATTCGCCGGAATTGACGAGTTTACCCTCGCCGCCATAACATTCACTGTCGTCATCTGAGTTTTCAGGTTTTTCGATAACAGTTTTAATGGGTAGGTCAAATTTTTTGGCGAACTCATAATCTCGCTCGTCGTGAGCAGGGACAGCCATAATGGCGCCTTCGCCGTAGCCAATCAAAACATAGTCGGCGATCCAAATCGGGATTTTTTCGCCGGTAGCGGGGTTAATTGCATAAGAACCCGTAAAGACACCAGTTTTTTCCTTGTTTTCTTGTCTTTCGATGTCGGATTTCTTTTGAGTTTTCTTAATATAGGCCTCGACCTTTTCGCGGGTTTCATCGGTGACGAGCGAGGCGACCAGAGGGTGTTCGGGGGCCAAAACTAGGAAAGTCGCGCCAAACAATGTGTCTGGCCTAGTTGTAAAGACACATATCTGGGACTCTTCTTCGGAAGAAGAGTCCCAACGAGAAGAACCTAGTTCGGCAGAAAAGTCACGCGCATGTCGCGACTTTTCTGCTGTATTTGAAGAAACGATTTGGAATCTGATTTCAGCGCCTTCGGAGCGGCCAATCCAATTCTTCTGCATGACTTTAATTTTCTCGGGCCAATCGAGGGAGCTGAGGTCGTCTAGGAGTTCATCGGCGTAGTCGGTAATCTTGAAGAACCATTGTTTCATCTTTTTCTTTTCGACCTCATGGCCACAGCGCCAGCATTTACCGCCTTCAACCTGCTCATTAGCAAGGACGGTCTGATCAACCGGACACCACCATTGTTCAGACTCTTTACGATAGGCAAGACCTTTTTTATAAAGCTGGAGGAAGCACCACTGAGTCCAGCGATAATATTCTGGGTCAGAGGTATTGATTTCGCGGGACCAATCAATGGCGAGGCCTAGGCGTTTAGCCTGTTTTCTAAAATTATCAATGTTGGTCTTTGTAGCCTCTTTCGGGGAGATGCCGGTCTTGATGGCATAGTTCTCGGCGGGGAGGCCAAAAGTGTCGTAGCCAAAGGGGCGGAGGACATTCATTTCCTGTTGACGATAAAAGCGGGCAAGCACATCGACGATGGTAAAATTGCGGACATGGCCGACATGGAGGCCGGCGCCAGAGGGATAGGGGAACATCTCCGCGAGATACATCTTTGCCCGGGGACGACCATCCTCGGTCTTTAGATTGTCCTCCGAGGCCTTGAAGGCCTGTTCCTCTTCCCAGCGTTTTTGCCACTTTTCTTCAATTTTAATAGGGTCGTATTTGTCCATAAAAATATCCTCGCGTGTTTTATCTTATAATTATAACATATGATGGAGAGGCTTGAATAAAATTTGGCAAAAACTTTGGCGAAACTCAATTTGACGGAGATTCTCTCTGGGTTTGTATGACTTTTGATATTTATGCTATAATTATTACATGAGCCAGGAGGTTAAATTTACGCCAATCTCGACAGGGGCGACTTGCATCCCCTCTGATTTTGTACACCTCCACAACCACACTCAATATTCTTTACTAGACGGCTTGACTAAAATTCCAGACCTGATTGATTTTGTTAAATCTGAGGGCATGGAAGCGGTCGCGGTGACAGATCATGGCACCATGACCGGCCTCGTCGAGCTTTATAAAACTGCTTATGACGCCGAGATTAAGCCAATTCTTGGCCTAGAGGCTTACGTCGCCGCCCGAAAATACACCGACAAAGACCCAGCTCATGACAAAGAGCGTTTTCACCTAACTCTTCTTGCTATGAACGAAAAGGGTTACGAAAATCTCTGCCGTCTGATGACTGAAGCGGAGCTAAATGGTATGTATTACAAGCCGCGCATCGACCATGATTTGATGGAAAAATACAATGAGGGCATCATTTGTCTCTCTGGTTGTGCCTCCTCGGAGATTTCCGAAAAGCTTAGAAATGATGACTACGAGGGTGCAAAAAAACTAGTCGAATGGCACGCTAAAGTTTTTAAAGACCGTTTTTATCTCGAGATGCAAGACCATGGCCATCCCGATTCGCCGACGCATTGGGCTGTCCAGACTAAAATTAACGCCGGCCTCCAGAAAATTGCTAAAGAAACCGGTCTGCCGCTAGTCGTCACTTGTGACGGCCATTATCTCAAGCACGAGGATTCCGAGGCCCATGAGGTACTCCTCTGTATCGGTACTGCTTCAAACCTTTCCGACCCCAATCGCATGACTCTTAAAGATTTTCAGCTTCATGTCATCCCGCCCAAAGAGATTATCGACCGTTGGGGCAAGGATTTTCCAGATGCCATTAGGAACACTAAAAAGATTGCCGAGCGCTGTAATGTTGATCTCCAGCTCGGGCGGATTTTAATTCCGAAGTTCCCGGGGATTCCTGAGGGTCTAGACGAAAAGCAATATCTGGACCAGCTCGTTTTTCGCGGCCTCGCTTTTCGCTACGGCGGAAAGACCGAGGAGGAGGCCGAGAAACTCAGCGTTGAAGAATGCCGTAAACTCTTATCTAAAGAACAGCTCGAGCGGATTGATTACGAGCTTTCGGTCGTAGATAAGATGAATTATAACGGTTACTTCCTAATCGTTCAGGATTTCATCAACTGGGGTAAGAAAAAAGGCATTGTTTATGGTCCGGGTCGTGGCTCTGCTGCCGGTGCTCTCCTTGCCTATGCGCTCAGGATTACCGAGCTCGACCCACTAAAATATGACTTGCTCTTTGAGCGTTTCTTAAATCCGGACCGGGTTTCTATGCCAGATATTGATACCGATATTCAAGACACTCGGCGAGACGAGGTTATTCAATACTGTACCGAGAAATACGGTCGTGGTCGCGTCTCTAATATTGTCACTTTTGGTAAAATGATGGGCAAGATGGCCGTTCGAGACGTCGCTCGTGTTCTAGAAGTCCCTTACGCCGAGTCCGATCGTATCGCCAAGCTCGTCCCTGACCCGGTCATGGGCCACCATGTTCCCCTAAAGGAGGCTATTAAGACTAATCCCGATCTTAAGAACGAATATGAAAATAACCCCACCGCAAAAGAGGTGATTGATTTTGCAATGCGGCTAGAGGGGACGATCCGTTCTCATGGCGTCCATGCCTGTGGCGTAGTGATTGCCCCGGACGATTTAGTAAAATTCGTACCTCTTGAGGTTTCCAGAAAACAGACTAACGGCGAACAGACCCTCGCCGCCCAATTTCCGATGACTCAAATTGAAGAGCTCGGGTTGCTCAAGATGGACTTTCTCGGCCTCTCAAACTTAACCGTCATCAACAATGCGCTTCGGATGATTCGCAGGGTTTATGGCGAAGATATTGATATGTATCAACTTCCCCTTGACGATCCCGAGACCTATGCTCTACTCCAGAGAGGTGAGACGACCGGCGTATTCCAGCTAGAATCTGCTGGCATGAAGCGCTATCTAAAGGAGCTTAAGGCCTCTCGCTTTGAGGATATTATCGCTATGGTTGCGCTCTATCGCCCCGGCCCGATGCAGTTCATCGACAGTTTCATCCGCCGTAAACATGGTCAGGAAAAAATCACTTATCTCCACCCCGGTTTAGAGGGCGCTTTGAAAGATACTTACGGCATCCTAATTTATCAGGAGCAATTCATGCAGATTTCTCGCTCTTGGTGTGGTTTTACCGGCGGCCAGGCCGATACATTGAGAAAGGCCGTCGGCAAAAAGAAAGTAAAGTTAATGGAGGAGGTAAAGCCTCAGTTTATCAAGGGCGCAGTCGAAGTCGGCGGTGCGACCGAGGAAATCGCCGAGACTTTCTGGTCTCAACTCCTTGACTTTGCGAACTACTGTTTTAACAAGTCCCATGCCGCGTGCTACGCTTTGATTGCTTATTGGACAGCTTATCTCAAGGCTCATTATCCGGATGCTTTCATGGCCGCTCTGATGACCTCGGATATGAACCGGACCGATCGTCTCGCAATTGAAATCGCCGAGTGCAAGCACATGGGGATTAAAGTTCTCGGCCCAGATATTAATCAATCTTTCGGCGACTTTGGTATCGTCAAGGGAGAAAAAACCATCCGCTTTGGGCTGTCTGGTATTAAATCTATGGGTAAGGCCTTAGTCGAGGAAATTGTCATCCCGGAAAGGGAGCAAAACGGCGAGTTTAAGTCCGTCTGTGATTTTGCCGCCCGAGTTAACGCTACAAAGTTCAACAAGCGCTCTTGGGAGGCCGCTATCAAGACTGGCGCCTTTGACCGTTTTAACACTCGCTCTGATTTGCTCTTTAATCTCGAGACTATTCAGGGCTATGCTGCCAAGGTTCAAAAGGACCGCGCCGAGGGCCGGGTAGATCTCTTTGCTGCTTTCGGCGGAGAAGGCATCATCCCTGAGCCAGAAATTAAGCCCGCTCCTGTCCAGACCAGCGAAAAAGAGCAGCTACTTTGGGAGCGTGACCTCATGGGGCTTTATCTCTCGGCTCATCCGCTCGACAAATATGATACTTTCTTTGAGGAACAGTGTCATCCGTTTTCGATGGTCAGTCAAGAATACGACAATAAAATTGTCTCAATCGGGGGGATTATCACCACCATCCGTACTATTCTGACTAAGTCCGGCCAAAAAATGGCTTTCGTCAAGATTGAGAGCAAAAACGGCGAGCAAGAAATCGTGGTCTTTCCGCGGATATATGAGCAATTTGGTGGCAAGCTCGTTCAAGATAACGTTATCAAATGCACCGGCCGGGTTAGCGCCACTGATAAAGACGGCCGTCCTACTAGCGAGATTAAGGTTCTTGCCGAGTCCATCGAAGTTATCTCCGATGAGATGCTCGATAGTTATCAGCCGACTGGCGAAAAACTCCCTGCCCCGCGTCCAGCCCCATCTCGTGGTGGCGCTAGAGGGCGGACTTCCTCTGAGGCTATTCGGAATAGTTCCTATAAGAAGAGCCCTGGCTCCGGTACGGCTGCTTCTACCAGCTCTTCCTCGGTCGCTGGCCATACCAAGACTAAAGATGCCACTGCTACCACTCCAATCGGGAAGCCGGTTTCCGAAAAGCGTCTCTGGTGTCTCATTAAAGAGCCAGATAATACAGAATTGTTGAGCAGTATTAAACAACTTTGTGATGCCCAGCCGGGCCTAGAAGAAATCATTCTCGTCCTAGACCGAAACGGAGAGAAAAAGCCACTCCGTATGCCCTTCAGGGTCGAAATCGGCGACGAGCTATTAAAGCCACTCGCCACTCTCCTCGGCGAAGATGCTGTGAAAGTCCAATAGAAAAAGCGGCCCTACCGGGCCGTTTTTTATTTTTTCTTGGACTTTGCGCTGACGGACTTAGCCGCCTTTTTAGCGTCGCGCTCGACGGTGCGCTTGACCTTTTTGGCGGAGGCAACGGTCTTAGCGCCGGTCGCGCGGGCCTTTTTATAAGCCTTTTTGCCGCCTTTTTTAATATCGTTTCTAGTTTCCTTGCCGGACTTTGGCGCAAGCAAGATGCCAGCGGCGGCGCCGACTAGCGCTCCGAGGAGAAAACGACTTTTTTTCTTAGTTACCATGGTTTTACCCACCTTTCTTTATTAGTTATTATTCTTCATCATCTTCTGTATATTTATTATACTTCCGCCTAATCTTTTTGACAAGACCGGTTATCCCGCCGACGAGAGTCATGTCATAGAGATTGCTAGCCACGCCAGAAGCCTTATCAGCAACCTCTCGGCCGGTTTCGATAAAGCCTCGAGCCTCTTTAATCAACTTGAGAAGCTTGACGAGGACGATAATCGCGAGAACTAGGAAGATAAAGAGCGTGACGGCCAAGATGATCATAATAATCCAAGAAGCGGTATTCATTAGAGAACCTCCTCGTTGTAATATTCAGAGGCCTTGGCGTAGTTTTTGGGGTCGCCGGTAGTCATCCAGGTGCCCTTAGTTTTTTCGACGTAGACTGGGCCATCTTCGGTCAGATTAGTAATTGCATCGACCGTCCAGAGCTCTCCGTCGAGGCCGGTATTGTCGGGGTTTAGATATTGGAAAATCTCTGGAGTTAAGAGGTAACGGCCGTAGCTCGTGAGATTGCTCGGGGCATCTTCTATCTCCGGCTTTTCGACGATATGGTCGAGAGTCATATCTTCAGGGTCTTTTAGCTGAATGATGCCATATTTATTAAGCACCTCGCGTGGCATTTCCTGAGAAATGATAATCGCTTTGGCATCCTCGTGCATTTCATAAGACTCGATTAAAGTTTTGACATCAGAAGAGCCAAAAACCACATCGTCCGAGTAGAGGACGACAAAGGCCTCGTCGTCATTAATATAATCTCTAGCGGAGGCAATAGGGGAGCCGTTGCCGTAGGGGAGATTTTGATTCTGCTCGATGACGGTGATTTTCGGGAAATTTTCGAGAAGCTCTCTTACCGGCGCAAAGCGGTCTGATTTTCCTTGTTTTTCGAGTAGTGCCTCGATTTGAGGAACAGGCTCATGGAAATAATTGTCATAAATCGGACGGCCGGACGGAGTAGCCACGATGATAATCTCCTCAATGCCGGCGGCCATACATTCCTCGACACAGAGCTGCATAATCGGCTTTGCGCCTAGTGGCAACATGGCCTTTGGAATGGTTTTAGTAATAGGCAGATACCGGCTCGCAAAGCCAGCATCTGTAATGATAGCTTTTTTGGGTAGTTGGTATTTCATAAAACTCCTTGAGATTTTATTATAGCATACTCCACTATTTTTTAGTAGATTTCTTGCCCTTGAAGAGCTTTGAAAGAGGATTTCTAGACCGCTCGGCAGCCGCTTTCTCGGCCTTACGCTTTTCGCGAGCGAGACGGCGCTCTTCCTTTTGCTCGGCCAACTCGTTTTTATTATGGACGGCATAGATAAGAGTGGTGATGCCATAAATCATCATGTAGGTACCGAAGAATTTGATGAAGGTCGTCGGGTTTTCAAAGTGGCCGGAATTAAGGACCACGAAGCCAAGGATACAGGCACAGATGCCACAGACAATCCACATAAAGCGATCGGTCGGATCTGAGAGAGATTTAAAGCCCTGGAGAATTTCAAAGACGCCACAGAAGATAGTATAGCCGGCGAGGAGACCGAGGGCCCAAGCGACGTTGAGATCTTTAGTGAAGAGGAGAGCGAGGCCGACGGCAAGGTTTAAGAACATTAGCATCAGGGCGAGGCCCCAATTTTGCTGGCGGCGCTTCCTGTAGATTAAATTGGCCACGTCAATCACGCCAAGGGCGAGGAGGGTCGAGCCAGAGATGACGACCAGCGTACTTACCTCTTGGATGTTTGTGAACATCACAAACCAGCCAAAGAGCAGGCCGACGATACCCTGCAGGGCGAAGACGAGCCAATGGGACTCGATATATTTTTTTACTTTACGACTGCTCATATAAAATTTTCTCCACTTATGTTTAATATATTATAGCACATTTCTATGAACTAATACACCAAAATACCGCTTATGTTGACAATTTTACAATTGACAAATCGACCCATAAGCGGTATGATGGTGGTATAGAGAGTTATACTAAACTAGGATAGGTATAACAGTCTATACCGTTGTGAAGTGAGAAGGTCCGTTAACGGATCTTCTCAATTTTGAGGCTGAGCCCAAATGGTTTTAGGCTGATGTTGAATCGAACTTTGACCATTCTTCCTCCTTTCTGTCTTGTTAGGCAGAAACACCGAGAAAAGAGCCTAGTATTTTCTCCCCGCAGTAGATTGTTCCTGTGGCCCACCACACCGGGCGAACCGACTTAGAGCCAAAATTTTTAACTCCACGAATCTATTATAAGAGTATTTCGAAAAAATATACAAACATAACCTTGATAGTATAAGCATTTTCGCCTCTGGAAAAGTGTTGATTATATTACAAAGTTAGGGGAGGCTAGACATGGCGGGACTTGCGGCGGAGGGTCTCGATGACCCAGGTCTTTTTATAGGCTAGCGGCTTTAAGATGAGATCGTGGGCCGGGACATATTTTA
>CAZMIW010000007.1:0-20147 GCA_964566585.1 uncultured Candidatus Saccharibacteria bacterium | reverse complement strand
CGGATACCGGCGCTTTGACTAGCGGCGAGGGCAATACTATCGCTTATGTCGGTACTAATTACGCTAGCGCTACCGAAGGTTGGGCCCTCTCGGTCGGTGGAACCTTTAAGGATCTAGACACGTCCGAGGGCTCCATCGCGCTATTCTCGAGCAATACCACTGCGGATAGCGAGGCCACCACTATCAATTACAACTTCAAGACTGATGCTGAGACTCCTTCTGGTGACTACACAGCCACCCTCGAGTATGTCGCAGCCGTAAAATAACCCAGTCAGACATCAAAGACCGCGAGAAGCGGTCTTTTTTGATTGTATATTTTACTCTTGAAATCTATAACGTCCTTATGTATAATAGATTACATGAAAAGGAGGATAATGGCTGTAAAATACAGAAAACTAATTTTGGGAGCTTTTATCGCGATTTTTTCGCTGGGAGTATGTCTAATTCATCATCCTGTTTCCGCCACTGAAAAGAGTGACAAGCCGATTCACATGGAGATTTCTCCGGCGAAGCAGAAGCTGAAATTGGAAAGAGGACAGTCCTTTGTTTCCGCTTTTAAGATACGAAATATCGGTACCGAGAAGTTCTCCTACTACGTTACAGCCGAGCCATATACGGTGGTCGATGAAAATTATGAATCTAATTATAAAAACACTTCAAACGCCTACTCTCAGATGTCGGGCTGGATTACCTTCGATGAAAAGTTAAAGGAGGGTACTCTGGAGCCCGGTGCCTCCGTCGATGTTCCGTTTACCGTCAGTGTACCGAAAGATGTTGCCTCTGGCGGTCAGTACGCCGCTATCATGGCTAAGACCAAAGACGGCAATAACCCTAGCTCCATCATTCAGACCGTCAATAGTCTCGCGATGATTCTTTACGCTGACATCGCCGGTGATACCCGCACTGGCGGTAGCGTCATCAGTAATAATATCAATAGTTTCGTCTTCCAGCCGCCTATTTCGGCTACCTCCACAATCGAAAACACCGGCAATGTCGAGTCTACCGCTACTTGCATTATGAAGGTCTGGCCACTCGGTAGCAATGAAACCGTCTTTAACAACGAAGAGTCCCAGAGCCGCTTTATCGACATCATTCCGGAAACTCGCCGCTTTAATGTGATTTCTTGGGATGGCGCGCCGAGCCTCGGTATATTTACCGTTGAGCAAAGTATCGAGTTTCTCGGCCAAACATCCACCGTCAAAAAACTAGTCATCATCTGTCCGCTTTGGCTATTGTTGACTTTTATCGTAATCATAGCCATCTTGATTTTCTGGTTAGTTTTCCGAATCGTAAAACGCCGGAAGGGCAAAAGCACCAAAGAAGATAACGAAAAAGAAAGGAGAATTTAAATGAAAAAGAACATTATTAGAATTATTGCTGGCTTGGCCGTCCTTGGTTTTATCGGCCTGTCTGCCCCGGTTTTTGCCGAAGGAGAGAACACGTCTGAAGAAAAAAAGGAAACTGCTTCCGATACCGTTACGATGCATCCTGAGGGTGAGGCCGATGCTCTCTCTGGTAAAATTCAGGAAATCAGTCCCGATGCTCCGCCGGTCCTAATCCAGGTTTCCCCAGTTTCTAGTCAGGCCATTCTCGAGGCTGGCAAAACTTCCGAGCATACCATGACTATTCGCAATTCTGGCTCTTCAGATTTTACCTATACACTCTATGCTACTCCATATTCTGTCACTAACGAAAATTATGATGTAGATTTTACTACGGAAACCCCCCGCACTCAGATTGCCCGTTGGATTAAGTTTTATCAGGGTGATAAAATTGTCGATAAGCCAAAGTTCACCATCAAATCTGGCGAGACCCAGCTTATCAAATATCTTATTGAGGTTCCTGCCGATGTTCCAGCCGGCGGTCAATACGCTACTATCTTTGCCGAGACCGAGGCCGGCGCAAGCAATAAAGAAACTGCTCCCTCTGAAAATTCCGGTATTCGTACCGCCTCGCGTGTCGGCATGATTGTTTATGGCCGCACTAACGGCGACACCATCGAGGAGGGAAGTATTACTGATTTTAACATTCCAGGTTTCCTCACTAGCGGCAATATTACTGCCACTTCCAAGGTTAAAAATTCCGGCAACACCGATTTTGAGGCCGAATACATCCTGACCGTAAAGTCTATCCTTGGTGCCGAGCTCTATAAAAAACAATCTTCTTACAACGTCCTTCCGGATACCGAGCGCCGCGTTAATCTCGAGTGGGCTGACACCCCATTTATGGGTATCTTCAAAGTCTACTTTAAAGTCCATGCTCCCGGAAACGAAGGCACCAGGGAAGAGGAAAAACTTGTCATCAAATATCCTATAATTATGATTATTTTGACAATTTTGGTATTGACAGGACTTACCATAGGCATTATAATGGTAATCAGGAAACGCAGAGAGCGCAATTCTAGACTAGCAGTCTAGGTAGCGCAGCCGAAGCTACCGGCCGTACGCCTCGCTCTGCAAGACCAAAATAAAAACTAAAAATAAAAGAGAGTGCAGAGTATATGAAAAAAATACAAAAACGCTTGCTGGGTGTCGGTGGAATAGCGCTTGTTGCTGCCATCACCACTGTCGCCTGCAATATACCGGACGTTGGCGCCATGACCGCCTCTGGTCGTGTTGACGTAAGTGTCAGCGTCGTCAGTGAAAATCCGGAGGTAAAAATTGAAAGCCCGCTAGACGGAGCCAAAATTACCACCAATAATTTACACATCGTAGTAAACTACTCCGATGCGGATGCTGTGGTTTATACCTTGACTAAAGGTTCTAAAACTATCGTCCTACCAGAGCAACCATTAGCTGGCAATGCCACCGAAGCTTCTGGCCACTACGGTACTCATGATTTTATCTATAATCTAAAGGAGTTCGATCCGGATACTGCTGGCTACGGTGACTATGTCTTAAACGTCAAAGTTGATCGTCTAGGTCGTGCATCTGCCGAAGATTCAGTCAAGTTTTCTTATTATCCCGCCACAGTTGATTCCGGTAGTATCCCGGTTGATGAAAATAATAACCCGATTGTCAGTCTAGATGTCAAAACAACCGTTGTCAAAGTCGAGGCTATTGTTGAAAATGCCGATGGTACTGAGGCTTTCCGTACTGAAGTTGACACTGATGGTAAGACCAAAATAGATCTAGCCTTACCATTTTCAGACAATAATATGCCGAGCGGCAAATATACGGTTAAGTTCGTGACTTATAGCTACAACTGGTACGGCGCTCTAGTTCCGGATCAGGATGAAGCCACCACTAACTTAAAGACTCAGGTTACCTATAATAAAAAGTCCGAACCTACCCCAGTTATCCCGAACCCTGTGATTGATGTGACCGTTGAAGAAGGTGTTGAGAAAATTGAGATTATTGTCTATGATAAAGACGGTAATGAAATCTTCCGCTATGACGTCCCAGTTTCTAGTATTGTTGACAACCATATCGAGCTCCCCTTCGATAAGTATGGGCTGGCGGAAGGCGAATATCTTATCGCCATCATCCCCTATGCTCGCAACGAGGCCGGAGAACTCGTTCCGCTAATTTCCGAAGAAGAGGCCAAGCGCAATGCCATTCGTATCACTTACGGTTCTCCCGAAGTTCCGGATACCGGTAATTTCTTCGCCAATCTTAATCTGTCGAGCAAAGATTTTCTTCTGACCGGACTTATCGTCTTTGCTGCTGTCACCGTCGGTGGTATCTTTATCCTTCGCAGAAAGGAGACTCGCCGATAAATTCTTCCGCTGCGGCCAGACACCCGGCCGCAGCCACTCTGCCAAAAAACGGACACCGATAAACTGCGAGGGTGCCCGTTTTTTACTTGAAAAAGCTTTTGCTGTGTTATAATATAAAAAAGGAGTTTTTATGAAAGACAAGATTAAAAGTTTTATCAATTCAGCAATCATTATGGCTGTGGCCTTTATCATTCTCGGCCTAGTCTTTATTTTCTTCCCGGAGGGGTCGCTTGACACTATTCGTTGGATTACGGCGATTTTCTTTCTCGCCGCTGGCGCCTATATGCTCGCTGCCAATGCCGGCTCAAAACACCCGATGTTTGGCGCGACTGTTCTCGGAGCTGTTCTCTTAATTCTCGGTCTCGTCTTTGCCGTCAACGAGGGCGTGATGAATATTTTCCCGATTATCTTAGGCGCTTGGTTTATCATTTCCTCGATGTCCACCATCCGCTACGCTACCGCCCTCCAGTCTACAAATGCTAGGACTTGGGCTGCGCTCACTTCCGTTCTCTCGATTATTTGTGGCATTTTGCTCATCATCAATCCTTGGGGCGGCCAAATCGCCATGATGACTTTTGCCGGTATTATGATGCTAATCTATGCGGTATCTTCGCTTATCGACCTTATCACCCTCAAGAATAATCTTAACGACCTCAATAAAAAATACGGCAAACTCATCAAAGAAGCCGAAATCGTCAAAGAAGAGTCCAGCAAAAAGAAATAAGGCTTGATTTTTACAAAATTTTATACTAAAATAATTACTAGGTTTATCCGATAAACCTAGATGGGCGGTTAGCTCAGTTGGCTAGAGCGCGTCTTTGACGTAGACGAGGTCAGGGGTTCGACTCCCTTATCGCCCACCATCCTAATCGGGGCTGGTAGCTCAGTTGGTTAGAGCACGGGCCTTTTAAGCCCGGTGTCGAGGGTTCGAGCCCCTCCCAGCTCACCACGGACATAGCGAACGAAAAGAAATGAAGTTTCTTTTCGGAAATTCAAGAATAATAAAAATCGAGAACTTGTTCTCGCATTTTTATTTTCATTGAATTTTCAGAAAGGCAGACTTCGTCTGCCTTTCGTGAGCGCCCGACAGTGGTCTGACCGCCTTGCGGTCAGACCAGAATATGATATAATAATATGCATGCATAAAGAAAATATCCGTAACGTCGCAATTATCGCGCATGTCGACCATGGCAAGACTACGCTCGTAGATGGGCTGCTTAAACAGTCCCATACTTTTCGTGATAATCAGGCCGAGATGTCCCAGACTCTCATTATGGACTCTGGCGATCAGGAGCATGAGCGCGGCATTACGATTACTGCTAAACAGACCGCGGTGTTTTATGATGGCTATAAAATCAACATTATTGATACTCCCGGCCACGCCGATTTTTCCGGCGAGGTCGAGCGCACGCTTAATATGGCGGACGGCGTCCTTTTGATTGTTGATGCTCAGGAGGGCCCGATGCCCCAGACGAAATTTGTCCTCGAAAAGGCCCTTTCTTTGAAATTAAAACCGGTCGTCGTTATCAATAAAATCGACAAGCCCGCCGCCCGCATCGAGGAGGTAAAAAGCGAGATTGAGAGCCTCTTTCTCGAGCTCGCGACTGATGAGTCTCAGCTAAACTATCCGATTTACTATGCTATCGCCCGGGAAGGACGAGCTGGGAAAACCACCGATTTAGATGATGATCTCCATGTCATTTTTGATGCCATCATTAATGATATTCCCGCCCCGAGAATCGACGAAGACGCCGAAAAGGGCGCCCAGCTCCTCGTCGCCGCCCTCGCCGCCGATAACTACCTTGGCAAATATGCCATCGGCAAAATCTTTCGTGGCAAGCTTAAGAAAGGCGAAAGAGTTTCCATCTTGCCAAAATTGCAACAAGCGAAAATTGAAAAGATTTTTACTTATCGCGGATTATCCAAGGAAGAAGCCGAAGAAGCCATTGCCGGCGACATCGTCGCCCTGACCGGCATCCAAGACGCCCAAATCGGCGACACCATCGCGACCGGCGAAGCTCCCGAGGCTCTCCCCGGCCTAGAATTAGAACCACCGACTTTAAGCATTTATATCGGTCCTAATACCTCTCCTCTGAAAGGTAAAGAAGGCGAATTCACCACTTCCCGCCAGATTGCCGAGCGCCTCGAAAAAGAACTCGAGACTAATATTGCTCTTAAAATCAAGCCCGATGGTCTCGGCTATAAAGTCTCTGGCCGCGGCGAATTGCATCTCTCGGTTTTGATCGAGACTATGCGCCGCGAGGGTTATGAGCTCGAGGTCGGCCGTCCCGAGGTGGTTTATAAAGAGGAGAATGGCCAGAAGTTAGAGCCGGTAGAGGACCTCACGATAGAGGTCGATTCTGAATTTGTCGGCGCAGTTTCTCAGGAAATGGGAGTCAGAAAAGCCGAGCTAAAGTCTCAGGAAATCACTAGCACCGGCTCAACCCGCTTTACCTATGAAATCACCACCGCCGCCCTGATCGGCCTTCGCAATAATTTACTTACCGCGACGAGGGGTACGGTCATCATGTCTAGCATCCCGATGGGTTATAAACCGGCGGATAGCAGATATAAGCCAGAGCGAAACGGCGCCTTGATTAGTTTTGAGAATGGCGTCTCGACCGCTTATGCCCTAGATGCCGCTCAGGCTCGCGGGGTGCTTTATATCCCGCCTCAGGTTCCGGTTTATCAGGGTATGATTGTCGGCCTCTCTAATAAAAAAGAAGATATCGATATTAATATATGCCGCGAAAAGCAGCTCACTAATATGCGCACCCACGCCTCCGATGGCGCCATCCAGCTCACTCCCTATACAAAACTTTCTCTCGAGCAATGTTTGGACTTTCTTCTAGATGATGAGCTCCTCGAGGTCACGCCACAATCTTTGAGGCTCAGAAAGCGCCAGCTAGATCCGATTAAAAGAAAGAGAGAAAATCGTGTCTATGCTGATTGATTCCCATTGCCATATTCATGATTTTGATACTTATAAATTTGCCATCTCTCGTGCGCAGGGAAAAGCCCGCCCCATCCCGGAGGAATATACTCCCGAAAAACTCCTCGCCCGCGCCCACGAAAACGGAATAGATAAACTCATCTGCATTGGCACCTCTCATGAGGACTCCCTAAAGGCTTGCGATTTCGCGAGCCAGCACGAAAATGTCTTCTGGTCCTACGGCATCCACCCAGATGAAGCCGAGAAGATTCAAGGTGATAGCCTTAATGAGGCTTGGCGAAAAATCTCCCGTTCAGAAAGCCCCTTATCGCCAAGCTCTTACCCCCAAGCCATCGGTGAAATTGGCCTAGACTACCACAACGGCACTAGCACCAAAGAAGCCCAATTAAAGCTACTAGAGCAGATGCTTGACCTCGCCATAAAGAGCGACCTCCCCTGCATCTTCCACGTCCGCGAGGCCTTTGATGACTTTTTCGCCGTCCTCCGAAACTTCCCCGGAATCAAGCGCGCCGTCATTCACTCTTTCTCGGACAGCCGCGAAAATCTTGAAAAGTGCTTAAACGAAGGTTTCTATATCGGTGTAAACGGCCTCGCGACCTTTGCTAATATCCCGCTTGCCCCGCTAGACCGCACCCTGCTCGAGACCGACTCGCCCTTCCTCGCTCCCGTCCCCCATCGCGGCGAGGTCGACGAGCCGGCCTTCGTCAAAAATATTGCAAACTTTCTCGCCATTCATTATCAAACCACCTTTGAAGACGTTGCAAAAATTACCACAGAAAACGCAGAAAGGCTTTTCAAAATATGATTTTTCTAGATTATGCCTCCGCCACCCCTGTTTCTGAAGCCGCCAAAAAGGCCATGGCGCCCTATCTTAGCGAAAAGTTTTTCAACCCAAGTAGCCCCTATCTCGCCGCCAAGCGCGTTCGCGAAGATTACGAAGCCGCGAAAGATACGCTCGCCCATCTCATCGGTGCAAAAGGCGACGACCTCATTATCACCTCCGGTGCCACCGAGGCCAACAGCCTAGCGTTCTCCGCCGTAGAAACCGGGAAAATCCTCACCTTAAAGACCGAGCATGACTCCATCTTAAAAAATTGTGAAAATTACAATACAGAGTTTGTCAAAGTTGACCGCTCCGGCCGAATAGATTTAGATGATTTTAGGAACAAACTCGATCAAAATACCACTTTTGTCACCATTTCTCTCGCCAATAACGAGCTCGGCACCATCCAGCCACTTTCCGAAATCGCCGAGATGATAAGAGCGGAGCGTAAAGAGCGCTTAAAAAGTCAAAACCCGCTCCCCTTATATTTCCATTCCGATGCCTCTCAGGCCCTTGGGCTCGTCCAAATTTCCGTCGCTCGCCTCGGAGTCGACCTTTTAACTCTTAATTCTGCCAAGGTCTACGGTCCAAAGGGCGTCGGCGCACTCTATGCTGGCCATCGAGTAAAATTAAAATCTAGCCAAAAGGGCGGCGGCCAAGAGAGAGGTCTTCGCTCTGGCACAGAGAATGTCCCCGGGCTCATCGGCTTCGCCAAGGCCGCCGAAGAAGCCAAAAAACATCAGGACAAAAACCGCAAGCATTATGAAAAACTCGTCGAAATCCTTAAATCCGAACTCAAAAATTCTCCTATCGAGCCGATTTTTCTAGGTAATAAAAAACACCAGCTCGCCAATTTCTGCCCGGTCGCCTTCCCCGGGATTGATGCCGAAAGAATTATCTATCTCCTCGAAGATGATGAAATTTACCTCTCTACTGGCGCCGCCTGCGCCGCCAGCAAGGGCGAAAAGTCGCATGTCTTAAAGGCCATAAATCTTTCCGAAGAGGAAATTGCCGGCTCGCTCCGCATCTCCCTCGGCCTGCAAAACACCGAAGAAGACATCAAAATCGCCGGCCAAAAAATCGTAAGCGCAATAAACAAAGAACTTGCGAGATTGTAAAATATCTGATATAATAAGCGCAAGTAGCAGTTGGTTCATTAAAAACTATGAAGGGAGGAAAGAATATGAACTGCTTCACTTACACTCTGCCGAAGAAAATGATAAGAGGGCTGGGCAAAACGGGAACATTTACCATCCCGGTTTATCAGACACAGATTCTCCCCGCCGAGGGCGACCGTATCTATTTTAATAATTACAAAGATGTATATACGGTCGAAAAAGTAACACCGACAGACGGCACAATCGACGACGAGCTCGCCCGTCCGTATTTCGCCGGCTTCTTTGAGCTGACTTTGCGTCGCCTTTTTAATAGGTTTGAGACCGTTAGTGTATTAAGCCTTTATGAAAGCGGCGAGTTCCACGAGAGCGGCTATGTCGCCAATGACGCCGCTGGCTTATATGCTCAGTTTGAAGCTGATTTAGCCCTTGCCGAAGCTCAGAGTGAAGGCAAGCTGAAAGTTTCCGAAGAAGATCGGCTGAAGATTGTTGCCGAGGCCATGCGCAAGGCCGTCGGTGAGTTCTGGAGCAATATCAACCCCTCGGTATTCTGTTACGAGGGCTGTTGCGAGATGGGTTCTAACCGTCTATTTAGGGTCAAATACGATCCGGTCGTGGCTTATCTCAACGATTACGAGCCGGTAGCGCTGATGCTCTTCTATCGGGAGCACGATCTCGATAGCAACGAGGTCATGGAGTCCATTCCGGTTTCTTATATCAATACGAAGGTCGCGGAGAGCTACGACCTCACGACCGAGGACCTCCAGTATATCGTCGAGGAGCTGTTCTTTGAAACGCTCATCGATTTTGACCCAGAAACGGCCGTAGCCGTTTTGGAAAATCCGACGATTACCATCCCCGAGTCTCAGGTCGTATTTTATGAAGGCCTGATCGACGGCAACGGTTGGACTGCTGGTCAGGAAAATGGCTTCGGCTATCGTATCTTTAACTAAGCACCTTATAAAAAGGCTGGCGTTTGCCAGTCTTTTTAATATGTTGTATAATATATAACATGAAAACTGTTTATGTCGGGATGTCCGGCGGCGTTGACTCGTCTTTATCCGCCGTTTTGCTAAAAGAGGCTGGGTATAAGGTTGTTGGTGTCTATATGAAAAATTGGTCGCGCGACCTTCCCGGGATGAAATGCCCATGGGCCGAGGATTTAGCCGATGCCAAGCGCGTCGCGGTAAAACTCGGCATTGATTTTAAGATTTTTGATTTTGAAAAGGAATACAAGCAGAAGGTCGTTGATTATATGCTCTCTGAATTTGAAAAAGGGCGCACCCCGAATCCCGACATCATGTGTAATCAAGAGATAAAGTTCAAACTTTTCTACGAAACCGCAAGAGAGGACGGAGCAGATTTAATCGCCACCGGCCATTATGCTAGAGTCTGGAATGACGAAGTCGCGAGTTTGAAGGAGCAGGGCTCTCCGCTCGCCGGCGGTGCCGAGCCGCATGAGGGGCCGGCGCTCTTAAAAGCCGTCGACGAAAACAAAGACCAAACCTATTTCCTCTATCGTATCTCCGAGGAGGCCATTGCGCATACCCTTTTTCCGGTCGGCGGGATGAAAAAACCTGATGTCAAAAAGCTGGCGGCAGAGAAAGGTCTTGATAATGCCTATAAAAAAGAGTCCATGGGGGTTTGTTTTGTCGGCGAAGTCGGGATGGAAGATTTTTTGAAGGAGTATTTCCCAGAGAAGCTCGGCCCGATTATTGATGCCGATACCGGCGAGACCGTCGGCACCCATACCGGCGCGATTTTCTATGCTCTCGGCCAGAGAAAAGGTCTAAACCTCGGCGGCGGCCTCCCCTATTATGTCGTCAAAAAAGATGTCGTAAAAAACACAATCTATGTTTCTCGCAATCTGAACTTTAAAGACCTCTGGACCGACGAGCTCACGCTCGAGGATATAGTTTTCAGAGATTGCAGGAATGATATGTGTAGTGAGCGAGCTGGTAACCCGCGGAGGGCTGTTCGGGTGATGCGTGCGGGGCCCCCGGGAGCGGAGCTTGGGGTAGGGGCCCCAAGCGACGATTCATGGGGAAGCACGCAGCAGGACCCGAACACCCCAGCGACGAGCCAGCTCGCGCGCAAAATCAAAGTTAGATTACGCCATCGCTCTGAACTCATCCCAGCAGAACTACAAGGAGGCAAACTAAAATTCGAGAAACCGGTTAAGCGCCCTGCCTCCGGCCAATCCGCCGTCTTCTACAGGGGTGACACCTGCCTCGGCGGCGGAATTGTGAAATAAACATTGCATTAATGCTTAATCTGTGCTATAATAACATAACTGTTACCATTTTAGAGTAAAAAAGAAAAAGGGGGTATCTTAATGGAAAGTACATTTGAAAAACTAGACATAAGATCTAACGATGAAATCGTTAGACTTAAGCGGTCGATTGACTGCTCTAGCGCCTCGGCGTTAAAGAGCTCAGCGCGGGAATTCCGCGATATAACTGAAAGCTACATTTTTCAGTATAACGCGATTATCAAAACCGCGCTAAAAGAAAATCGACCCGCCTATGCCCGCTCAATAAATGAGGGGTTAATCAAGGAGCTGAGGCTTCGCGCAATCGCCATCCTAGAGGTCTCGTCCCAAATTAACATGGTATATCCGGACGCAGCAAATAGGCTGCATAATTTCGGCCTCCGGATTGCCAATGTTCGGGAATACTTAAAAAACACCGAGCCGGAGCAGAGAGAGTTAGGTCACATAGACCTAGCAGGCTAGCACCTTAAAGGGTCGCGCAAATGCGTGGCCCTTTTTAAATCCCTCTACCCCTCTCCCCTAATCTGTGCTATAATTTTTCTATGAATGCAAGTGATATCCGTACCAAATTTTTAGAGTTTCAAGTTAAAAAAGGCCACAAGATTATCCCGCCGGCTCCGCTCGTCCTCGAGAACGATCCGACCACCCTCTTTACCGGCTCCGGGATGCAGCCGCTCCTCCCTTATCTTCTTGGCGCACCTCATAAAGACGGCACGCGCCTTGCCGATTCTCAGCCGGCTTTAAGGCTACAGGATATCGAGGACGTTGGCGACCCGCGCCATACCACGGTCTTTGAGATGCTCGGTAACTGGTCGCTTGGCGATTATTTCAAGAAGGAGCAGATTGAAAATTTCTTTGAGTTTCTGACTGAGGTCGTCGGGCTAGACCCGTCGAAGATTTATGTCACTTGTTTTATTGGTAATGAGAAATATGGCATTCCGAAGGATACTGAAGCTGCCGAAATCTGGCAAAATGTTTTTAAGAAGGCTGGTATCGAGGCGAAAATCGCCGAGATTGACACCGCCGAAAATGGTGATAAGAGGGGTATAAAGCCCGGCGAGCGGATTTTCTTCTATAATGACAAGGAAAATTGGTGGTCGCGCGGCGGCGGGATCGAGACTACTCCGCTCGGCGATCCTTGTGGCCCAGATTCAGAGGTCTTTTATGATTTTGGCGAGGACAAGCAGGACGAGGAAAAATATGGCAAGGCTCATCCCGCTTCAGATGGCGCTCGCTTCATGGAAATTGGCAACCAAGTATTCATGCAATATAAAAGAAACCAGGACGGCTCTTTTTCGGAGCTGGAGAAAAAGAATGTTGATTTCGGCGGTGGTCTAGAGCGTATTACCGCAGCATCGATTGGCAGTTTTGATGTTTTTAAAATCTCGCTGCTCAAACCGATTATTGATAAACTTGAGGAAATTAGTGGTAAATCTTACGACAATAATACCGACGAGATGCGTATTATTGCCGACCACCTCCGCGGTGCTTACCTTCTCTCCGCTCAGGGCCTCACGCCTTCAAACAAGGCCCAGGGCTATGCTCTCCGCCGCCTAATCCGCCGCGCCATCCTCCGCGCCCTCGATCTCGGCATCGCCCAAAACTTCCTCTCCGAGATTGTCCCGATTATCGCGAAAGAATATGACACTCTCCCGGATTCGATTTTGACTAACCGCAGTGATGCGCTTGGCGTGCTTGAAAAAGAAGAAAAGGCCTTCCGCCAGACTTTAAGCAAGGGCCTAAAAGAACTCCATAAGATGGCGGCATCGGATACCGATGGAATCCTCACCGGTACAGATCTATTTAAATTGCAAGATACCTATGGTTTTCCGATGGAGCTCTCAGTCGAAGAAGCCTATCACCAAAACATTAAACTTTCCGAAAATTATCAGTCCGAATTTGAACAAGCCCTAAATGAGCAGAGAGAACGCAGCAAGACTGCGAGCAAAGGGATGTTCAAAGGCGGTCTCGAGGACCATGGCGAGATGAGCACGAAATATCACACCGCGACCCACCTCCTTCTCGCCGCTCTCCAGAAACACATTAACAAAGATATTTCTCAACAGGGGAGCAATATCACTTCGGAGCGGATGCGCCTCGATTATAATACAGATCATAAATTGACTCCAGAGGAAAAACAGAAGGTCGAGGACCAAGTCAACGAATGGATTAAGGCCGATTTGCCGGTTGTCTTCGCTGAATATGATAAGGATTATGCTAAAAACGAGCTAAAGGCTCATGGCTCTTTCTGGGATAGGTACCCAGACAAGGTCAAAGTCTATACTATCGGAGACGAAAAAAGCCCCGCCTCGCGCGAGGTCTGCGGCGGCCCCCATGTCGAGCATACCGGTGTGCTCGGGACTTTCAAGATTCAAAAAGATGAGTCCAGCTCCGCCGGGGTGCGAAGAATCAAGGCAATTTTAGAATAGGAGGAATATGAAATTATCAGAGGAACTAGAATTTAGAGGCTTTAAGGCCGAGACCACGATTAAGGATATTAAGAG
Organism: uncultured Candidatus Saccharibacteria bacterium; assembly: GCA_964566585.1. Lineage (GTDB taxonomy): Bacteria > Patescibacteriota > Saccharimonadia > Saccharimonadales > Saccharimonadaceae > Nanosyncoccus. The sequence goes on along the minus strand of CAZMIW010000007.1, from coordinate 6,762 downwards.
TCTCGATACTCGTGAGAATAAACAGTTTTATTGGGGTGCGGACCCTAGCGCCGACAGCCTCACTATCGGTAATCTCGCCGCGCTCTTGATGTGCGCCTGCTTTGTCAAGCATGGCTATAAACCGTATCTCCTCGTCGGCGGCGCAACCGGCCAAATTGGCGACCCAAAGGAAACCGGCGAGAGGGAACTAAAGTCCCTCGAAGAAGTCGAGCATAATAAACTTGCCATCAAGTCCCAAATTGAGCGCGTGCTAGACAATTATTTAAAGTTAACTAATACTGAAAAAACTAATCTAAATATATTAGATAATTACGACTGGTTCAAAGACATCAAATACCTCGACTTCCTTCGGACAATCGGCAAAGCCTTCAGTATGACCCAGCTTTTAGACCGTAAATTTATTCAGAACCGTATCGGCGAGGGCGGCTCCGGAATTTCCTATGCCGAGTTTTCTTATACACTGATTCAGGGCTATGATTTTTATCATCTTTACAAGGAATGTGGCGTCGCTCTCCAGCTTTGTGGTGCAGACCAATTTGGGAACTGCTCCTCCGGGATTCACTTGATTAAGAGTCTCGAAAAGGCCGAGGCTGATGTCTGGTCTACCCCGCTCGTGATTGATCCGGCCTCCGGCCGTAAATTTGGCAAGAGCGAGGGGAATGCCGTCTGGCTCGCCTCCGAGGGGCCGAATTCCACCACGGTCTTTGACTTTTATCAGTTCTGGCTAAACCAGCCAGATGATTCCGTTGAATATCTGATGAAGTTTTACACGCTCTATTCGAAGGAAGAAATCGAAGACATCTTAAGCGAGCACAAAAAAGCCCCAGAGCACCGCCTCGCCCAAAAGGCCTTGGCCAAATCCGTTACAGAGATTGTCCATGGTGTAGAAAAGGCTGCCGCCGCAGAAAGCGCCTCGGAAAAGCTTTTTGATAAGTCTTATATTATTGTTCCAGAGGATGCAGATAATTTTGCTGGGATTTTTCCAGAATATAAAAAAGGCCCAGCACTAGATATTCTGGCCGATTCTGGCTTGGCTACTTCTAAGTCTGATGCTAGGAAGCTAATTAAGGCCGGTGCGATTTCTATGAATGGCGAAAAACTAACTGACGAAAATGTCGAAATCACAATGCAAGGTATCTTGAAAAAAGGTAAAAATAAGTTTATTATTATTAAATAAGGAGGAATATGAGAACGAAAAAAGTTTTAGCATTTGATATTGATCAAACTTTAAATATTGCAAAGACCCCGATTCCGGATGAAATTGCGAAATTATTGATTGAATTATTACCCTACTATGAAATTTGCCCGATTTCTGGCCAGAAATTCGAGCAATTTTTAATCCAGATTGTCAATCCTCTGCTCGAAAACGGCGTTCATGCTGTGGCATTAAGCCATCTTCATCTCTTTGTTGCTCAGGGTACACAGTATTATCAGTATTATCCCGGTGGCTATTCGGACAAGGCTTTTCAGGTTTCTATCACTTCCGACAGGACTCCTTATAACGAGAAAAATTGGCACCTCGAGTATGATTATCCCTTGGAAAAAGCCGAGGTTGAAAAGCTTTTCCGGGTATTAGAAGAGTCCGCTAAGGAGACCGGTTATTGGGAGGAGGATAAGTTAGCAAAGGGTGATGAGATTATCGAGGATCGCCATTCCATGGTTGCCTTCTCTGCACTTGGCCAGAAGGCCGGTACCGAGGAAAAGTATGCTTGGGATCCAGATACAAAAAAGCGTCAGGAGATTGTTAAAAAAGCGATAGAAAAGGCTCCAGAGTTTCAGTTTGAAATCGGCGGGACGACCTCTATTAATGCCTTTAGACAGGGTATGAATAAGAAGTTTGGCATGGAGATGATGCTAAAAGAGCTAGGGGTTAAGAAAGAGGACATTCTCTATTTCGGCGACATGACCCAGCCCGGCGGAAACGATTATCCAGTCGTCGAGATGGGCATCGACACCATCACCGTCCGCTCCCACGAAGACACCGCTTATGCTTTACGCGGCATTTTGGGTGTGATAAAATAGAAGCATGAGCAAAACATATATCGTGGGCAACTGGAAGATGAACCTTAATGTCGGGGAATCTTCAATCTATCTTCATAAACTTTTAAAACGGCTAAAAATCGCACGCGGCCTAGAGGTGATTATCGCCCCTACGACTTTAGCGCTCCAGCCTCTATCTTTACAGATTGATAGGAAGCGTCTAAAGCTCGCCGCCCAGAATTTTTATTATCAGGATTTCGGCGCCTATACCGGCGAGACCAGCATCTCCGCTCTTAAAGGGGTGGCAGATTACGCCATCGTTGGCCATTCGGAGCGCCGCAATATCTTCAGAGAGACCGATAAAGACATTAGAAACAAGGTTGCCGCCGCGATTCGCAATGGCATCACCCCGATTCTCTGCATCGGCGAAACCGAGTCCGAAAAGACCTTTGGGGAGACCAAGGACGTCATAAGGGACCAGCTCCTCGGCGGCCTCTCCGAGGTCAGTACGGAGGACCTGAAAAAGGTCATCATTGCCTACGAGCCGGTCTGGGCGATTTCGAGCACAAAGGGCTCCCGCCTCGCCGCGCCGGACGACATTGCCGACAGTATAAATATTATCAAGAACCAGCTTTCTGCGCTGTATGGTAAAAAAGCGGTCGAGGACATCCCGATTTTGTACGGCGGCTCGGTCAATCCGTCTAACGCCGGCGCCTATCTGACTATCCCAGGTGTAAATGGGTTGCTTATCGGTGGCTCTTCCTTGATTGCGGACCATTTTATTGATATAATAGATATTGCTAAAAGAGTAGTGAGATAATATATGAGCAAAGTCGACGCCCCTGATGTAGAACCAACCGCCGCCAGCCTCCCTAAAAAGCCGGCTTTAGTTTCTGCGCCTACGGTTTCTCCTCGTCTCCATAATCGTTATATGGATTTTGCCCCGCGCCGTAAAATTGCGAATGACGATGCCGCAAAGGCTCCCGCTCCCGCAAAAAAGCATCCGGCGAGCCCGGCCCCGGTGCGGCCCACTGTCTCTCGTCCTGTCGCTCCGCGCCCGGTCGCCCCGGCTCCTCGGCCCGCCCCGCGCGTGACGGCCGTCGCTTCGCGCGGCTTCGTCGATGGTATGCCGGTTGACCCGAAAAAGGTTATTAAGCCCGCTTCTAACGTTCCGTTTATTGAGCCGGAAACTGAGGAGGAGGACGACGGCCCGATGGCCGAGTTTAACGAGCTCGATACTGAGGAGGAGTATATAGTTGAAGAGCCGCTCGAGGAGGCTCAGGAGGATTTCATCGAGGAGGACGATCCGGAGGATTATGTCGAGACTGTTTTGTCTCAGGTTAGCGAAACTAGGACCGAGACGACGGTTCGCCGCTCGCCGTTTCTAAAGAATTTCCATATCGAAAAGCGCCCACTCTCAAACGACGTCCCCGCCGGCGAGTCGCTTATTGACCCCGAGGACGACGGCGATACACTAGCCGCCTCCGACGAGGAGGAGCGCCCGGCGCACCGCTTTTCCGCTAAGTCCCATCGCCCTTCTATAAAGCCCGGCATCGCCCCGGCCAAAGCGCCTAAGCCGGCCAAGTCCGCCACCAAGCCCCACCGCCCCGAGACCGCCATTGTCCCAGCTCCCGCCGAAAAGTCTTCCAGCCGCCTCGGCACCATCTTAACAATTCTCATCACCATCCTCCTCGGCGCCGGCGTCGGTGTCTTCGTCTACCTGGCCTTCTTCCAATAATATCAGATAAGCTAGTAAAACCACAAAGGATATTTTTTCCGGCAAAATAACCATAACCCGGAAAAAATGTAAAAATCTACACAAATTCCTAAGGAAAAAGTGTAAAATTCCACACTTTTTCCAAGAATATGCTATAATATACTTATGTATAGGAATAAGCTTAAAGATTTAATTGAATGGAAAAATTCTAAAAACCGTAAACCCTTGATTTTGAGTGGCGCTCGTCAGGTAGGGAAGACATGGCTGCTTAAAGAGGAATTTGCCAAAAAAGAATACTCTTCTGTGGCCTATGTTAGCTTTTATGGCAATGCTGTAGCCAAAGACATTTTTGAACTTGATTTAAATCCGGAGCGTATTATAGATGCGCTCGAGGTATATTGTGAAACAAAAATCATCCCGGGAGAAACATTAATAATTCTTGATGAAATACAGGAATGTCCAAAGGCCCTAGCCGCTTTGAAAAATTTTTACGAGATGACGCCAGATTACCATATCGCCGTGGCCGGTAGCTTACTAGGCGTAGCCCTGCACGAAAATTCTTCATATCCGGTTGGCAAAGTAAATTCCATGACGCTTTATCCGCTCACTTTTTCGGAGTTTCTTCGGGCTAGTGGTCGTGCCAATATGGCGGATGCCATAGAGAACGGCGAGTTTGACACGCTAATATCTCTACATGGTAATTTGCTAGACCTTCTAAAAACCTATCTTGTGACTGGCGGCATGCCGGAGGTCGTAAAGAATTATTTAGAAGAGGGAAACATCCTAAAAGTCCGTTCGATCCAGCAGCAAATCATCAGCGACTATATTCGCGACTTTTCTAAACATGCGCCGTCCGCTCAGGTGCCAAAAATCCTCGAAATTTTTAATATTCTTCCTGCTGAGCTCGCCAAAGAAAATAAGAAGTTCCTCTTTAGCATGATTCGTAAAGGCGCCAGAGCCGCAGAATATGAAAATGCTTTGCTATGGCTTTCAAATGCTGGCGTAGTGTCCCGCGTTCGCCGGGTAGAAACTGTTCGCTCACCACTTGCCACCTATGCAGAGCAGGATGCCTTTAAACTCTATATTATGGATGTTGGTCTCCTAGGTGCTCTTTCTGGGCTAGACCCTCAGGTCGTTTTAGATGGCGATCGTCTATTTATAGAATTTAAAGGGGCTTTTGCCGAGCAATTTGTATTTCAAGAGTTTGTTGCAAATGGCTGGAGCCCATATTATTATCACAAGGACAAGCCTAGCCGCGAGGTAGATTTTCTTCTAGACTTTGGTCATGAAATACTCCCCATAGAGGTAAAATCCGGCAAAAACACCGCCTCGGCTTCGCTCGTAGCCTACATGGATGAAACAAAGCCCGCCCGGGCAATCAAACTGTCTTTAAAACAGGAGCATCGTATAAATCGTGGTTTAGAATATCTCCCGCTCTACCTTGCAGGCGCCATTAAACATAAAAGGAATGTAGATGATTTCCAAGTTTGAACTCCAAGCCTTTCGGTGTTTCAAAGAGAAACAAACGCTCGTTTTCGCCATACCGAACGAGGGCAAAATAGGGAGCGGCATCACTTATTTGGTAGGTATTAACAACTGCGGCAAGACAAGCTTTCTTGAGGGGCTCAAGCTAAATGCTACTCAAAGCATTACTAGCTCGGTCCTTAGAAACTCGGATATCAGAAGCGACGATATATATTTTGCCATCTATGACGAAAAAAATCGTGTAGTCCAAAAGCTAGTGCCGGTTAGGCAGGGTTCTGCAAGACTAAAAAATGTTTCCAGCCACACTGGAGAACCGCCCATGGCCATTTTTATCCCATCACGTAGACAATGGAGCCCAGTAGTCAATAACGACTTAGGCATAGACAACTTCAAAAATAGCTATTCCATGTCAAATGTAAGCCTTAGACAGCGTTCCGATGGATACATAGATAGTCAGATGGCCGATATATTTTGCTCTATAGAGAGTGACGAGGATAGTTACAGGCGTTTCGTAAGCCTTATGCGCGAGGTTTTCCCAGATTTCACATCATTCACAGTCGAGAAAGAGGAATCGGCGGTCATAGCTTATAAGATGAACGACGGCGCTAGGCATCGGGCGGACTTTCTTGGTGACGGTATTATATCAGTAATGCGCATCGTTGCATACCTAATCATAAATAAAAATCAACTTATCGTGATTGATGAGCCAGAGCTTAGTTTGCACCCATCGGCGCTGAGGAAGCTAAGCTACCTGCTTGCCAAGTCTGCTGAACGTCAGCAAATCCTTTTAGCTACACATAGCCCATACCTTATCGACTGGGAGTATATTTCTAATGGAGCTAAATTAAATCATATAGTTTACTCAGATGGCGAATCTGCCATCTATACACTCGGAGAAGTCTCTAAATACAAAGGATTGATAACCGGCGCAAACTGGCAACAACCGTTTTTGATGGATGTAGTTGCGAAAGAAATATTTTTCAACGACAACATTTTATTTACGGAAGGGCAGGAAGATGTAGGCTTATTACGCAGTGAAACTGGGCTAAGCGATAAAATCAGGCTATTCGGTTATGGCGCACGGGGGTATCACAGTTTTAGATTCGCTCTAGAATTAGCCAAGGATTTAGGAGTTAAAAAGGCAGGAGTACTCATAGATGGTGGAAAAAAAGAGATGGACGAAGTCGGGAAATTAAAAAATGACTATCCAAAATACCTAATCACACAATGGGATAGAGAAGATATTAGGGACAAGCCAGGCTGCTGCCCACTTATGTCAGATGGATCTCCAGATTTAGACCACACTAGACCAGCAAAGAATGGATACTTTTACGAAAATGGAAAAATAAAACCGGAGAACGAACTTGGTGACTATCGGGAGAAGATAGCGCAAATCAATAACTACTTTGGGGGAAAAACACCCTCGCAGGACGATGAACAACATACTTTGAGCGGATATTTTGGCCTCTCGGACACCTAAAACATCTGTGGAAAACCCGCCCAAATTTCGGGCGGGTTTTTCGTGAAAAAGGTCTTGCATAAAACTTAGCATGAGCATATAATAGAAAGTACCAAAAGGT
>CAZMIW010000006.1:18735-22913 GCA_964566585.1 uncultured Candidatus Saccharibacteria bacterium | reverse complement strand
TCGTCAAGCTCCGAAAATACATCATCCAGCAAAACCAGCGGCTTCCGCGCTAGTTCTTCAAACAACATCTCCGCCTCAATAAACTTCAACGCTAAAACAATCGACCTCGTCTCCCCGCGCGAGGCCGTCCCGTCCGCATTAGCCCCGTTAAACAAAAACACATAGTCATCTTTATGAACCCCAAAATTTGTATGACCAGTCAACAGGTCGCGCGAAAAATCCATAGAAAGTAGCCGTAGATACTCGCTCTCCTCCGCCCCTCCAGTATAAGAATCATAGGAAAGCAAAACCTCATCTCTATTTTCCGCTATCCCACGATATACCCCCGTCAACCGGTCATTTAGAGCCGAGACTAAATCTTCTCTTGCCTTTCGTATCAAAACTCCGTATTGCGCCAACATCACATCCCAAGAAAACAAACTCTCTGGCGTGACAAACTCTTGTTTCAAAAGCTCGTTCCGCTGTTTCAAAGCCTTATTATACCGCGAGAGGGAATTACTGTATCCGTCCGAAAGCTGCGCTAAAAACCGGTCAAAATAATCTCTCCGCCGCGTCGGACTAGTAGTAATTAAGGACAAATCGGACGGCTCAAACAAAACTACTGGATATCGGTTTTTCTTTGGTAGCCTCGCCCACTTTTTATCACCAACCAGAAACGCCTTGCGCGAAGCAGCAGCATCATACGTCACCACCGTCCGCTCTCCATCTAGAAATGCGAGGCCCACCCTATAAAAATCCGTACCTCGCTTTATAATCTCCTTATCCACCGCCTTAAAACTTTTTCCCCGCACTGCGAGATATATCGCCTCGAGCACCGACGTCTTTCCGGAGCCATTCTCCCCGAGTATCTGCGTCGTCTGCTCTTTAAATTCCAATAAATACTGCGTATGACACCGAAAATTATTTAACTTTATATCTTTTATAATCATACTGTCAACTGTGTCACGAAATGACGATAATCATCACTCTTTTCGTTCATAATTAGTATCGGCGGCACCGGACCCTTTCCGCCTTTCTTTGCCATAATGAATCTTATCTTCGACTCTTCTATCGCATTGAGTGCAGTAATCAACTGTCTAGAATCCATTTTTACTTTCTCGCCATCCGTTATCTTCGCTGGCATCTCAGAGCGATTTTCTCCCACTTCGTTCAAAATCGAAGACACCGCAAAAACCTGCTTCTCGGCATCCGCTTCGCAGATAATCGACTGATTTACTTCCCTTGAAAATATTGCTGCTATCTTCGCCACTCGGGTTAGCTCCGCCTTGTCCAAAACCACCTCGATATCACTATTTGTCTTAAATACCGCCCTATAATCTGGATATGTTCCATCAATCAACTTAGAAGTTATCTCCATCTCCCCCATTCTAAACCGTACCTGCGACTCGTCAAACACTATCTCCACATCTTCCATATCGTCTGATACTGAGCGCAAAACTTCCTGGAGGGAAGAGGCCGGCACTACCGCCCGCACCTCCGAGGATACTCCCTTGATAAACTTCTTTTCTGCTAGCCTATATCCGTCCGTCGCCGCGATATACAAATCATTATCTGTAGTATTAAAACATACTCCTGTAAATGCCGGGCGTGTTGTATCGTTACTTACCGCCACCACCACCTCGGAAATGCCAACCTTAAACTCGTCAACACTTAACTGATATTTTACCGCCGCCTTTTCATCTATTTCCGGAAGTTCTGGATAATCGTCCGCCGCTATCCCATTCACCGTCGAGGTATATTTACCAGCCGAAATCTTTACCTTCGCCCCCTCCGCCTTCATCGTAATCTTTTCTCCCCTCGGTAAATTGCTTACAAACTCTGCGAGTAATCTCGCCGGCACCGTTATCGCACCGTTCTTCGCCGATATCACCGGCACATATTGGACTACCGCCATCTCTAAATCCGTCGCCGTTAAACTGACTTTATTATTATCCGCTCTAATTAAAACATTTGATAAAATCGGTAACGTTGCTCTCGCCCCCGCCGCTACGCGACTTACATTAGAAAGTGCTTTTGCTAATTTATCTTGTGTGACTTCAATCTCCATTTTAATCTCCTTTTATATAATATATTATAGTAATAATAGTAATAGGCTATGTGTAAATGTGTAAATCCCCCTGCCTCACCCCATAAAAACCGAACAAATTTCCGGTGGAAACAAACGTGTAAATCCGCCCAAAACTACGTGCAAAACCGAACGTTTTCAACATCATTTCACAATACTTTACCAATAATGTCAAAAAAGTGCAAAACTTCCCACACCTTCCCCACACCCCTTTCCACATCCTATTCCACATTTTCTCCACAGTTTTAAGCATAAAGACTCTCCCGTATCGACGAAATCCGCTCGCGGAGGCTAAAGTCTAGTTTCATATCGGCCTTTATTTTTTTCTGCCCATGCATCACTGTCGTATGGTCTTTCACCCCGACTTCTTGCGCCACTTTATTCAAAGATAGCCCTAGCTCCTCCCCTAAAAGATACATCGCTACTTGCCTAGCCGTCTTAATATGTGCTACCCGGCTCTTGCTAGTCAATTCCTCCACCGAAATATTATAGGACTTCGCTACCTTTTCAACTACCTTACTCGGCGGCACCGCCCCGCCACTCCTCCGGCCTACTACTACCCCTCCGTCCGAACTATCGTTTATGATTTCGAGCGGCGTCCTCCCGCGAAGTTCAGAAATCGCCATTAGTCGCGCTAACTGCCCCTCGAGGTCGCGAATATTCGTCTTTACATTTTCTGCAATATAAGCAATCGCCTCGTCCTCAATCTCAAACCCCTTAAAATCGGCCATCGAGCGCAAAATCGCACATTTATCCTCAAACGTCGGCATCTGTAAATCTATCGCCCCCGCCCAAGTCAGCCTAGAGGACAGCCTCTCGTCTAGTGTCGCAATCTGGTCCGGCAGCCTATCGGACGTCACAATAATCTGTTTATTCGCCTGATATAAATCATTAAAGATGTTGAAAAACTCCTCCTGGCTCCGGTCTTTCTTTATCATCTGTTGAAAATCATCAATAATTAAAACGTCCAACTTCCGATATTTTTGTGAAAAGGCATCGCCCTTGTTTTTCTTAATCATCTCAATAAACTCAGAAAAGAAATGATTTGTTGGGGTATATAAAACTTTCATATTTGGATACCGCTTTACAATCTCATTTCCAATCGCCTGCACGAGATGAGTCTTGCCTAGCCCCGGCCCGCCATAAAGAAAGTACGGATTACATTTTTCCCCAGGGTGTTCTACTACGTTTTTCGCAATCGAAACCGCAAGCTCGTTATTGGACCCCACTACAAAGGAATCTAGTGTGTAAGATGGATTAAGCCCAGTCCCAAAGACCTTTACCGTCGGCCCGGTCGCACTCTTTAGTCGCCGCGTCACGACGTCCGCGGTCTTTACCTCGCCATCCGTAATCTCTCGCCCCTTCTTCTTTTTTATCTTGCTAGACGACTCCACTACATATTCTATAGTGTTAAAGACTATTCCATTTCGCCTCAGCGCCTCGGCAATTTCCTTATCGTATTTTCGTTGTAATTGTCTAGTGATAAAAACATTCGGCGCCCCAACCTGGACAACCCCACCGCTAGTCGAGATTAGTTTTGTCTTAGTAAAGAAGGTTATATAGACGGTGTGTGGCACCGCTTGCTCCACCTCGGCCAGCACATTTTTCCACACATCAAACATTTGCCCCTCCAAACATCATTTCTCTAAACGTCATAGCCCTAGACACCAGCACTGTCCATCCAGACATCTTTCCTCCTTAACCTTCTTTAAAAAATCTATTACCAATAATTATAACAAATTCCCCTCCACTTTTCCACACCTCCTTCCCCACATTTTTTCATTTTATAGTATGTTTTTTCTTGTAGGGGGCGACTTTTCCACACACCTGACCCCGTATCTGATATTCATGTGGAAAACCTCTTGGTTTTCGTGGAAAACTATGCTATAATATATCAGATTTATCAATTAATAGAATACTTAAACAGGAAATCGCACTATGCCAAAACGCACTTATCAGCCTCACAAACGCCAGCGCAAAGTTGAGCATGGCTTTATGAAACGAAACTCTACCAAGAACGGCCGTAAAGTCCTCGCCCGCCGCCGCATCAAGGGCCGCGCTAGATTAACCGCTTAGAAAATAAATAGCCCTACGGGGCTATTTTTTATAAAAA
>CAZMIW010000006.1:0-18635 GCA_964566585.1 uncultured Candidatus Saccharibacteria bacterium | reverse complement strand
CAAAATAAGGTCATATTAACAAAAATAAAAGGAAAATATTGCAATGGATGCAACTACAAATCTAAAATTTGAGCTCTCAAGTACTCCAAATCCGGATCCGGATCCAGTCGTCCCGGTCACTCCCGAAACTCCCACTAACACCACTACCCCGACTTCTCCAAACACTGGTAATAACACCGCCGAGGGAAATGTTGGTGGCACCATTTTTGGCGCACTTTTCCTTGTGATTGGTATTGCATCCTTGATAGTTTTCTTGGCAAAATATCTCAAGAAAAATCGTCGCATCTCCTTTGCCGAGCGAGGCTCCTTCCATCTTTCCATGCGCCCTCGTATCTTTGCGACGGTGAGCTTGTCTCTCGCCCTCGCCTTCCTTGGTGGCCTTATGATTACGAAGTTCACTAATGTCAATCCTACTAACGCTACATCCTTACAGACAGTAAATGTCACCGCTAAGTCAGATATCACCTTTACTGTCAAACGCGGTGAGCTACAAGTCATATCTGACACTATCACAGTTGCTAATCAAGGTCATCCTTATGATCTTTATATGTATACCGATAACAATTCGTTTTGTCATACTAATAATGAGGCTTGTCTAACCTCTGTTAATGGTAATATTATTAGCGATACCAATCTGGCTGTTATGAATACAGAAAATAAATGGGGTGTTAGTAGGATTAGTGATAACCCCGAAAAAGCTATTTGGGCTAGCGTTCCTGTTACTAACAATACGGGCGCAAAAATCGCTCATAAGACCGGAAATGAATCTACGACCACGATTTCTTATGCTGTCTTTGCTGGTACCGACCTTCCTGATGGTACTTATACTGCCAAGGTTTCCTATCACGCCGTTGCTGAATTCCCGGATGAAGAAATTTATAATGTTCAGACCGTCAATGGCTTTGTCGGTGAAACCGGGGAAGATGATGACGAAGATTTCCCAGCCGGCGCAGAAGTTGTTATCCGTCACGCTTGCGGCAGTAACGACAATTTTGTCAAATGGACCGTTGATTACGGTGACATTACCATAGATGATATTGAGCAGGAAGAAGGTGAGAATCTCTTCTACTTCACTATGCCAGCCAGTAATGTTCATCTCACCGCCACCTGTAAAGAAACTCCCCCGGAACCAACCTCTAAATGGATTATCAAATACAACAAGAACATCAGCACCGCAAATGGCACCATGGCTAATACTGAGTCTACTACCACCACTGCCACTCTCAGCGCCAACACCTTTACTCTAAATAACTCCACTTTCCAGGGCTGGAGCTGTACCGCCGGTCAGCCATGGAAGACTTCCCTTAAAAACTTTGACGACAAGGACAGTGTGACTGAAGCCTCGCTTACTGCTGTCGGCTGTAACCCAGATACTTCCAGCGGCTCCAATACCTACACTATTTATGCACTCTGGAAAGCCAAGGACCCAGAGTGGATTCAGGACGTCACCGCCGAGTATTGCGACAGCTTAGACTTCTTTGAAGTAAAAACGCTTAAAGATGAACGCGATAATAAGTCTTATGACTTTGCTAAATATGCCGATGGCCGCTGCTGGATGCTCCAAGACCTCGCCTATGAACCGGGTACCGGTAGCAAATCTCTTGAGAGCGCAACTACCGATGTTGGCTCTGATAAAACGGTCACTTTCTCTACCAGCGACGCTAGCGGTGCATCTTATCACACCCAGAGCAGTTATAGTACCCTCTATAATTTCAAGGCTGCTACAGCCGGCTCCTATGGTTCTCAAAGTGCTAATACCACCATTGGTAACTCTCTCTGTCCGACCTCTTGGAAGATACCAGATGCTCAAAATCAGGAAGGAGTATACTCCAATGGTCAAGGCGAGCTCTATGGATTACATCATTACAATATAGGTAAAGCCTATGGAGGTGGTAGTAGCAAGTCTACCGCTTGGGATAAAGATACCTTCCTCTTCTCGACTGGCAACATTTCGCTATCGACCGGCGGAACCGCTAAGGCTCTTGGCTTCAAATATAGCGGTGCTTGGAGCTTTACTGACAATGATTATGCTACCCTATCCGGTGGAAGTAAAGGTACTGCCGGCACCTATGCCTCCTACTTCATGAGTACGGTTAGAGAAGAAGGTAAAGTTGCCGCTATGAACCCACACAAGACTGGCGAAGATGTTGACTTACAAAACGGCGAGACCGACCCAGCCGAAGGTAGCTCCGTCCGCTGTGTCCTTCGTACGCATAATCAACGCAGCGATCGCAACGCTCCAGTCAAAGAAGCCGACATCACTGATTCTGATACCTCGGACGAAGTACGCGCAACTTACAACCAAATTAACTAATGGTTAAAGAATACCGGCGATTCATAAAGGAGTACTGGGCCATCGCGAGATTGTCCCCGCTCCTTTTTGCCATCAACATTATCACTGCCCTCGCTTACAAACTCCTCGCCATCGCCCTGCCTTTCATCGGCGCAATGATTATCAAATCTCTGACCGAGCAAAATGCGGAAGAAACCTATCACCATATCTTTCTCTTTGCTCTTGCATATCTCAGCTATCAGCTCGCTCTCTATCTAAACTGGCGCGCCTATTCTTGGAACATTACTTATAGCTATCGCCGCCTCCACAACCTCATTTTTAACAAGCTCATCACCGTCGATGCAGATTTCCCGCAAAAAATTAGCAAAGGCTTTTTCATGAACACCATCAACGCAGACTTGATTGCCATTAGCGAAATGGCCGACGAGCTCGCCGAGTTCTTTACTACCCCTATTCAGATTCTCATTATTATCATCATCGTCGCAGAATACGGTCTAGTCTATCCGCTGCTCTTCTTCCTCTCGCGCGTCATTTATTATTTTTTGAGGAACCAATCGGATCGAATTTATAATCATTATTGGCTCCACACTCGCCGCGAGGACGACGCCTATTCCAATTTCCTCGGCCAGGTCGCTACCGGTCTCCAAGAGGTAAAAACCTTTAATATGTCCCCAAAGCTAGGCAAAAAGCTCGCCAAGATTCAGGCTCGCTATGATAAATACTACAAACTCCAACGTGAGGCCAACAATTTGAGAGATAGCGATTCAAAAATCATCTACTATATCTTTCAAACCGCGATTTACGCTGTCCTCATCTCTAGTCTAATCAGCGGTCAAATCACGATTGACATCCTCGTCCTTATTGCGGCCTACCACGAATCTATCATCAATTACCTCGACGATTTTCTTGATAGCATTATCGACATCCGCCTCATCAACGCTTCGGTTCATCATGTCGAGTCCGTCCTCGCCTACCATCCCGAAAAAGAGTTTGAATTCGGCCATACCGTTTTAGAAAATCTCGATGGCACTATCAAATTCGACCACGTCTCTCTTGAGATAAATCACAAAAAAATCCTCCAAAATATTAATCTCGAGATTAAGCCCCATGAAACCGTCGCTATCGTCGGTCTCCCCGGGGCAGGAAAAACTATGCTCTTTAATCTCCTCCTCCGCTTAAAACGCCCGACGAAGGGAAAAATCTATCTCGACGACATTAACATCGAGGAGTTTAGTAAAGAGATTTACACTTCCTCTGTCGCCGTCGCTAATCAAACTCCTTTTATCTTCAATACTAGCATCCGTAATAATCTCGATTTCGTCAATCCCGATATTAAAAAACAAATCGAGGCCTGTAAAATCGCCGGCATCCATCAGTTCATCGAGGCCCTTCCTATGGGTTACAATACCATTCTCCGCGAAAACGCTAGCAATGTCTCCGGCGGCCAAAAACAGATGATCTCGATTGCCCGTACGATTTTAACCGACGCTGAGATTATCCTCCTCGACGACATCACTACCTCTCTCGACCCCGACACTGCCAAGCTCGTGCCAAATCTCTTAAAGCGCCTTGAAAAAGATCGCACCGTCCTGATGATTACTAAAAAGCCAGAGCTGATGCAGGCCGCAGATCGTATCGTCGTTTTAAATCATGGCAAGGTCGAGGCCATCGGGTCACATTCCAAACTCATGAAAGAAAGCAAGACCTATCGCCTCCTCCAGCTTAGCTCGTCGAAAGGAGATAGAAATGTTTAGCTATTATTATCGAGTCTTAAAACACTTCTTCGGCCTAAAGGCCACCAACAAAAAACTCCTTGCCCATCTTATTGTCTCTGCTCTTCTTCGCACGCTCTCGTTTTTGCTCATTCCTCTCGCCGCCTCCGAGATAGTCAACCAACTCTCCCTAGAGAATTACCAAGGCGCCTTTTTCGCCCTCGCCTTCTTCTTCGGCGCAGCCGTCC
Organism: uncultured Candidatus Saccharibacteria bacterium; assembly: GCA_964566585.1. Classification (GTDB taxonomy): domain Bacteria; phylum Patescibacteriota; class Saccharimonadia; order Saccharimonadales; family Saccharimonadaceae; genus Nanosyncoccus. Next base: position 14,382 of record CAZMIW010000006.1, on the reverse strand, counting down.
TCTATATCCTCTGCCGCCATTATAACTATTGGGCCTACTATAAAAATTCTAACTATATCCATAATCGCCTCCAGCGTCGGGTCTTAGACAAAGTCATTGAGTTTGACCCCGGCTTTGCTGCAAATATTTCTAAATCGGAGATATTAGCGACGGCCTTCCGCGACATCGATGAAGCTCGTCAGGTTCCGGACTTTTTCTTCGACACCATCACCCATCTTATCGGCATCCTCACCATCATCGTCGTTCTTTGCGTCGTTGATTGGCGCATCGGTCTCGTCTCCGCCGCACTCGCTTTACTTACCCTCGGTCTCTTTATCTTTCATATCAAAAAACGTGATTATTACATGTCTATCCAACATCAACACGTCGACGAAATCACGAGCCTCTATTCTCAGGTCATTGATGGCTATAAAGAGGTCCAGACGCTTAACCTCAAAGAAAAGCTCAAAGAGACGCTCGAAAGGGAAAAAGACCTCTGGGAAAAGTACCATAAAAAGCAACGCCGCCATCGCGACATTGCCGCCGGCCTCACCCCGCTCTTGCTCGGCCTCGGCCGTATCGTCCTCTATCTTTTTGCCGCCGGCCTCATTCTAAATGGACAGTATAATGTCTCGCTCCTTGTGCTCGTCCTTGGCTATTATGAGGACATCATCGAGCGCTTTGATCGAATTTCCGAGTGTATCGACCAGCTCTCGGAAAGCTCCGTCGGCATCGAGCGCCTCCGTCGGTTAATGAATTACAAGACTCCCCATATGCTCGAATTTGGCAAAAATAAAACTGATGATATTAAAGGCCTCGTCGAATTTCAGGATGTCTCCTTCAAATACGAAGAGCCGCCCAAAAAGGCCCCCGACGGTTCCGAGCTAAAAATCCCCTTAAAGAAAGCCCCGAGCTTAAAGCACCTGTCCTTCAAAGCGAAGCCTGGCGAGATTACCACTATCGTCGGCAAGTCCGGCTCTGGGAAGTCCACCATTTTCCGGCTCCTTCTCCGCCTTTATAAAGCAGACAAGGGAGAAATCCTCCTCGATGACACAGATATTTATGATTATACTAAAGAGGTCTATGCGACTAATGTTAGCATCGTCACTCAAAAGCCTTTTGTCTTTGATATGACTATTCGCGAAAATCTAAACCTCGTCGACAACAATCGGGAGAATCAAATCAAGGCTTGTAAGCTCGTCGGGATTCACGAGGACATCATGAAGCTCGAAAAGGGCTATGATACAAAGCTAGTCTCGGACGGGGAAAACCTCTCCGCCGGCGAAAAACAGCTCCTCTCCCTCGCCCGCACCCTCCTCTCTCGCTCGGAGGTCTTGCTCTTTGACGAGGTCACCTCTAGCCTCGACCCGTCTAATACCGCCCGCATCGTCGAGGTTCTCAAGAAACTAAAAAAGACCCACACTGTCATTATGATTACTCATAAGCCCGAGCTCATGGCCTTCTCGGATCACCTCCTCGTCATCGATTCCGGCCGCCTCGCCGCCGAAGGCACCCACAGGGAATTACTAAAGACTAGCCCTCTTTACCGCTCATTGCAACAATAATTACATCTCGCCACTTTAAGCTTCCCTAATTCGCATTTTGTGTTATAATTTACAATATGTTAAGCAAAAGATACCGTTTTCATTCCCGCGGTGGGGTGAGATACACTTATCAGCATGGCAAAAGCATTAGGCGGCCAAACATGACGCTCGTCCATGCCAAAAACTCTCGAGGGAGAGAGCGCTATGCGGTCGTGGTCTCTAAAAAGGTTGCTAAATCCGCCGTAAAGAGAAATCGGATTCGCCGCCGCGTTTACGAGGCCATCCGCCTCGTCAAGCTAGAGGAAAATCTCGGCGCCGCGAAAGACAACATCTTTGTAATCTATACTAAAGACATCGAAAAAATGCCCTTCAAAAATCTCAAGGCCCTTATTTCTAGCCTTCTTGAAGAAAGTATGTTATAATTAATCTATGTTTGAGTTAATTGATTTTCTGATTGTTCGCCCTTTGGTGAATATCTTGTTCGTGATTTATAATTTTGTCGGTGATTTTGGCCTCGCCATTATTATCTTTACCGTAATTGTCAAACTCTGTATGTGGCCGCTTGTCAAGAAACAGCTACATCAGACGAAGTTGATGCGAAAGATACAGCCGGAGCTTGCGGAGATTAAAAAGCGCTGCAAGGGCAATCGCCAGATGGAATCATTACAGATGATGGATCTCTACAAGCGCAACAACATTAAACCGTTTCGTTCCGTCCTTACCCTCTTAATTCAGCTTCCGATTTTCATCGCTCTCTATACCGCTATCTCAGTCGTGGCGAACCCGCGGCCGGCGAGCGGCGATATGTGCGGCTATACTAATATGTCTCACTGTGCTTATGAGCCGGTTCAAAATCTCGAGCGCATTAAAGATCTCTCTGAAAAACAAGATACTTATTTACAGGCTCGCCTCGATGGTAATACCGAGGTGACTTATGATTTTGCGCCAAAGCTCTTTGGTCTCGTCGATTTGAACGCAACCGCCTCCGGTGTCTTTAACGGTGGCGTGACGATCTCCGAAATCATTATCCTCCTCTTTGCAATTGGTGCGGCGGTGATGCAATACTGGGTCTCTCGCCAACAGCTCCCGACCGGCAATAACAAAAAGGATAAAAAGACCTTCCGCCAGATTATGCAGGAAGCCAAGGATGGCAAGGAGCCGGATCAGGACGATATGAACGCAATGATGTCTCGCCAGATGGGCTTTATGATGCCAATGATGATGTTCCTGATTATGTTTAATCTCCCTGGTTCGCTTTCGTTCTACTATCTTTTGACTAACATCATCACCGTCGTCCAGCAAAGAATTGTACTCAATAAATCTGAAGATGAAATGGAAATTTCCGCCGATAAAGCGGTCTTAAAAGAGCTCAGCAAGATTAAAGAGGCTGAGGTCATCGAAAATAAAAAAACCGGTACAAAAATCACTCGCATCTCCGCAAAGGATAGTAAAAAGAAAAGGAGATAACAAATGAACAAAGATGAAGCCATTCGCTATGCTACCAAATTCCTTGAGGATTTGCTGAGCTTTTACGGCATAAATGTTGCCGTAGATAGCACTTGCGACGAGGAGGTAATTCAGCTCGAGGTCCCGTCGACTTCGCTGAACTCGATTTTGATTGGCCGGGGCGCCGAAAATATTCGCGCTCTTCAGCACATCGTTTCCCAAGCACTCGTTATGCGCGACGCCGAGATTACTCGTGTCAATATCGACATTGGTGATTATAAGCGTGCCCGTGCGGACCGCATCGCTAGAAAGGCCGAAGGTTGGATTGATAAAGTCCGCCGCACCGGAGAGCCGATGACGATAAACCTCAGCCCAGCGGACCGCCGTGTCGTCCATAAGCTTGCCGAGGATTATTCCGACATCACTACTTATTCCGAGGGCCAAGGCCGCGACCGCCATCTCATTATCGAGAAGAAATAGCTGTGAAGAAAAACTCTAGTGTCGCCCCCATCATTATTATAGCCTCTGTTGTTTTGCTTGGCTCTTTGGCAATTTTCTTGATACTAAATTATTTTATCCCAAAACAAGGCCAGAGCGACAAGGCGGGCGAAGGAGCGGCTAGCAATTCTTCTATTGAGCAGGGTGACAAAGAGCGGGTGGAATATCCGATTCTAAAATACCTTCCGATAAATAACGCCGTTTATAATATTGGCTATCAATTTGAGGAGGACGGCACCCCGACAATTACTATCGACACGACCGAGTTTTATCTAGAGTTTGCACTAGAAAAACTCGCTTCGCTCGGTACTACGGACCGCCCAGCCCGTAGCTATCGCCTCAAAATCGTCAACTGGACCGGTAGCGAAAAAGAGACCGCCGCCCTAGAAAAGTTCCAGAACGGCGAGATGTAACCTTGTGCAAAACTTTTTTGCATGCTAGATAGTGATAATGAAAGTTACACTATTCTTCTTTTTTCTCCACCCCGACAATCACCACAATATCATATCCGGTCGCATCCACTTCCGCCGGAACGTTAGAAGACGCCTCTACTCCGTATTTACTTGCTACTTTAGCGAGACTCCCCGGAGCCTTTGTCGAAGCATCATAGACTTTAGTACCTTCCCAGTATCCTTCTGGAGCATCCCCGACTGCAACACTATCAAATCCGTCCGCCTCAAGTTTGCTCTTCTCGGCCGAGGCCACTCCGCTCTCGCCCGTTCCATTCAAGACTAGGATTGAAGGATTCTCGCGCGCAATCGGGTCGCTAGAGAATTGCCGCTTCGTATAGGCCTGAATATCACGATAATTATATCGCCCCGCTGCCGGCACTACAAACGAGACTTCGTATCCCAACCCGCTCGGGTCGAATGACGTGGTCGCGATTAAGCTTGTCCCGTCTCCTTGGTCGAGTAGGGAAACGGACCGCATCGTCGAAAAGTCCATCGTCGTCGCCGTATGATAAGCACTTTTTATCTCGTCTGTCGTGAGGTCCATTCGGACGTTGTCACCGAGCGAATTCATAATCCCGATCACATCGGTGAGACTTAGCCCCTTTTCCATAATTCGCTCTTTAAGCGCAATAATAATTTTCTGTTGGCTCGCCGCTCGCGTAAAGTCGCCCGAAACCGTCCCATGCCGCGCCCTTGCGAGACCTAGAGCCTCCTCCCCGTTCAAAGTCTTTGGCACTCCCGCCTCCATCACGATTTCCGTCCATCCAGCGTCGTTAATGTCTTCATCCACCGTTACGGTAATCCCACCGAGCACATCGACAATCTGGACGAGCGCCGCCCAGTTTAGGTGTATATAATATTGAAAATCTATTCCGAGCACCTTTGAGACTTCTTCCGTCAGCGCCGCCGCCCCGCCCGCTTCGTCGGTATCGTCCATGTTATTACACCAATAAACCTCGTTAATTTTCCCAGTTGAGGTACAAGTATTGCCAAGATAAAAATCTCGCGGCAGATTTATCATTGCCACATCTCCGGCCTTCGGGTCTATCGACACTGCCATAATCGTATCCGTTAGTGCCGCTCCGTCGTGCGTCTCGTCCTCCATGCTCCAGCCGCTCGTCCCGAAGATGAGAATGTTCGTCCGCCCGTTCTTATCAGCCTTAAGATCAACATAAGTATCGCTCACCACCGTCCCGATTAAATCTCCGAGCCCCGACCTTCCACCGGTAATCTTTCGGATAATCTGGTCTCCCCAGAAAAACGCTACCACTCCGCCGATTACAGCCAAAATCAATAGCCCGATTATAATCTTACGCAAGATGTGTTTCTTTTTCGGCTTGTCCTTGGCGATCTCTTCTTCGGATAAATCCATATCAAATCCGCTCACCGGCTTTAAGAAATCCGCTCGCGCCACTTTTTTAGACTTCTTTTTACGCACAGGTTTTTCATCAAAAGCCGCTGCAAGCAGGGCATCGTCATCCCGTATCTCAACTTTCTTTACACGACTCGGCTTGCTCGCCGGTGCCGCAACCGTCACCTTCCGCCGCACCGGCTGCGCACCCGCAGCTCGTTGCCGCAAAACTCTTACTCCCTCCGCCCCCACCGCCGTCGGCGCGGCGGGCTTCCTTCTCATTCCATCAATCGTTTTATTTGCCATAAAATTCCACTTATACTTACTCTATTATATCATATCTTCCGCTTTTTTCCTAAAATCATCACAAAACTCCGCCCCGCCGAAAGAAATTTGGTATAATATATATTATGAGCGTGAAACTGACTAAAAAACAGACCGCGGTCTATAATTTTATCAAAGAGTTTATTGAGGAGAATAACTATTCGCCGTCTTATCGTGATATTATGTCTGGCCTTGGCCTCTCCTCTGTTTCCGCCGTTGCGGAGCACGTCGATAATCTCGTCCGCCTCGGCGCCCTTAAAAAAGCTCCCGGCGCCGCCCGTTCTCTCGAGGTCGTCGATACTTCCTATCCCGAGACTACCGAATTATTCAAGTTTAGGTTAGCGACTGCCACGGATTCCGAAAAAGAAATCTTAAAAAGCGCCGCCTTTATCCTCGGACTTGATTTAGAAGAAGGAGAAGAAAATGAGTAAAAAACTAATTAGCATCATCGTCCCGGTTCATAACGAGGTCGCTGGCCTTTCTAGCTTCCTTGAGGATCAGCTCCTCTCCGCCCTCGAGAAAATTGAAAATTACGATTTTGAAATCATTTTTGTCGACGACGGCTCGACCGACGGCACGCTCGACCTTCTCTACGAATATGCCTCCCGCTCTAAGAAATTCCGCGTAATTTCTTTCTCGAGAAACTTCGGAAAGGAAATGGCGCTTTCCGCCGGGCTAAGATACGCTAAAGGCGACGCCGCCATTACCGTCGATGCCGACGGCCAACAGCCCCCTAAATTAATCCCGACGTTCATCAAAGAATGGGAGGCGGGCGCGGATATCGTGACCGGCGTCCGAGACCATTACACTAAGCATGGTTTCGTTGCTAAGACCGGTAGCCGCCTCTTTTATTGGCTTCTCCGCCGGATGGGGAATCATTACACCGTCGCCGGCTCTACGGATTTTCGCCTTATCTCCCGCCCGGTTATTGACGAGTTTAATAAACTTCCGGAGCACAATCGCATCACGCGCGGCCTGATTGATTGGCTCGGTTTCGACCAAAAATACGTTAAATACACTTATGGTGCCCGCCTCGCTGGCAAGCCCTCTTACAATCTTAAAAAGCTCTTCCGCCTCGCGATTGACAGTTTCGTCTCGATGTCCACCACCCCGCTCGTGATTTTCGGTTATATCGGTATTATCATTACACTTCTTTCTGGTGCGCTCGGCCTCTTTTGCCTGATTAATCAATACGTCCTCGGCGATCCGCTCCATTTCTACTGGCCCGGCACTCTCCAGATGGCGATTTTAATCACCTTCCTCGTCGGCCTCGTTCTAATTTCTCAGGCCGTTACTGCCCTCTATATCTCTAGTATTCATGCCGAGTCGCTCGGCCGCCCGCTTTACATTGTCGATCAAAAGAAATCGAGGAACCTATGAACGATTTTAACTATCTAAACGAAAATGACATCTATCTCGACTCCGCTTGCCAGAGCCTCCGCCCCGAGCCGGTGATAAACGCTCTCAACGAATATTACCGCGAGTTCAATTCTTGCGGTGAGCGTGTCAAATATCCCTGGGGCATCAGGACTGATGAAAAGGTCAATGCCACGCGTGATAAAATCTTGAAATATCTCAAATTAAAGAAAAAAGATTATTTTGTCTCCTTCACTCTTAACACGACCTACGGCCTAAATCTGCTGCTCTCTCAGTTTAATCCCGAGAAAGCTGGGGTTAAAAAGATTATTACGAGCGACATCGAGCATAATTCGCCCTTTCTCTCGACTATAGCTTTTTCTAAAAGAACCGGCCTCCCCCGCGAGGTTATTACTCGGAATGAGGATGGTAGCATCTCTCTTGAAAATAATTTTGAACACGCACTAGTCGTTGTCAATGCCGCCAGCAATATCGACGGCCGCCGCCTCGAAAATCTGAAGGACCTTGAGAAAAAGGTTCATAAATCTGGCGGCTTTTTGATTATCGACGCTGCTCAGGCTATGGCTCATTCTAGCGACGTCCTTGAAAAAATCCCCGTTGATGCCATCTGCTTTTCCGCCCATAAGACGTATGCTCCCTCTCTCGGTGGTCTTGTCGTCCGCCGCGATTTCTTAAATTACATTGATACCAGCTTTGTCGGCGGCGGCATGGTTGACGACGTAGATAAAGATACTTACCTACTTTCCGCTGAAAGTCCGGACCATGCCTATACAAAGTTTGAGGCCGGTCTTCAGGCCTGGGGCGAGATTATCGCTCTCGGCGCCGCAATTGATTGGCTCGAAGGCCTCGGCCGAAAAGACCATCAAAATCTCGAAGATAATTATACCGAATTATACAATTTTCTAAAGACTAAGTCTAAGCTCCACGTCATAAATCGCACGCCAAACCCGACAATCTCTCTCTACGTTGACAAAGCCGAGACCGGCTTCGACTCGCACTTCCTCGGCTCCGCCCTCGCCGAGCAGGGCATCATGGCCCGCACCGGCTATTTCTGCGTCCATTATTACCTCGATCACGTTATGCACTACCCGCCCCTTCTCCGCTTCTCTCTCGGCTATCATACCCGCCCCTCGGATATTGAAAAAGTTAAACAAGTTCTGGAGAACTTTTAATGGTCTGTATCGCAGCATTTATTATTTTAATTATTGTTGGCGTTTTCGTCGCTTTTATCAGCATCTTTAAGCGCGACCTCGGCAAAAAATATCTCAAGGTCCTAAAAAAATCTTGGCACTGCTTTACTCGCCATCTGACCTTCCGAAAATGCGACACTAGCTTTCAAGACGACGTTAAGACCGCCCTGCTGAAAAAAGTCGTCCTAAAAAATCCCAAGGCCGTAAAACCTTTAAGCATCACTATCGAAATCGCCAGCATCTTAATTGTTATCATTACGGCGTGGTCCCTAGTCGAGGGAATTAAGGCCGGCCTCGCCCTCTGGACTCTCGGGACTTGTAACGTCTCTCATCCCGCTTCTTGCGCCCTCGGTGCGGAGTCCTGTTCGATTGACGAAGAAGATTTAAATTGGTTCTCAGAATGGGGCGAAATCTTTGGCGCTATCCCGGACCGCCTTAAAAATTGGAACGCCGCCGATTATCTCGTCGAGCCCGTCGAGACGATTAACGAGCCTTCCAAAAACAGCTCTCCGGCTCTCGATATTATGGATCCAGGTTGTACCGTCTGCCTATCTTCTTATCGTAACCAGCTAAAAGACGCTGATTTTATCAATTCCCACGCCGTTTACATTATGCTCTACGTCATCAAGACTGACGACGGCCCGAAGTTCAAAAACTCTGAGCTTCTCACTAATTATTATTATGCTCTCCTCCTTCAAAATACCGAAACCCTCAAAACCTCCGAGAAAAGCCCCTATAACGGCCTCAGCTTAAAACTCATAAGCCGTCTCTATACCGAGAATAATTCCGAAAACCAGAATTGGCAATATCTCTTTGATAATGTCTATGACAATGAGACCGCCGAAAAGACTATTAAAGACTGGCTAAAGGAATGGAAGTTAAATGACAGCCAGATAAAAACCATCGCCGAAAAGACCAAATCTGAAACGGTCAAAACCCACATCGAAAAAATCCGCGCCAAAGTCGAATCCGAAATCAAGCCCAAGGGCATCCCCACCATGCTCTACGACGGCAAAAAACACCTCGGCCTCTATAAATAAAATCAATTATGACATGCGCCTGTTTGTAAAAACGGCCACATTGTGCTATCATGTTATATATGGACAAGCCTAAAGTTTTGGCAAGCCTTAAAAAGATTAAACGAATATTAGCAATATTCCTACAGAGATGGGGAATATTAATTATAGGCTCGATTTTGTTAACTTGGTATCTGCAGTATCGTATATCCAAAAATGATGCTGATGCAACTTGGCAGTCAATGGACGAAAAGCCAATGATATTTTGGTACTCCGCACTAATTATTTTCACCTTGATGGTTATAATCTATGGCATTTTTCGTCGTCCGTTTCGTACTCTAGGTGTAGGTTTTGCCATCATTACAGTTATTACTTATATCAATAATACCAAAGTATCTTTTAGAGGCACGCCTCTCCTTCCCGAAGATTTTCAAATGACTGACCAAGCTGGGGCGCTGACTAGTTTTATTGATGTCGGGGAACTCATGCGGATTATTCTCGCTGCGGTTTTAGCGGTAGGGCTTGGCTTTTTATTGGACTATTTATTAAGGTATAAATTGTCTTATCTACCAGTATATTCGCATAAAGATTGGCAAAAACAGAAAAAGAAGGCTAGGTCTAAAGCAGCAAAGAAAAGATATCAAAAAACTAGGATTAGGCGTGTTGCACTTACGATAGCTACTAGCTTCGTCTTAATTCCACTCGGGATTTGGGGCTTTTTTACAGTTGCCAATCCTGTTCTTTACCATGGTGGGTCGCCATCGCTCAAATATGAGTGGTTGGACAATGCAGAGTTCACCACTTGGGACCAAGCCATTACTTATGAACAGACTAATTTTCTACTTGGGTTTCTTTATAATATCGCTAAGTATAATGTCGAACCCCCTCAGGACTACAGTAAAGAAAAAATTGGCGAGATAAAAAGCACCTATACTAAACTTACGAAGGCCGAGCCAAACGCCAGCAAAATAAATCTAAAAGACGCTGATTATAACATCGTCATTATTCTTAATGAATCATTTTATGATCCTACTATCCTCCAGGATACCTATCCGTTTAACGGCCCAGACCCGCTATCAAATTTCCACCAGCTTTTAGAAACTACCCCGGGAGGATATATGTATTCCCCCGAATACGGTGGCGGCACGGCGAACATCGAATTTGAAATTGATACTGGACTTTCAAATTTCTGGACCCAGACTACTCCCTATACTAGCATTTTGCCAAAGCTAGATAATATCGTATCTATCGCCAACGATGCCAAAGCAAGTGGTTATAAAACCCTCGCCATTCATTCTTATACTGGCGAGCTATATAAGCGCAGTTATGTTTTGCCCATTGAAGGTTTTGACGAATTTATCACTCAAGACAAAATGTCATACACTGAGCGCAATGATAGCAGTTGCGGATATATTGACGACAGTTCGACCTATGCCGAGACTATCGAGCGTCTAAAAAACTCCGATGAGAAACAGCTCATTAGCGTCATTACTATGCAGAACCATGCTCCTTATTGGCTCGGTGGCTACAGCGAAGAGGAGCGGCTCTTCTGGTTCGAGAACCCAGAGGAGATAAACGATGATGTTGATCCGATTCTAGCCTATCTCCAGAGTGTCTATTATTCCGACCAGGCCCTTGGGGAGTTTATCGAGCAGCTGAAAGACTCTGGTGAAAAAACTGTTGTCCTCTTCTTTGGCGATCACTCGCCCGGAGTTTTTGGCTCGGCCAGTGTCAGCTCCGACAAGCAGCTTTCAAATCGCACGCACTTAACGCCATATTTCATTTGGACAAATTTTGAAACTAAAGACACCTTTTCAAATCAAAAATACAGCGAAGAATTGTCTCAAAAGTTTGGAGTTGAGAACGAACACGTCACTTTGCCGACGACGACACCAAACTGTTTGACTAGCAGTTTGTACGAAATCTTAGGATTAAAACGCACAGCAGAAAGCTTGATTACAAAAGAAGCCTGTACAGAAAACCCTGTACTCACGCCGGTCTACCTAACGGGCTCCCAGCCGACCGGGAAGGGCACGGAAGCTTACAAACTCCTGAATTATGACATCCTAAGCGGTAAGCAATATTGGTTCCGCTGATAATTATTTAAAAAGGTTTAAATAGGCCTTAGCAACTTTTTTAGGATTTCCATTTTGGACGATTTTGCCGTCTTCAATTAAGATAGCCCGGTCGCAAAAGCGCTCGACATCCTCCATTGAATGTGTCACTAGAATGACCGTTTGCTGGCCATGTAAACTCTTGAAATACTCATTACATTTATCTTGAAACGCCGCATCTCCTACCGCTAAAACTTCATCGAGAATCAGAATATCTCCTCTTGCTCGGATTGCAATCGAAAAGGCGAGACGCACCTGCATCCCGGAGGAATAATTTTTTAGTTTTTGGTCCATAAAATCTCGCAGCTCCGCAAAATCTACGATGTCATCGTACATCTTGTCCATCTCTTCATTCGAGAATCCAAGCAGAGCGCCGTTCAAATAAACATTCTCGCGACCGGTTAGCTCCGGATTAAATCCTACGCCTAGCTCAATAAACGGAACTAAACTACCGTTTACTTTTACTGAGCCTTTTTCCGGTACATAAATCCCCGCAAGGACCTTTAGCAAAGTAGATTTGCCGCTTCCGTTTCGCCCGACGATTCCTAAAAACTCGCCTTTTTCTACAGTAAAACTAATCCCTCTAAGGACGTGCTGGGTTTTAAAGCCCTTCACTCCCTTCAGCGTGTTGAAAATCATTTGTTTCAACCCCCACGCTCGCTCCGTTGGCAGTTTAAAATCTTTATGCAAGTCAGTAACCTTTAAAGCGTAGTCGTCTTGCTCCAGCTCCGCTCTAGCCTCTAAACTCATCTTCTGTAAGTATGCATCTTTTAAAGCCATTAGACCTCCTCCGCAAATTTCTTAGAACGCTTTCTAAAGAACAACGCCCCGAAAATCAATACTGCCACGACAATCAAGACCGAAATTAGCCCCCAGCCCACGCCGGTAAATCCCCATGTCGTCACGGCCTGGTCTGTCACTATGTTATATCGAACATCTTGAATTACTTGAGCTATCGGATCAACTAAAATAATATTTGCAGCAGTCGTCGAGACCGCAGTCACCATTGAAATCGGATAAATAATTGGCACTGCATAAAATAGCGCTTGCGTCAGTACTTCCCAAATTGAGCCGATGTCCCTCAGCTTTACGTTTATTGCACCCAGCCAAAGAGAGATTCCGAGTGACAAGGCATACAATTCTATAATAGAGGGAATTACTAATAGCCAAGACAACGAAGGCGTACATCCGTTTATTAGGGCGAAGATAAAGATTACCGCCACATTAATCAATAAGTTAATCACCGCCGTAGATGTTGCAGAAAGCACAACGATATATTTAGGAAAGCTGATTTTTCGAATTAGGTCGCCACGGTTTTCAATTGCATGAATTCCCTGAAAAGTACATTCCGTAAAAAAGTTCCAAAACACCGTCCCAGCCAAAAGATAAACTGGATAATGAGGAATGTCCCCTCCAAAGCGCAAGATTTTCGAGAATACAATGTAAAGGATCGCAAACATGAGGAGTGGCTTTAAAAGCGCCCAAAGATAACCCAGCGCCGAACCCTGATAGCGGAGCTTAAAATCAGTCTTCGAAAGTTCTCGGAGAAGCACGCGATTGCGCCGGCTCATTACTCTAGGTAAACTCATACTAAATATTATAACACAGAAGTTCATTTCACAAAATAATCATCTTGTGTTATCATAATACTATGGATAATAGTCTGGAAAAATTTCCAAATTCCGAAGAAACTCCCAAAAACGCCACAAGGCGTAAAAACTATCGCCCAGCGGTTTTTGCCGTCATGTTAATCTTGATTGCTGGTGTGGCTGTCTTTATCTTTGCTATCAATCATAATAAGAAAGCCGAAGGAGGCTCGGGCACTAATAATCAAGAGACCTCGAAAGAAGAAAAGCCCGCAGAAACGCCAAAAGCCGAGACTAAGGAGTCTAAAGAAGTAGAGACTAAGGAGCCAGAGGAAATCGTCCAGAATAAAGCCCCGGTCCAGCAGGAGGGAACAGACCCAAACACGCTAAACGAGCTGACCGGCGTAATAAACTATGCCTCGGTTAATGACGATACTCTGATGATTCGTGTTTCGATCGACCAATACCTGAGCTCTGGCACCTGCTTCCTTGAGCTCACGTCGGCAAACGACAGCTTTAGCCTCTCGGACAACATTATGCCTAGCGCTTCGACCAGCTCTTGTGGCTACGACATCGCTACTAGCCTTCTCGTGAGCGGCAGGTACGAAATCAAGATTACCATAAATAGCGAAAATAAAACTGGAATTATTAAAGGAGAAGTAGATGTATAAGAGAAGATTTCATAAAAACCGTTTAATATTATTTGGGCTTTTCGCCTTCGCTTTTAGCGCGGCTTTCGCCTTTCTTGCCACTAAAGACCAAGACGAGGCCGAAGCGGCAAATCTCTCGAATTTTAAGGCCGGCAATATTATCTCTGATGCCGTGATGGGCGATTATAATTCTATGACTGCCGACGAAATTCAAAGCTTCTTAAAGTCTAAAAACGCCTGCAACCAATCTGCCGACCCTAGCTCCGTTGGCGCGTTTAAATACGAGAACGCCAATTTCACCCAGCTTGGCATTACTTATAACCGTAAGTATTATTTCTACACTTCGAGCGGAGTCGCTAGCGCTTATTATCATGTCAGAGATAATAAATTCGTCTGCCTTGCCGACGAGACCATCAGCGGCCATTCCGCTGCTTATCATATTTGGGACGCCGCCCAGACTTTCAAGATCAATCCAAAGGTCCTAATTGTTTTATTAGAAAAAGAGCAGAGTCTCATCACGGATAAGTTCCCAAACCACGTCCAGTATCAGGGCGCGACCGGCTATGGCTACCCGGATAATGGCGATCCAGACCCGCGCTTCTTCGGCTTTGAGGCCCAAATCGGCAACGCCGCCAACCTTTTTCACACCGTCCTGACCGGCGGCTGGACCAACTTCCCGCTTGGGAATAACTACATCCAATATAACCCCAACACCGCCTGCGGCGGCAGTACCGTCAAAATCGAAAATCTCGCCACTTCCGCCCTCTATCGCTACACCCCGTACCAGCCCAACGCCGCCGCCCTCTCCGGCAACCCCGACAGTTGCTCCTCCTACGGCAACCGCAATTTCTACAT
>CAZMIW010000005.1:21570-23789 GCA_964566585.1 uncultured Candidatus Saccharibacteria bacterium | reverse complement strand
GAGCGGCGGTGGAGTTACTATCACCAAGCGTGAGGTTCTGTGTCATCCAGCATTTACCATCTGGGAGTTTCTTCACCGTATAATCATGATTATCTCTCTTGTCTCTTAAGGTAACCTGTTGCCCCGTCGATAAACCCGAGCTAGAGCATGTCCATCCCTGCATATATACCACATCACTCTCTCCATTCCCCGTCAGAGTAATCGCACCTTGTGGCATCGTGAAGGTATAGGAAGCGTTAGTGCTGCTCGGGACGAGGCCAGTATTGCTCGAGGTCCAGCCGGTACATTTATAGCCACTCTTCGGCGTGCAAGCCACAGTGATGCTATCGCCCCATTCTACCGAGGCTCCAGAAGATATTGTTCCACCTTTAGTGTTGTTGGTGATAGTGATACTATTGATTGCCGTCGTGTTGCCGTTATTTACCGTCAAGGTATAAGTAGTCTTTCGCCAGATTGCATAAAGCGGAAGCGTAGTATTAAAATCTGCGATGTCCGTAACGGACTGCCCATCTGTATAATCTACGTCTGCTGCTGTCCCGATACCGTCTGTCGCGGTGCCGGTCTTACCATTAGGGGATGTACTCCAACCTAGGAAAGTATAGTTCGTCCGGGTAAAACTATTAGACGTGAGGGCTGTCGCCTCGCCTACGGTGATGGTCTGATTATTCATTGTCCCAGTACCACCATTAGCGTTAAAAGAGACGGCGTAGTGCGTACAATTCGGGTTCGGCAATACTGTATAGAGCACATCGCCTTCGTATGTCCCCGGAGCCACCGCCGTCGTGACCTTTGCGCCGTAGTAAATTGTGACAGTTGTAGTTGTAGCCGCACTCGTCTTAACGGCTAACGGCTCGTCCATCGCGGCCGCATAAGTTGGGAGACCAAAATACCTTCCCGCTGCAGCCTCAGTACTATTACTATTTATCCCCCATGTATCCGGGGACAAGACCGCCGAGGTCCCGCCCACCGTCGCGCTCGATGCCGCGATGATATTATCGCTCGCCGCCGAGCTGTTGGTGAGATTAGTGTCTCCCGTACTCGTCGCCGAAACATAAACGGAATAGCCGACGGTACAGTTCGTGTTTATCGTCAAAGTATCAGAAGCGGTGGTTGGCTCGCCGGTGGAGGAAGGCTGGACCTTGTCAAAAGACACCGTCCCGCCCGAGCCAGAGGAGAAATTGAGGTATGGTGCCGTAGCATAGGTAGCGGAGCATGAGAAAAAGCAGCCTCCCATAATCATAGCAACCAAAAACACGAGCTTTTTGTTCACTAAATCATTTACTACTTTTTCCAACATGGTATATTACCTCCGCCTTAAATAGCTTAATCATTTTATTTCTATATAATGATACCACATCCCATCCCGCTTTTGCAAGACTTTTTTTCAATTTTTTACCCGCGCGGCGGCTCGCCTTCGGCATCCTCAAGTAGTTTCTTAGATTTTATCTCGTATCTCTTCCCATTCACCGGCGAGACATAATAATCTTCGTTGATAAGATTAACTAACATTGACAAATCTTTATCGTCCATAATGATAATCGAGCCGTCGTCATCCGTCATCAGCTCTAGGTGCATCTCATCCGCATAATCTATCACTTGCTCTTGGCTCATCTCCTCCTCGATGTCCATCGCCTGAACTTTTTTCAAAATCGGCTTTTTATCGACAAGCAAGGCATCCAATGTCAGCCCCTCGGCAAAAGACAATTTATATTTCTCGGAAAGTTCCTTAGCCTTTTCTTCGGCGAGCACCTGCGCTTTATAATCATATTGAAACAGCGCCTCAAACTTTGTCTGATTAAAGATAATTACGTCCTCCCCGATAATCGCCACCTGATTATCGTCCGGCATCTTTAGCGCCACTTCCGCCGAAAACGGCTCAAAACTCTCCCCGTTTAACTCCCAGCTCGTCCCGGCTTTAAGCGCCGAGGATGCCGCAATCCCCTTTGCGATATAAAAGCTCTTTGTTTCCCCACTCTCCGCATCCGGATAAGAAAACTTCGCGAGTATCCCTTTTATCTTCTTAAATCCATATTCGTTGTCCGAGAAGAAATCAATATCTCGATACTCCTGCTCAATCAGATGTAAAAGCGTTTCCGCCCGCCCAACTTTATTAAGTTTCGTCCGATAGACCACCTTCTCTTCCCCGTCGCTCTTTTCATATTCACGACATTCTAGACCCTTGTCCGCCTCCTCAATGATATATTTGACCGCCTCTTGCA
>CAZMIW010000005.1:0-21470 GCA_964566585.1 uncultured Candidatus Saccharibacteria bacterium | reverse complement strand
CGACATTCTAGACCCTTGTCCGCCTCCTCAATGATATATTTGACCGCCTCTTGCATAAACACCTGTTTTACCGAGTTCGTCAACGCCTCTGAATAGCGCACCTTATACGGCGTATAATTTTTGTTAAATAAAAACAGCTCCACCGAAACATTATTTTTAATTTCGTCCACTTCGTTAGCCCAGTGAAATACGTCAAAACTTTCTTCCATCTTTTTCTCCAGTTAGATTTATGATATAATTATAACATATATGATTACGATGTGGACAGACGGAAGTGCGAGTCCAAATCCCGGACCTGGCGGTTTTGCCGTCTTATCAGACACCGGCCAGCCGCTCGTCGTTCGCTCTTCCGAGGGTCATCAGACTACCAATATTCGCATGGAGGGCTGGGCTCTCATTGCCGCTATGCTTTATGCGAAAGGCGAGCCTTGCGAAATTCATACGGATTCTGAGCTTTGGATTAACATCTTAACTAAATGGGCCCCCGCCTGGGAAAAGCATAATTGGCAGAAAAAAGCCGGCGAGATTAAAAATCTCGACCTCGTCAAAAAGGCTTACGGCCTCTATAAATCTGGTAATGTCACGCTCATATATGTTCGCGGTCATGTCGGGACCGAATTAAATGAAAAAGCCGACGAATTGGCTAATAAAGGCCGGGAAGGAAAAGTAAGAATATGAAAACCGCCGTTGTAAAAGTAAGGGTCAAAAATCGCGAAGAGCTAGAAGACAAAATGACCGAGATTGATCTCGAGTTTGAACCTATGGTTTGGCAACACGACCGCGTCTATCTTCCTCGTGGTTTTAAATCTGGCAATAATATGCCTCGGATGATTATGCGTACGGAAATGAAGGCTATCGATCGTCCGCCTAAATACGAGCTTATCTTAAAGCGCCATATCGAGGACTCTGGCATCGACGTCGTAAATCGCGTCATCGTAAATGACTACGTCGCCACCGTCGACATCATTCATCAGCTCGGCTTTGAACTAAAGTCCGAGGTCTCCCGCCGCCGCCAAATCCTCCCCATCGGCGAAGATACTCGGATGTGCCTCGATAAGGTCGACCGCGTCGCCGGTTATTATCTTAAAATCGAAACCAAATTGAAAGAAGAAGACAAAATCTCCGAGGTCATGGAAGATCTCGAAAAGACCTTAATGATTTTCGGCCAAGACCCCCGCGCCCAAATCGAACAGCCCTATTTTGCCTTAATGTAAACTATGAAAAACAATTCTCGCATCAAAAAAGCTATTGACCTCGCCACCAAGGCTCATGAAGGCCAGCTCCGTAAAAGCGGAGACCCTTATATTTCTCATCCTCTCGCAGTCATGAAAATCGTCGAAGATTGGGGCATGGACGAAGACACCATTATCGCCGCTGTCCTTCATGATACTGTCGAGGATACTGATGTCACGCTCGAGGACATCAAAAATGAATTTGGCGAAAATGTCGCTTTTCTCGTTGATGGCGTGACCAAGCTCAGCAACATCCGCTCCGGCATGCGCGACATCGACACTTATCTCCCCGAGACAAAGGACAATCTCCTCCGCCTCCTTATCGCCATGGGTTCCGATATCCGCGTGCTCATCATCAAGCTCGCGGACCGTCTTCATAACCTTCGCACTCTCTCCGCCCTTCCCCCCGAAAAACAGAAAAAAATTGCTAAAGAGTCGCTCGAGGTTTTTGCCCCTCTCGCCGACCGTCTTAATATGGGCCGTCTTCGCGTCGAAATGGCCGACATCTCATTTTCCTATGTCGATCCAAAACGCTTTCGCGAGCTCCAAAATATCATCGAAGAATATAACGCTTCCGCTCAGGCCGTTTTAAAGAAAGTTAAAAAAGAGGTTTCCGAGGCTCTCGGTCGCGAAAAAATTAAATTCACTATCGACGGCCGCGTCAAATCCGTCTATTCCCTTCATAAAAAGCTCGCCAAGCATAATCAGAACATGGGCGAAATCTACGACCTCACCGCTCTCCGCGTCATCGTCACCGATATTACAGATTGTTATCTCGCTCTTGGCGTCATCCATTCCCTCTATACCCCCATGTCCGGCCGCATCAAGGATTATATTGCCGTACCAAAACAAAATGGCTATCAATCGCTTCATACTACTGTCATTACTAAGGATAAGCGCATTATCGAATTCCAGATTCGCACTCGTGAGATGCATGAATATGCCGAGCGCGGTCTCGCCGCCTCTTTCTATTATAATGAACAAAAGCTGACCGAAAATTATCGCACCGGCAAAATTCAGCATCTCCCTACTTCTCTTCTTTGGATTACCGAACTTCAAAATACCGCCGCTAAGCTTCGCGCTGGCAAAAAAGTCGATATGAAAAAACTGAAGCTAAATCTCTTTGCCGATAAAATTTTTGTCTATACTCCCAAAGGAGATATTATTGACTTGCCAAAAGGCTCTCTCCCCCTCGATTTCGCCTATCGTCTCCACTCTGAAATCGGTGATCATGTCATGGGTGTCAAAATTAACGGCAAGATGAGCAGTCTCTCTCGAAAGCTCGAGCATGGTGATGTCGTCGAAATCCTCACCTCTAAAAAACAGACTGCCAAGGCCTCTTGGTTCGATAAAATCTTCACCTCCCACGCCCGTCAAAAACTCCGCCAACGCCTCAGCCGAAAATAATTTATTTCAATTTCAAAAGTAAATCAGCTAATTCTTTTTCATCTTTCACCGAAAATGTCACCGAACGTGCCGCCACCCGGACTTTTACACCATATTTTTTAGCTAGCGCCGTTTCTTCTCGCGCCTGCGCATCCGTCTTTACGGCTATAGTCGAGCTCTTTTTGCGGTTCGCCGCGATATATTGCTCTACTCTCCGCGCGCTCCAACCTTCCGAGACAATCAACGGTACCGCCTTTTCTATTACCGCTGGCTCTGCCGTAATCAATGGTCGCATTACCCCCTCGGATAGCCCATGCTCCACCATCGCCTTTTTGGCATCTTCTGGCAAATTCAAAAGCCGCATCGTATTTATCACAGCCGATTCGCTTTTTCCCACCCTCTCAGCAATCTCAGATACACTCATATTAAATTGATTTTTTAATTTCGCATAGGCCGTAGCAAGCTCTATCGGGTTTAAATCCTCTCTCTGGGCATTTTCAATAATCGAAAGTTCTAGCCGGTTTTGCGAGTCTAGTGTCCGCACGATTGCCGGGAGTTTTGAAAGCCCCGCCATCTTTGCCGCTCGCCATCTTCGTTCCCCCGCCACGATAATATATTTTCCGCCTTCCTCAATAACTACTAACGGCTGTATGATGCCATGTTCTTTAATGGAATTGGCTAACTCCGCCAAAGACTCTTCTGAAAAGTTTTTCCGCGGCTGCCCCTCATCCCGGGAGATTTTTTCTATATCTATTTCGAGTAACTTAGAACCCTTAGCATCTTCCTCTGCTGTCGGATCGAATTCATCATCAATTAAATCTGTTGGAATTAAGCTCGAAAATCCGCGCCCTAGTCCTTTAGCCATTTTTTGTCCTTTCTTCTACTTCCTTTGCAAAATCGCGATATGCTCTAGCGCCTTTTGAAAAACCATCATATCCGCCCACCGGCGCCCCATGACTCGGCGCTTCCGCTACTCGCACATTTCGCGGTATCGTCGTCTCGAAAGTCAAATCTTTGAAATACTTTTTAATCTCATCTAATACTTGTGAGGACAGCGAAGTTCTCTTATCATACATTGTCGCAACTACTCCGAGCAATTTCAAATTTGGATTTCCGGTCTTCTTAATCTGTTTCATCGTCTCAAGAAGTTGCACCACGCCTTCCAAAGCATAAAATTCCGTCTGCACCGGAAGAAGCAGATAATCTGCCGCAATCATCGCATTGACTGTAAGGAGCGAAAGGCTAGGCGGACAGTCGATAATTACATAATCATAATCATTTGCGACTTCGCTAATCGCTTTTCTTAGTTGTACAAATTTATTCTTAAGATTTGCCATCTCAAGCTCCGCGTTAGCAAGATCCGTCAAAGTCGGGGCGATACTAAGATTCTTATATTTCGTTTCAACAATCACTTCAGGTAGTCCCGCCTCCCCAAGTGCGACATCCGTCATAGTCTTTTCTAGGTTCTCCTTGCTTATCCCGAGACCAGAAGTTGCATTACCCTGAGGGTCAAAATCAATAATTAAAGTCCGAAATTTATCCTTGCCAAGATAGTATGCGAGATTAACAGTCGTCGTGGTTTTTCCGACACCTCCTTTTTGATTGGAAACACAAATTACTGTCGCCATAATATAACCATTATAACACACCTTTACTTTTTTAGCACACTATGCTAAAATAGTATAAATTAACTAAAAGGGATTTTTTATGAAAAAAGCAGTAATCCTCGTCGGCGGAAAACAATATCTCGTCGCCGAGAAAGAGACCCTACGGGTGGACCTCCTCCCGGAAGGCACTAAAGAGCTCGAGCTGCCTGCCCTTCTCGTGATTGACGGCGACAAGACTTCTGTCGGTGCGCCCGAAGTCAAAGGAGTAAAGGTCTCGGTGAGAGTCAAAGAAGCAGAAGTAAAAGGTGATAAAGTACGGGTCATCCGCTATCACTCCAAAAAGCGTGTCCACACCGAGAATGGCCACCGCCAGAAATACTCCGAAATCGAAGTCACTTCTATCAAATAAAAAATATCTCCCTTTGGGAGATATTTTTTATGCCTTCTCTAACGATATAGTAATCTGCTTGTCATTTATATTTACAATTTCATCATACGCAAAGTTTCCAGAAGGAACAATCTCATCCGCCAAAACTTCATTTTTCACTATTTCAAGATATTTCTGGCTAATCGGCTCTGAGATATAAAGTTTAATTCTATCGTCGACTAGAAGCCCAGCTTTCTTTCTCGCGGACTGTACCGCCCGAATCACTTCCCTAGCAAACCCTTCCGCCGCAAGCTCTGGTGTAATTGTCTTATCGAGCATTGTTTCTTTTCCGTTCAAAACTTCCTTTACATTTAGTTCGTCCAAAATCATCTTTTCATACTCTTCCGGCAATTTCTCCCCCGCATAAACGAATTTCGAGAGTGGCTGACGAACTTTTACCTGCGGCTCATCCGCTGTCTTATTCATCCGAAGCGCCAAGCCCTCCGAAATAATCTCTCTCGTCCGCGCCATCTCTGAGACCACCTCCTCATTTATCTCCCCTGCCTCTGGCCAGTCCAAAAGATGAACAGACTCTTCTGTACCTGTCAATTTCTGATATAATTCTTCGGCAAGAAACGGTACAAACGGTGCTAAAATTTTAGACAAATATAATAATACATAATAAAGTGTCGCATATGCTTCTTCCTTGTCCGCATCATCTTCCGACTTCCAAAAACGTCGCCTTGATCGCCTCACAAACCAGTTCGAGAGATCATCTATAAATGGCAAAACCCCATCGAGCGCCTTTGGAATATTATACTCTTCCATCCCCTCCGTAATCTCATTTCTAAGCTGATGTACTCTCGAAATAATCCATTCATCCAGCACATTATTAAATTCTGTGTTCAATTTTTTATATTCAAATTTGTCAATATTAGCGTAAGTTCTAAAGAAATCATATACATTCCATATTCCCGACAATTTTCTAGCGACATCACTTACATCCTTATCTAGGAGCGCAAAATCTTCTCCCGCAAGCACCGGCGAAGATAATAACAAAAATCTTAAAGAATCCGCCGAATACTTGTCCATCAATTCATTCGGATCGGTATAATTCCCCAGCGACTTGCTCATCTTCCGCCCATCATTCCCCGCTAGAGTCCCCGTTACAATAACATTCTTGTATGGATTAAGTTTAGACGAAGCAGATGACCAGCCTAGGACATCCGCTAGCGCCGTATTAACGACATGTACATAATAAAACCAAGCTCTAACCTGTCCGACATACTCGACGATAAAATCCGCTGGATAATTCTTCTCAAACTTTTCCTTATTCTCAAACGGATAATGAAGCTGCGCAAACGGCATCGAGCCAGACTCAAACCAACAGTCAAGCACCTTTTCAATTCTCTTAAAATGCTCACCGTCAATATCAAACTCTATCTCGTCCACCCAAGGCCTATGATAATCTTCTAATCGCACTCCAGAAAGCTCATAAAGCTCATCATAACTCCCGACGACCTTGACCGTCCCCTTATCTCCCTTCCAAACCGGCATCGCCGTCGCCCAGAATCTATCGCGCGATAGATTCCAATCTGGCGCCGCCTCGATATTCTTCGCAAACCGCCCATGCTTTAAATATCCCGGAAACCAATTTATATTCTCATTCTGCTCGAGCATCAATTCCTTTGATCCCGCCACATCAAAGAACCAACTCGGAAACGCTCGATACATGATTCTCTGTTTAGACCGCGGGTTAAACGGATACTCGTGCTTAATATATTCAATTCTATAAACAATTCCCTTTTCCTCAAGCACCTTTGCGATAAACTTATTCCCCGCCCAGATTTCAATCCCATTTTCATCCGTATCTCGCACGCCGAGTTTATGCAATTTCTCTGCCACCTCTGACAAATAATACCCATTCTCATCTAAAACATCCGCAAACTCTGCTTCCTTTTCATGCTCGAGATAAAGATTATAGTCATCCTCGCCATATGCCGGCGCAATATGCACAATTCCCGTCCCCTCCTCCTCGCCAACAAAATCAGCCGCATAAACTTTATGCTCGCCTTCCCCCATCAAATCTTTATAAGTTAGCCCGGCAAGTTCCTTTCCTAAAACAGTTGCCACCGGCTTGCTATAATCTTCGCCAAGCGCCTTCTCTGCCAACTTTTCCGCCAAAATATAAAAACTCCCATTTACCTCATAAATCCCATATTTCATCTTCGGACTTACGGCCAGCATCCGATTCGCCGGCAATGTCCAAGGAGTAGTCGTCCAAGCCATTAGATACAATGAACTATCCTTTGTCTTAGTTTTAGGCTTATGCGATGAAGCAGGAGTAGCGGACTGAGCCGTACTTGAGGTACGGCGAAGGAGCAACGCATCTGCTGAAGAAGCAGAAGCCAAAAATAAGACGAAGGCTGACGGGTCGGTGACTACTTGATACGCATCATTGTCCATTGTCACTTCCGCCTTGGATACTGGCGTAGCAAATTTCGTATCATACATCAAAACCTTCCTCCCCTCATAGATTTTCCCCGCCTCATAAAGAGTCTTAAACGCCCACCAAACACTCTCCATAAAATCTTTATTCATCGTCCGATAAGCATTATCAAAATCCACCCATCTCCCAATCCGGTCAATCGTCGCCCGCCAAGTCTCCGAATTTGCCACCATGCTCTCTCGCGCCTTAATAATATAATCCTCGAGCGACCATTTCGTGCCAATCTCTCGCCGGTCTGTTATACCAAGTTGCTTCTCTACAAAATTCTCCGCCGGTAAACCATGACAGTCCCACCCCCATCTCCGCTCAACGCGATATCCCCTCATCGTCCAAAACCGTGGCACCGCATCTTTTACAATCGAGGACAACAACGTTCCATGATGCGGCATCCCCGTAATAAATGGCGGCCCATCATAAAACACATAAGAATTCTCAATCGGCCTCTGCTCAATCGACTTCTCAAAAACCTTGTTTTTCTTCCAAAACTCTACAAGCGCTTTTTCATATTCTAGCGCCCTTCTCCTCGCCTGATATTCCATATTAACAATTATACCATACTTCGCTCTATTGCGTGCAGTTTTTCTAGGAGTTCAAATAATATGCTACTTCCGAGATTGGCGGCAACGGCATCCCCAACCACTGCTGCACCATCCCCCCATTATCGTCGAGCGCCACCACCGCCGGAAACTCCAAAATATCGAGCGACCGCGCCAAGCTCTCTCCCTCGTATGTATCCGGATCCAGCCTCTCTACCCCCGTCCCCATCCCGACGTTCCCGGCCTCTAGCTCGGTAATAAACGTATCCACCGTACTCGAATAATCATACCCTTCTTTTGTTAAAACTACAACCCTCATTTTACTCCTTTCTTAATTATTAGATTTCGCTTGCCTCTGTGCTTTCTGCTCGCGCTGTTCTCGAATAATTTTTTCAAATTCGTCCAGAGTTTTAAACTCCCTAAACACACTTGCAAATCTTACGTACGCCACCTCATTTACCTCGGCGAGCACCTCCAAAATCGCCTCGCCAACCTGTTTTGAAGTCACCTCGTCAGTCCCAAAATCGTACAACCTGTCTGTTACCGAGTTTACTACTTGCTCAACTTCCATCTCCGAATTAAAGAACTTCCCCACACTCCGCCTTACCGAAGTCAATAGTTTATCTCTGTCGAAAACCTCTTTGTTCCCACTCCGCTTCCGAACCGTCAGCTCTTGTCGCTCAATCCGCTCGTATGTCGTAAAACGATATTTCCCATCCGAGGTAATTCTCCGCCGCCGAATCATCATTCCATCCGGAGTCTCCCGGCTTTCTAGGACTTTACTGTCTCCTATTTTTAAATTCTTTGGCATCAATTTCCTCTATTTAATGCTTCATACGGTTACGAAGAGATGGCGGTACGTCTAGATCCTCCTCCGTCTCCTCACGCGTTTTTTTCCCACCCCTTATCGCGTCCCAAATACTTGTCCTCGGGCTCTCCTTTGCAAACTCCGTCGAGGATACCTGCGGCTTTTCATTTTCAATGTCCGCCGGCGTATCGTCCACTATCTCCTCTTTCTCAACTACCTCACTCACAATCGCTGCCTCCGGCAAATCTTCCTCTGCCTTCTGAGTAGCCTTTTCCGCTTCCTTAGCCCTTTCTTCCTCGGCCTTCTTCTCGTCTAACGCTCTGTAGTAGTCCGAATCAAACCCAGTCGCAACAACCGTAATCATAATTTCGTCTTCAAGTTCTGGCCTGATAGAAGCACCAAAGATAATGTTTGCATCCGGCGAAACCGCCCCAGTAATTACCTCGGCTGCTTCCTGAATCTCTGACATACTCATATCGTACCCACCAGAAACCGAGAACAAAACTCCTCTCGCGCCTTCAATCTTTACCTCGATAAGCGGACTCTCAATCGCCTGCTGCGCCGCAAGCACCGCCCGATTTTCCCCACTCGCCCGACCAATCCCCATTAGCGCCGAACCAGCGTTCTTCATAATCGCCTTCACATCCGCAAAGTCTAGGTTAATCAAACTGTGCTCAGTAATCAACTCCGAAATCCCCTGTACGCCTTGACGAAGCACATCATCCGCAATCTTAAATGTCTCAAGTAGTGGCGTTCGCGGATCGATCGTCTGGAGTAGCCTATCATTCGGAATAGTAATCAAAGCATCGACATTATGAGACAGTTTTTCAATTGCCTCATCCGCATTTTCCTTGCGCTTCGCGCCCTCAAAAGTGAACGGCTTTGTCGCCACCCCTACGGTCAAAATGTCTCGCTCTTTCGCCTCTTGCGCTACAATCGGCCCCGCCCCAGAGCCAGTACCACCACCCGCCCCAAGCGTGATAAAGACCATGTCCGCCCCCTCAAGCGACTTTCCAATCTGCTCCCGGCTCTCCTCGGCCGCCTCGCGGCCCTTCTCCGGGTCTCCACCAGCTCCCAACCCCTTTCCAATATGCACTTTAGTATCCGCAGTAGAATGATATAAAGCCTGAGCATCCGTATTTATCGCGATAAACTCCACTCCAGAGAGACCGACCTCTCTCATGCGGTCCACCGCCGAGCCACCGGCTCCGCCGACCCCTATTACTTTGATGCTTGCTTCACTTTCTACTTCTGTTGGCTTAATTTCGGGCATTTTAACTCCTCACTTTTCTTTTCCCCATTATACCATAGTTTTTCTAAAGTATAAATAAAATTTCAAAAAATCCCAAAACTTTATCAAACTTATGCTATAATAAAACTATTATGGACGAAAACACTAGATATGTAGCAGGTATAGATGTTGGCTCGGAAAATATCCGCGCCGTAGTCGCGACCATCGCCCCGGACGGTGCGCTCAGTGTCGTCGGCTATAACGAAGGCAAAAATAGCGGTATGCAGAAAGGCGCCGTCGACACGCTCTCTGGCCCGGCCGAGGCGGTCGATAAGATGCTCCTCGAGGTGGAGCGCATGAGTGGCTTCAGCATCAATTCCGCCTTCGTCTCTATCAACGGTAGTAATGTCATGTCTGTTCAGGCAGAGGGTCGTATCGCCCTCGGTACTCCCGATCACGAAATCACCATTGAGGATTTAGATCGCGTCGAGGGCGCAACCGTCCTCGGTAAAATCCCTGCTAATCGCGAAATTCTCGACGTCCTTCCCCTCTCTTACACTCTAGACGGCCAAAGCGGCATCAAAGACCCGCTCGGTATGACCGGCCTCCTTCTTGAGATGCGCGCCAATGTCATCTCCGCCCTTATGCCGACCGCAGTCAATCTCAAAAAATCTCTTGACGGTGGTGGCATCACCGCCGAAAAGCTCGTCCCGAGCGTTATGGCCGCGGGCGCTGCCGTCCTGACCGAAAAACAGCGTGAAAATGGCGTCGCCGTCGTCGACCTTGGTTATGCTACTACCGGTATCGCCATCTATGAAAATGGCGATCTTCAGTATGTCAGTGTTATTCCTGTCGGCGCTAACAACATCACCAACGACCTCGCTATCCTTCTTCAGGTCCCGACCGAAATCGCTGAGGACATCAAGCGCCGCTTTGTCACCGGTCTGTTCAAAGATGACGACAAAGAAATCGTCATCAAAAAGGGTCGCGATGAACTCGCCTTCAAACGCCGCGACGTCAATCGCGTCGTCCGCGACCGTCTCGACGAAATCTTTGCTGGTGTCGCCAATGAAATCAAGCTCGCCGGCTACGCCAAAAAACTTCCGGAGGGTATCGTCCTTGTCGGTGGCGGTGCTAAAATGCGCGACCTCGACGTCTATGTCAAATCCGCCCTCGGCACAGCCACTCGTATCGGCATACCTATCGGCTTTGGCGGCGTCGCCGATGCCATCAAAAGCCCTGATTATGCCGCCGCTCTCGGCCTTGCCCTGCTCGCCTCCCGTACTGCCCCCACTAAACCCACTTCTCACAAATCACCCAAGAAAAATAAGTCTAAAAAAGAGAAGACCCGTTCGGGTCTCCTCGGTAAATTGTTTGGTAAGTTTTAGGCTGCGTTTGCTAGCATAGTTATACTTCCTAGTTTTTGTTTGAGATATTTACTTGCTCTCTTTTCTTCTTCTATCTTGCCCCGGATGTAATGTACTTTACCTTCATTTTTATCTTCTTCAAAGTCTATATAGTCTATATCATCTTGCCAATTTTCGTTCCCGTCTCCATCGCTATCATAGACTTCGTTTGGTATTTGTAAAACCTCTGGGGCGTTTTTATTCATATATTTTTCCTTGTTTATTTTTGTATTTGTTGTTAGATTTTTTATTTTGTGTTCTAACTGTCTTCTATATTAGCACACTTCGTCCAATTTGTCAATAACTATTATGCTTATTTTTAGCAAAATAGTCAAGCCGGGCTTTGCCTGGCTTAATTTTAATACTAGGTTTCTCTCGTTGGGACTCTCTTTTTAAAAGAGAGTCCCACTAAAGCTATTCTCCGTAACTTTTTTCTCTAGAATTAGCATCATTCTCAATCGAATTCGCTTCGTCAGCGTGAAATACCTCCGGTGTATTCGGCCTAATCTCCTCAAAAATCTTCCGAAGCCGCTCTGTCACTTGTGCATATTCCCCTACCCCATCAACCTCATAAACCGGTACGCCCCTTTCTCTTAGCAAATCAAGAATCGCACCAATATTTTGTTCAAAGATTTTAAATCTTTGGTTCAACGCTTCGCGCGTATCGTCCTCGCGACCGCGAAGCTCGATTCTCTTCCAGAGCTCGTCCGTCGGAACTTGTAAAACCACCGCCCCGTCCAATTTGTCAAAAAAGCTTGAGCCCTTTTCAAACATAATTTTTGTCTGTTCCAAATCTCGCGGATAGCCGTCTAGGACAATTTCCATCCCCTCTGCCTCGGCCTGTTCAATCTCCTGATCCATCAACCGCACAACGGTCGCATCATCCACCAAATTCCCCGCCTTCAAAGTTTCCTCAAATCCTCCCGACGCTCTTAGCACCTCTCCCACGGACAGCCATCTCCATCCGTATAAATCTGCAAGCGCCTTTCCTTGTGTTGATTTTCCGCTCCCCGCCGGCCCGAATAATATAATCATTACATCTCCTTTTTCTATATCTATTATATCACAAAAAAGCGGGCCAAAGGCCCGCTGAAAGAACTTATAATTATATCTTCTTTTTAACCCCTAGCGTGGCACCAGTTAATGTGATCGCCCCAATAATCATTGCAATCAGCAAATTAATTTCCGAAGAATTCGCTATATTCGAAGTATTCGGTACCGCCGGAGCAGCGTCCGCAGCAGCAGGTGCGACCTTAGCCGGCTCCGTATGAGTCTCACCGAGCGGGTCTAATTCACCCGGATCATCAAAGTCAAAGGTATTGTCCTTTGGTACTGGCGGGTGCACCGGATCATCCGAAGGCTCATCAGTCGGCTCTGGCTCCGGCTCAACCGGAATCTCTGTATCCGTATAAGTGACTAGGAACGGCGAAGTAAAGGTCGTGGTTTCAAAGCCAAGTGTGTTCTCAGCCACGTTCACCACCGCCCCAGCAACTTCCTCAATTCCTTGCTCGGTATAATGAAGCAATCTAAAGCTCCTACGATACCCCTCAGCCACCGCCGGAAGCTCCGGAAGCTCAACGAGGATAGTAATCGGCTCTTCCGTCTCGGTAATTCTCTCAATTTCTACACCATCAATCACGCGCGCATAATTTACATCTATATAACCTGCCTTATTCTCGCCCTCGGAGAGTTCCGCATCAAGCGCCGCAATTACATCTTCTGCAAAACTATCTGCCTCAGTCAACGCCACCGAAAGTAGATTTTCATAGGAGTAGACTATGGTCTCCACCGGCGCATCACCGTTGTTGAAATTAGTTGTGATAGTTACAATACCAGTCCTACCGGAAGTAATCGTGTCTCCGTCAAGGATAATTACGCCCTCGCGGTCTAGGCTCAACGTCGCATACTTCTTCGCTGTATCAGAAAGCCCGAGCGAAGCCTGCGTGCCCTTCTTGACGTATAACGTCGCCGGGATGTTCTCCTCTACCGCCGGCTCAACCGAATATCCAGCCCAGCCTTGCGTAGCAAAATAGCCCGGAATCTTATATGCTCGATAATCTTCAGTAATATAATCCCTAATTCTCGTCCCAGCATAAACTCCACCGCGAATATCAAACGCAGAGGTTAGGAGGTCGCCCTCTCTGTTCGTCGATACAATTGACGCCCATTGACCGCTAAAGTCGCCACCATTTATCTGTACCGAGGCCCGCGTCACTTCACCGGTGTTGTAAATGTAAACACCACCATAGGGAGCTGAAAACCTCCCGCCGTTTATCGCAACGTTCGCATCTCCAGATTCAACTCTTACTGCCTGATTATCTGTACTCTCGATATCGGCATTATTTATTGTCACTAGACCATCATCAAACACATAGATACTCGCGACCTTCGTCCGAATCGTCGCCGGGTTTTCACTGTCTAACGTCCCAATCGTCAAATTACCCTTCCCTACCTGGAAAGCATAATACGCATCTGATGCGTTTGTAATTACTACACCGTCCGCCACAAAGACATCACCCGCCGCCGCATAGACTGCATTGTTGCCGGCATCTTCGCTCATCACTTCTATCACCGCACCATTATTTATGTAGAGTTTCGCATTCTCACCGAGGTTACGAACTGTCGAACCCTCTTTCGCACCATAATCATTCAAAGTAACGTTATTTAGAGTCAAAGTACCATTGTTGTCAATAATACCATAGGAGCGATTTCTCGCATCACCATTTTTAATCAAACCACCACCGGTAATCGTCAAATTACCGTTATTGACAATTCCTCTGTTCCTAGAGCTCCTTACCGAGAGTGTATGCCCATCGAGATCAATCGTCACCGTCCGACCCTCCGGGATAGTCATAATCGTCGATGCCGTATCGGCAATATCATCTGTTAGCCGCACTGTATCGGCCACACCGTTTACGATTGCATCATAAAAATCCGCATAAGTTGCTACCTCTGTCGAAGTACCTTCCGTAGCATAGACATTTGCTACCTGCCCTGTTAGTGGCAAAACCGGCGTAACCGCCGCCACACCTAAAACAACTCCAAGAGTTGCACCCATATAAAGCTTTTTATGTTTCATTTTAATATGACCTTTCGTTACTTTATTCTATTGTATATCATCATTCCGTTTATGGCAAGACTTATTTTCAAAAATGTGCTATAATTCTTTCAATGGATTTAGATAAAGTTAAAAAGATGCGTGCCGGCGGCAAAATCCTCGGCAATCTCTTGAAGGATTTAAAGGATTACGTCAAGCCCGGCATGACCGAAAAATCAATTGATGCTTGGGTCCGAAAGGAAGTTGAGAAGCGCGGCGCTACTGTCGCCTATGACCTTCTCCCTGAGAAGTTCCCCGGAGCTATCTGTATTTCTACTAATGAACAGCTCGTCCATGGTACACCTACAGATTACCGTCTGGAGGAGGGTGATAAGGTCTCTTTCGATATGGTTATCGGGTATAAAGGCTATTTTACCGATGCCGCCATTACCATGCTCGTTGGGAAGACCGGTTCCCCGGCCATTAAAAAGATGCTCAGCGTTACAGAGTCAGCCCTCTGGGAAGGCATCGAGCAGGTTCGTCCCGGTGCTCATCTCGGCGATATCGGCTACGCTGTCGAAAAAGTCTTACGAAACGGCCATCTCGGCGTCATCGAAAATTACGTCGGCCATTTCATCGGCAAAGAAATGCACGAGAGTCCCGAGGTCCCGAATTATGGCAAACGCGGCCATGGCTACATCTTAAAGCCCGGTGATACCCTCTGTATTGAGCCTATGTCCTCTCTCGGCAAGCCCGCCAACCACATCGAGAAAGATGATGCCTCCGGCTGGACCGTCGTTTTGAACGACGGCTCCCCCGCTTGTCATTTTGAACACACCATCCTCGTCACCGAAGACGGCTATGAAGTCCTCACCCTCCCCGATTAATTGCCTAAAACCCCTTGCCAGCTCGCCAAAAATTTGCTATAATGTAATAAGTATGTCTATTAAAGTTACAAGAAAAGATCAGAGCGAGGCGAACGAAAACATCATCCGCCGCTTTAATCGTAAAGTTTTACAGAGTGGCATGATGCCTATCGCCAAGTCTCAGCTTCGTTTTAGCAAGCCTATCTCAAAGCGTGAGCGCCGTCAGCGCGCCATCTTGCGCGACATCCGCCGCGCCGAAAAAGCTGAGCGCATCAAGCTCGGTCTCCGCTAAAAAATAAAAATAAGTCAAGCTTAAGCCTGGCTTATTTTTATTATCCTACCTTCAATTTCTGAGACCCCATTCCACTCATTTATCATCGGTTGTATTAGGACTGAAACCGTTTGTCCGCTCGATACTGCCAGCCATTCTTCCGGCGCCCCAAAAGCGATTAGCCTCATTCTTTTGTTGACACTATCGCAAACTGTTAGCTTCAAATGTTCCCCATTCCTCCCCATCCTATCTGCAAACTCAACCCGCACTTCCAAAAGTAAAATCAGCGGCTCCGGATTACCATTCCCAAATGGCTGTAAAACTTCTAGCTCATTCATAAAATCGAGCGACAATGAAGCAATCTTTCCTATCCTAAGGTCTGGCTGTTTTTCTAAGAACCGTTCCTGGTTTTTTAGCCCTAGACTCTTATAATATTTATTTACGAGTTCCGTAAAATCTGCCAGCTTCTCTTTTTCCAGCTTTATTCCGCACGCCTCGGCGTGCCCTCCACCGGCAACCAAAAGGTCTCGACACTCTCTTATCGCCTCCGCCAAGTCGAACTCACCAAAGCTCCGCCCACTCCCCTTCAACACTGTATCTGTTGACGAAGAAGAAGGCGCTACTGTGGCTTCTGTCAGGACGAATGATGGCTTCTTATACTTCTCCGTCAAATTTCCTGCAATTATTCCGACAATCCCCTCGTGCCACTTCCCTGACACTACAATCACCGGTTCATCGGTAATCTCCCGCTCCGTCTCAGCAACCGCCGCCTGTTGCTGGCGCTTTCGCTCGCTGTTCAGTCGGTCTAGCTCCTCTGCTAGCATCGTCGCCTCTACCGGTGAATTAGTCAAGAGCAACCGGAGCGCTAGTTCCGCCGACTCCATCCTTCCCGCCGCATTCAGCCGCGGCCCAATCTGAAATCCGATCGCATCCGCATCTATTTTCTTCACCCTCGCCACTCTCATTAGCTCCTTCAGCCCCACCCGTCGCGTCTTTGAAAGCACTATCATTCCAAATTTACAAATAATCCGATTTTCGTCTACGAGTTCCATTGAGTCACAAATCGTCCCAACCATCGCGAGGTCGAGTAGCCATTTCTCTTGTCCGGCCGGGATTTTACCTTTTATAACTAACGCTCTCGCCAACTCAAACGCCACTCCCGCGCCGCAAAGATTTTTAAGCTCCCCCTCGACCGCCATATCTGTCCGTTTCGGGTTCACCACTAAAGTCTTCGGTAATTCCCCCATCACTTCGTGATGATCCGTCACCACCACATCCACCTCGGCCGCCAACAATTCATCTATTATCTCATTATTGTTGCTACCACAATCCACCGTAATCACCAATTGTACTCCCTCGGCTTTTGCCCTAGAAACTACCTTCTCGCTCATCCCATACCCGTCGACAAATCTGTTTGGCAGCATCGTCAACACGTTGTTCATATTACATCTCGCAAGTCTCAAGGTCTCGTGCAAAATCGCCGTCGCCGTCACTCCATCTACATCATAGTCCCCATAAATTAAAATTTTCTTATCCTCTTTAATCGCCTGTTCTATCCGCGCCACCGCATTTCTCATGTCTGGGAGCAAAAACGGCGAGGCTAGGTTCTCATATTTCGGGTCTAAAAAATCTTCACTAAGTCCTCGCTTTTCTATCAGCTTCAAAAATAAACTCGAATGCCGCACCTAAACACCTCTAGTTAATCGTCTTCGTCTGCTTTGCTCCCTTAACTGGCTCACCAGTCGCAGTATATTGTTGGCTCTTAATCACCATGCTTTGAAGCTCTCGGAGAATGGGATATTTCTTATTAGTTTGATAAATTACTGTGTGGCCCTTTCGCTGAGAAACTAGAAAACTCGCCGTCTCTAGTCTCTTTAGCTCCCGCTGGATATTTCCCGGGTCTTCTTTTATCAGCTTAGAAAGTGCTCTGACGTGCGTCTTAAAATCTGGGTATTTCGCGAACACCACCAAAATCTTCCTTCGCACCCTTGATGTAATGAATATGTCTAACATCCTTCTCCTTAAATTATTAACTCTACTACCTTAATTATACTCCACCTTCCTCAAAAAATCTAGTGAAAATTACAATTTTTTAGAAGGTTTTAGAATGTTATAATATTAGTATGTTTTATGAGGTAATCCCCGCCAAGGTAATCGGCAAAAGCTCTGTTTCTGTTCTAACTTATTCTTCTGAAATAGATTTAAAGCCCGGCCAAATTGTTTTAATCCCCCTAAGAAACGCCAAAATCCCCGGCCTCGTCACAAAAAAAGTCAAAGAGCCAGAGTTTAAGGTAAAGCCGATTGAAAAACTTTTATATGACGAGCCTCTCCCGGCTCATCTCTTAAAATCTATCTTCTGGCTCTCGGAATATTATCTTAATTCTCTCCCGGCCGTCGCTAGCTGTATCCTGCCCCCCGGCATCGCCAAATCTCGTCGCCAGGCTCCTGAACCTAAAATTAAAAGCCCGGCCGTCTCAAAAATTCCCCTTAATCCCGACCAAAAACAGGCCCTATCTCGCATCAAAAATGTCAAAACCGCAACAAAGCTCCTCTTTGGCATCACCGGCAGCGGCAAAACCAACATCTACCTAACCCTCGCCGAGGATACCCTAAAATCCGGAAAATCGGTCATTCTCCTCGTCCCCGAAATCGCTCTCACTTCCCAGCTTGTCCAGATTTTCGAGCAGACTTTTGAGCAAAACATCGTCCTCCTCCATTCCAACCAAACCGAGCGAGAGCGCCACCTCTCTTGGGAAAAAATTTTAGATTCCGCATCCCCCGAAATCGTTATCGGCCCTCGCTCTGCCCTCTTCGCCCCAGTTAAAAATCTCGGACTTATTATCATCGACGAGGCCCATGAAACCTCTTTCTATCAAGAAAACTCCCCTAAATATTCCGCAATAAAGCTCGCTAGTTTTATCGCAAGCCAGCTAAAAATTACTTGTCTACTCGGCACCGCCACCCCTCTCGTCTCCGATTATTATCTAGCAGATAAACATCAGGCCGTCGTCTCTCTCACTAAAAAGGCCAAAGAAACCGCGCATCCCCCCGAGGTCTGCATTATCGATTTAAAAGACCGTAAAGATTTTAATAAAAACCGCTATTTTGGCACTCCTCTCTTAAAATCCATCGAGCGCAATCTAAAAAATGGCCATCAAACCCTCATCTTCCATAATCGCCGCGGCTCCGCCCCCCTCACTATCTGCGAAAATTGCGGCTGGCAGGCTCTCTGTAAAACCTGCTTTCTCCCCCTCACGCTTCATGCCGACTCTTTTAGCCTTCTCTGCCATACTTGCGGGCATAAAGAGCCCGTCCCCATGAACTGCCCTGAGTGTAAAAGCCCTAATGTTCTGCATAAGGGCTTTGGCACTAAGCTCCTTGAGACAGAGCTAAACAAATTATTCAAAGATGCCAAAATCGCCCGCTTTGACGCCGACAATGCTAAGTCCGAGACCTTAAACGCTCTCTACGACAAGGTAAAAAACGGCGACATCGACATCATCGTCGGTACTCAGACCGTCACAAAAGGCTTTGATTTTCCTCTCCTCGCCACCGTCGGCATCGTCCAGGCCGATAGTGGCCTTAGTCTCCCCGATTTCGCCGCCGAGGAGCATACTTTTGAGCTCCTCACTCAGGTTATCGGCCGCGTCGGCCGCGGTCACCTCGATACCGCTGAAGTCTTTATTCAAACTTATCAGCCAGACCATCCCGTCATCCAGTATGCTTCTTCCGCCGATTATCAATCCTTCTGCACCTACCTTCTAAAAAATCGTCAAAAGGCCAAGCTCCCGCCTTTTACCTTTCTCGCCAAACTTTCCCTGACCTATAAGACCGAAGAAACCGTCTTAAAATATCTTAAATCTTATTATAAAACTCTCTCGCGTGTTCCGGGCCTCTCCGTTTCCCTCCCTACTCCTGCCTTCCACGAAAAAAGCGAAAAAGGCTATACTTGGCAACTTATCTTAAAATCCCCCTCTAGAAAGACCCTTCTTACTGCAATTTCTAATTTAAAGCCAAATCCGAATCTCCGGATTTCGCTTGATCCCCCATCACTTCTCTAGTCACTCTCTCTACGATCTCTTTATAATCCGGTCGATTCTTCCGTATCCACATTACCGACAGATACTCCGCGAGCACATCCCAGTCCCCTTGCGGCTTTCCGCTCCTCTTAACTAACTCTTTATAAACCGCATCTTCCCGAAAATCCTTGTCCATCTCAAACACCATCTTCTTTATCACCCTCTGGTCGCCATTTGACAGCGCTTCAAATTCCTTAATTTGTTCAGGAGACAGACCCTTAGAAATCTCCTCCCCTATCCGAAGCTCTAGCTCCGCCCGTTTTTCTTCATCATTATTCATAATTTAAGTATAATCGTTTTTCAGAAAAATATCAACGTCTATAGCCGTTTATAAATGATTTTGCATCCATCACTCTCTTACCTGCTGGTTGCAACTTATCAATCACTAGATACAACCCATCTTTACCTCTGATACATAATTCCGACGGCTCATTCGCAATAGAGGCTTCTAGGATAATGCAATCTTTACCAAAAAACTCATACCTCGTCTTTGGAAACCCAGTAAACGCTCGAATTTGGTCAAACATCTCCTCCGCCGTCTGCTCCTCTGGTCTAAGCATCGCCATCGAAGTATCAAGTTTGTATGAATAAGTTACCTTTCCCTCCTGCTCGACCGCCTTCGATAGCTGTTCTAAATTTTTACTCAAAAACTCTGCCCCCGTCCGCCCCAACTTTTCATAAATCTCCGCCTTGCTCGTAAATTTATCAAATGGAATCTTCTCTTGAAAATAAATCGGCCCCGCGTCCATTTTTGGTACTAATTTCATCACCGACACTCCAAATTCGGTGTCTCCGCGTAAAATCGCTGTTTCTATCGGCGACGGCCCTCGAAGGTCCGGTAATAAAGAAGGGTGAACATTCAAAATACCTTCCGGCTCGAACAAATCTAGTACTCGCCCCGAGATTAAGACTCCAAAAGAGGCCAAAACTCCATAAATCTTTTGCTCAGAGCCCTCCATTATCTTTATCACCTCCTCTAAATCTTCCTTATTTTTCGCCCAAAAAACTAGTTCAACTTTATCTTTTAGCCCAGAAAAAACCGCCGTCGCGAGCGGTCCATTCCCAAAAAAGATAATTTTCGGCTTACTCATCCGGCCATAAATCCTTGTTGTCGCGCACCTCTGAAAAATCCTCGACCGGCTTTAGCTCTCCGTCTTTGTCATCAATATAAAACCATGCCTCCGGTTTGTCTTTAATCAAGTCTATAAACAAAACCCCCTCCAAATGGTCTATTTCGTGTTGCAAAGTCCTCGCAAGGAAACCATCCGCCTTTATTCGTACCTCTTTACCGTCTTCAAGAAAAGCCTTAACCTTCACTTTTTCCGGTCGCGGCACTAGCCCGTAGTATTTCGGCACCGATAAACACCCCTCGTGATCCTCGACAATCTTCCCTTCGGTCTTAATAATCTCCGGATTTAATAAGGCGATATAATTTTGGTTATCTTTATCGTCAAAATCCTCTCTAACGATAATGATTCTTTTATTTATGCCTAGCTGCGGCGCCGCCATTGCCGCCGAGAGCTCATGCTCGTGTTCTTTTTCCCATTCTAAAGTATTCAAGCGCATCTCTTCGATGATTTTCGCCACCTCCGGGTCATCATATCGTGCCTTCGTCGACCGTCTACGGAGCCTTTCGTCCGGTGTTGTAATCACCTTTAATTTAGGCTTCTTTACAGATTTTTTGCTCAACCCTTTTTCTGTCACAGGCTTCTCCTCTTTTCTTCTCGGGTAAAGAATTCTAATCTATCACCAACTTCGAGTGTTATCTTATGCTCGGTCTCAAGCGCTAGTCCGCCGATTTCCCCAGCTACTAGCTCTGGAACATCCATCTTCTCTTTCTGAACACTCTTCACGACCGCCTCGCCGAGCAACTCCTTACCATGTAGCAATCTTGCTCTCACCCCCGGCTCTACTCGCCCTTCCGTCACCTCCCCGCCAGCGATAATCGAGGTTCGCTCAGTTCTGAACACCCCCTTAACCTTCATCTTCCCCATCTCCGTTTCGACGATTTCCGCATCAAGCAAATTGCTCATTTCTTTCTTAGCATCATCAAGCAACTCGTAAATCACTTTGTAACACCTTATCGGCACATTATCTCTCGCCGCCATCTTTGAAATATTTATCGGCACCGAAAC
>CAZMIW010000004.1:0-25159 GCA_964566585.1 uncultured Candidatus Saccharibacteria bacterium | reverse complement strand
AGTTCGATGTATTCTTCGATTTTGCCGGAGTCGCGGAGGGATTTGATGCGCTTGTTAAATTCGGTGAAGGGGACGAAGAGGGAAGTGTAGGTGACTTCGCCGCTGGATTTTTCGAGGCATTTGATGATGTAATAGCCATCGCCATTCGTGGAGACGAAGGGCTCAGAGACCTGATCTTTGCCGAGGGTGAGGGCCTTTCTAGCGCGACCGCCATCGACATTGCCTGGGCCGACGGGACTGGCAGTTTCTTCGTATTCGACGCGTTCGCCAAATTGGTCGCGGGCTTTTTTGAAGTCATCACCATTACTAGAAAGGAATTGCTGAACCTCCTTGACGGTATTTTTAGCAGTCTCATCAATAGCAACGGAGACATTTTTCTTTAAGAGAGAAAGCTTTAGAAGATAGCGATATTCATCCTTTGAGAGGCCAAAATTATCCTTGACGATGCGGAGGAAGCTCTCGTCCGTCAGCTCTGTACCGCCGACCTCGCGATGTTCATTAAAAGAGGTGTCAATCTCGCTTTCTTCAACTTTGATATTTTGCTCGCGGGCGATTTT
Organism: uncultured Candidatus Saccharibacteria bacterium; assembly: GCA_964566585.1. GTDB lineage: Bacteria > Patescibacteriota > Saccharimonadia > Saccharimonadales > Saccharimonadaceae > Nanosyncoccus. The sequence goes on along the minus strand of CAZMIW010000004.1, from coordinate 24,602 downwards.
ATTAGCATAGGCGTATTCCTCAGCATCATTTAGGGCAGAGCGTTTAAAGTAATTTTGGCGCTCCTTACCATCCTCGCCTTCGCCAAAGGAGCCGGTCTGTTCCTCGATGGGGCGGATACTACTCTTATAAAGCATGAGGTAATCGGAAAAACGGACATTCTCACCGTCGATTTTAGCGACGGAGAGAGGCAGGACTTTTGTGAGGCGATACATGACGTCGCTAGTAGTTTGGATCTTGTAGAGCAGAAAATAGCCAGCGACAACGGAGCCGACGAGGGCGATGACCGCGACGGCGATAGTAACGATGACGAGCTTATGTTTTGAATACTGAAGAGGATATTTAAACTTGCGACCGCTTTTTAGGACTTCCTCGCGGCGCTTATTAATTTTTTCTTTTTCGGTCTTTTTGCCAGACTCCTCCGGGGAGGAGTTGGCTTTGAAACTGATTTTAGAGCGCTTGATTTTCATATTAATTTCCGTTTAAAATCTCTTGGATGAGCTGTTTACCCTTAGCGACGCTAGCCGGGTCTTGATAGGCGACATAGAGAGGCTCGGTCGGGTAAGAATAGGTGTAGAGCTCGTCATGGCCAGCAGTGGCGAGGGTGTAAGAATGAATCTTCCAAGAGGGAGTCTTGTCGAGCTGGAGGCGGACGAAGCTCTGAATATCGCTACTAGTCAAGCTAGTGTCGAAAGTCCCGTCGAGGGCGTTTAAGATAGCGGAATAATTATTGATGAGAGTGCTACTGTTCTTGATTTTGTCGAAGATTTTTTCGATGACCTGTTGCTGATTGGCGGCGCGATGAGTATCTCCGGTATCGTAGGCCATGCGCTCGCGGGCAAAGGCGAGGGCACAAGCGCCGTCGACATCGTTGTTACCGGGCTGGATGATGCAACTCTTGTTAGTCCAGCAGGTGATAGGTGTATTCCAATCCGAATTAATAGTGATGCCGCCGATAGCATCGACGAGGCCGACGACGAAGCCGAAATTGACGCGAATGTAGTCATCAATCTTGACGCCGAGGAGCTCCTCTGCGGTGGCCTTGCTGAGCTGGACTCCGCCGAGCGAGCCGGTATGAGTCATTTTGTCATTGAGGCCGCCAGAAGTGCCGGGGACGTGAATCTGATAGTCGCGAGGAATAGTAAGGAGAAGAATGTTGGCAGTCTTAGGATTAACAGCAATCACCATATTGACATCCGAGCGGGAGGCATAGGGCATATAATCTTCACGAGCGTCGATACCGGAGAGATAAATTAGGAAAGGCCGTTCGGTGACATCGCCGTTATCAGCGTCTTTATCAATACGCTTTTCGATTTTGACGGTGGCGACGATTTTAGTCTTTGAAGTATAATCGGAACTAGCCTCGATCATGGAGGTATAAATAGCGTCGCCGAGCAAGATAAGACCGTCCGAGTCCGTCAGTGGGAGATTAGTGACACCATCATTGTTTTCGCTAAAAGTGAGATTGGCGTTTAATTGGTCTTTTACGGCGTTAATAAGTTCGTCCTCCGAGAGCATGAAATCCGGTGGGGCGAGGATAGTAGTATTACTTAGGCTTTCTTTAGTCTGATACTTGGACTCGGCACCAGTGATAACGTCATAGATGATAGTCTGATAAGAGGCGCCATTTAAATTTTTATCAAGGAAGGTGATAGTATCATTCAATTTAAGATTACCAAAGAGGGAAGCGGCTAGAAAGATAACAGAGAGGATATCGATAATAATATGTGCAGGCTTTTTGGTCTTTTTGCGGATAGTAAGGCAGAGAAAAAGAAGGATAATAAAGCCAAGAATGGCGACGGCAGGATAAAAGAACTTGGCTGGGAGGAGATTGGAACGAGAGATGTTTACAATTAGGAAGCTAACAGAGACGGACATAGCAAGAACTAAAAGAACACTCACGATTTTTAGAATTGGTTTTTGCTTTTTAGGCTTTTTTGCCTCTACGGGCTCTGTGATCTCGTCTTTTTCGACAATCTCGATAGTGTTCACTTTGGGTTCCTTCCTAGCACTCATAGGCCGCTCCTCTAACGGAGTTTCATTAACGTCTAAGTCAATTTCTTCAATTTGCTCAGGCTTAGTAATGGGGGCCGAGCGTTTTTTGGACTTTTTCTGCGGGGCAGAGATGTCCATAACTTTCTTTTTTGCCATAAAATCTCCGTTTTTAATGTATCTATTATAGCATAGTTTTTGTGGTTATGTAAATAAAAATAGCGCCTTCGCGCTGGTGTTTGTGGTGGGTCGCAAGGGACTCGAACCCCTGACCCTCTCGGTGTAAACGAGATGCTCTAGCCAACTGAGCTAGCGACCCACTTCGTTTATTATATCATATTTTTGTGGTATAATGGGGAAAAGGAGTTAATTTTATGGCAGAAAAAGAAACAGATGTGTTTAAGATGCGGCATACTTTAAGTCATGTACTTGCGGCGGCGGTGCTGGAGATGTATCCGGAGGCGAAGCTCGGGATTGGGCCGGCGATAGATGATGGGTTCTATTATGATATTGATTTTAATGGTAAAAATATCACAGAGACAGATTTAGCAAAGATAGAGAAGAAGATGCGGGGGATTATAAAGCGTGGATTTTCGATGAAAATGCATGAGATGACACGAAAAGAGGCGTTAGATTGGGCTGCTAAAAAGGGTCAGAAGTATAAAGTGGAGTTAATCGAGGAATTGCCAGCGGAAGAGAAAATTACTTTCTATGATATAGTACTTCCTGATGGTAAGGTGCTGTTTGAAGACCTTTGTAAGGGGCCACATGTGAAAGATGCTAGTAAAATTGGGGCGTTTAAGCTCACGAAGGTTGCGGGGGCGTATTGGAGAGGGGATGAGAAGAGGGAAATGCTAACTAGAATTTATGGGGTGGCATTCGATACGGAGAAGGAGCTTTCAGATTTCTTGGCTTGGCAGGAAGAAGCAAAGGCTAGAGACCATAGGAAATTAGGGCAACAATTAGAGCTCTATTGTTCATCTCCGCTAGTTGGTTCAGGGCTACCTCTGTTTACTCCGCGTGGGACGATTCTGCGTGATATGCTAAACCGGTTTGCACAGAGCTATCGAGAAAATAGAGGTTATCAGAAGGTCTGTATTCCACATATTGCGCTGGTTGATTTATATAAGACCTCGGGGCACTATGAGAAGTTTCCAGAGCTTTTGAAGTTTGTGTCGTCAGAGTCTGGTGACGAACTGGCTTTGAAGCCGGTGAACTGTCCGCACCATGCGCAGATTTTTGCCTCACAGCCACGCTCTTATAAGGAATTGCCGGTAAAATATCTTGAGACGACGATGGTTTATCGAGATGAGCGAAAGGGAGAGCTAGGTGGGCTTTCGAGAGTCCGGGCGATTACTCAGGATGATAGCCATGTCTTCTGTACTGAGGACCAGATTGGAGATATTTTTGGAGAACTGATCGAGAGCGCAAAGGATTTGTATGCTAAAGTTGATATGAAATTAAAGCTCCGACTTTCCTTTAGAGACGATTCTGATGGCTATATTGGGACGAAAGAGATGTGGAAGAAGGCTGAGACGGCGATTCAGAAGATGGCAGATAAATATAAGATGGATTATTTCGTCGGTCTTGGAGAGGCGGCGATGTATGGGCCAAAGATGGACTTTATGGCGGTAGATGCACTAGGCCGGGAATGGCAGCTTGCGACGGTACAGCTAGACTATGCGCAGCCAGAGAGGTTTGGACTAGAATATACGGCCGAAGATGGGTCGAAGAAACGGCCGGTGATGGTGCACTGTGCACTAATTGGTTCAATAGAGCGGTTTATGAGCGTGTTTATCGAGCATACAGCGGGGTGGTTTCCGTTTTGGTGTGCGCCAGAACAGGTACGGATTTTAACAGTTAATGACAAGGTTTCTGATTATGTTTCAGAAATCTCGGAGATTTTATCAGGGATAGTATTAGATGAGCCGATTGTACGAAATGATTTGAGATTTAATATAGACGATTCGGCCGATTCATTAGGCAAGAAGATTCGTCGAGCGACAGAGATGAAGATTCCTTGCGTCTTAATTGTCGGGCCAAAGGATGCGGAAGCGAAGACAGTTTCGGTACGGCTACGCGATAGGGAAGAGACGGTGAAGCTGTCGGAGCTCGCTAAGTTTTTGAAGAAATTATGAGTATAAAGCCTTATGAAGGGCCGGTAATAGTGATAACCGGGCCAACTGCATCAGGGAAGACAGGAGTTAGTATTGAAATTGCTAGAAAACTCTCAGCAGAGCGCTCTGCTTCCTCTGAAGATGTGCTCCTCAGTCGGCGTATGCTAAATACGCCTCCTTCCGGTGCTCCTTCATCGTCGCATAGCATCTCTGCTGAGAGTTTTTTAGTTTTGGGAGCGGAAATTATCTCGGCAGACTCAAGGGCGATCTATAAGGGGATGGACATTGGGACGGCAGAGCCGTCTATGCTCGAGCGGCAGGGGATAGTGCATTATGGTTTTGATTTGGTAGAGCCGGGGGAGAGATTTACGGTAGCGGACTGGAAAGAGTATGCTGAACAAAAAATTTGTACAATTCGAGAGAGGGGCAAGGTTCCGATTGTTTGCGGAGGGACAGGGCTGTATATTGATGCGCTAATCTATGATTATCAATTTTCTGAACAAAAAAAGTGTTCAAAGAGTCAGGAAGGTGAACAAGGCTTTGCAGAAAAATACCCAGACAGGACAAAAATGAGGGAAGGATTTTTGGTTTTTGGAGTGCTTTGGGAAAGGGCGGAATTGCGGAAGAGATTGGAAAAACGAGTGAACAAATTATTTGTTCAGGAGCTATTTGATGAGACGAGAGGGCTAGTGGAGAAGTATGGGTTCGGCTCTCAGGCGATGACGAGCAATATCTATCAATTTGCGTGGGGATATATGACGGGGAAATATACGCTTGAAGAGGCAAAAAGATTAAATTTTTTGGACGACTGGCATCTAGCAAAGAGGCAAATGACATGGTTCAAGAGGAATCCTGAGATTAGGTGGTTGCCACTCGATGAAATTCAGCCGGCGGTGATAGAGGCGATAAAACCATATATTATAAATGAATAATTTTTTAGCATTTTAACGTATACTTGCAGGCGGCTTTGTGCTAAAATAGATATATATGGTAAAGGAAAATACTACGGGACTTGAAAAATTATTTGGTTCAAAGACGCGGACAAAGCTGCTTGAACTATTCTTTGCAAATTCTAACCAGAGTTATTATGTCCGAGAAATTACTCGCTTGATTGAGGAGCAGATAAACTCGGTAAGAAGGGAGTTACTTAATTTAGACAGCGTAGGGATTATCAAGAGCGAGACGTTCGACAATAAAGTATATTATTCGGCGAATATGAAACATCCTTATTCAAAGCCATTAGTAGATTTGTTCACCGCGAAAGTAGATGGGACTAAGGACCGGGATGTGCATCGAGCGGGTTGGGATGAATATATGCGACCAGTAAAGCATTATTTGAAGGCTTTGGTCGTGACGAACCGGATGCCGGGTGAGGAGGGGATAGACCTTTTGATTGTGGGCGACGATAAGACAAAGAAGTTGACGCATTGGGCGGAAGTAGTAGAAAAGAAACAGGGAAAGCCGATAAATTATGTGATTATGAGTGAGGATGATTATTCTTATCGAAAGAGTGTGAAGGACAGGTTTATTGTCGACTTGATGAAGATGGATATTACCGAAATTTACGACCCAGGAAAGATTTTAGTAAAAGTAAAATAAGGAGACAAAATGTTTGATATTGAAAGCAAAAAGCCAGACGAAATAACGATTACAACTAAGAAAACGAGCGTAACTTTTAATGTCGCACAAGGTACGGTGGATGCAGGGCTAAAGGTTGGCAAGATTGCCGGACCGGGAGAATTTGAGATAGGAGATGTGTCCATAAGGGCAATAGGAGTCTCAGGAGGGCGTCCTGCTTCTTCTGACGCTACGCGTCAGACGGAACTGCCTCGCTCGGTTAGAAACGCAAGCGTTTCAAACTCTCGCTTCGTTGTTCCGTCAGCAGATGGTATCTCTACTGAGGCTCCTATAGAGCTCCCTGAGGAGTCGCCGGTTTCGTTTAATCCAAATGGCGCAAAGGTAATTTATGACGTGGAGATTGGCGGGGTGCATGTTGGAATTATCGGGGGATGCGAGGAGGGGCTGGACGAACTTGGGATGATAGGAGTACTTTGCACTTCTTCGGTGAGAGCAGTGAGAGAGATTGAGCCAAGGATGGTGGTTGCAATGGGGAATGTAGATGGGATGGTGACAGATTTGAAACTCTCGGCGCGGACAGAGAAGAAGCTAAAGATAAAGAACGCGGATTCTTTGCCGTTGGCATTAGAGGTGGTGGTGTTGAATTAAGCCATGAATTTTGGGCATCTTTTAATAGCGCTTGCGATTGTACTCATTTCGACAGTGCTGCATGAATTGGCGCATGGAGGGGTGGCATATCTTTTAGGTGATACGACGGCGAAAGAGGAGGGAAGATTGTCGCTAAACCCTCTAAAGCACATTGACCCGGTGATGTCGATATTTATACCTTTGATGTTGTTCGTGATGCATGGGCCGATTTTTGGAGGGGCGAAGCCGGTACCGGTGGATTCGCGAAATCTGAAGGGAAAAGAGTGGGGAATGGCCTTGGTGGCGCTGGCTGGGCCGTTTACGAATTTTCTATTGGCGCTAATCTTTTATATGATAGGTCATTTTACAGGGATGTTTTATAGTGGTGATTTGTCGAGCTATGTGATGAGTGAAATCGTATTGATAAATCTGGGGCTCTTTATTTTTAACCTGATACCTTTGCCGCCGTTAGATGGGTCGAGAGTACTATATGCGATTGCACCAGATGGGGCGAGAAAAGTGATGAATTCTCTAGAGACATATGGAATATTTTTAGTTTTGATGTCGGTTTGGATATTCGGTAGTGCTCTGTCTCAATATATGGTTTGGGCGATAGAGGGGATTTTGAACTTTTTCGCTTTCTTGACAGGGGGAGCATAGATTTAGTATAATCGTATAAAGAGTGGGCAAATGAAACAGAGAATAAGAGTAGTAGGTATAGTAAGGGAAGGGGATAAGCTTTTACTACTTAAAAGAAGTCGCGGGAGAGCAGAAGAACTGCCATTTTGGGAATTGCCGACTGGAAAAATCCAGTTTGGAGAACAGCCAGAGGAAGCGGCAGCAAGGTTGTTTTTTGAACATTTGGGGGTTCAAATAGAGGAGATTAAGCTGTTTGATGCGATTACCTTTATGGGGCTTTCAGGGGCATCTCAACTACCAAATTTATATATTGTCTTTGAAGTTAAGTTTAATGGGGAGATAAATTTAGAGGCTTCAGAAAAGTATTCAGCATATAAATTTGTAGCACCAGATGAAATAAAAGCTTTGAAGGTGGACGAGGCGACGCTGTCGGTGCTAGAGATTGAGAGTGGGCGAAAGACGGAATTATCATATAGCACTTCAAACAATGAGACGGAGGTGGTATCAGAGGCGACGATTTACTTTGATGGGGCGAGCAGGGGTAATCCCGGCCCGGCGGGAGTGGGGTATGTAGTGGTTTCTCAAAATGGAGAGATTTTAAAGCGAGGAGGGGAATTTATTGGTTTTGCCACTTCAAGGGTGGCGGAATATTATGCGCTTAAGGAAGCTTGTGAACAGGGGGTGGAATTAGGGCTCTTAAGGGTAAAATTCATCGGTGATAATTTGATGGTGATTAATCAGATGAACGGGATCTATCAGGTAAAGAACCAAGATTTGATGCAAGTACATGATGATATTTTGAAACTGATTTCAAAGTTCGAGAGGGTGTCGTTTGTACATGTAAAGAGGGAAGAGAATACGGAAGCGGATGTGGAAGCTAATAAGGCGATAGATAATTATTTTGGAAAAAAGACTTTAATATAGAGCGAGCTGCTAAGTCTTGATAAATGATGAAGCCCCGCGAGTGCGGGGCTTTGGAGGTTAGAACTGCCACTTGAGGTCGCCAAAGACTCTTTCATAGCCTTTCTGCGTCGGCTCGTCGAGAAAATCGGCGAGCTTACCGTTGTAGTTGTAGTAGATTCTACACTGGGGATCGTCCCCAAGCTCTTCGTCGGGCCAATTATAGGTCGTTTCAAACAACTCTTCGGAGTTGTCCGGAGCGTAGAATACCTCGTCATCTTTGATGACGGCCACGACGCAGTCTAAAATTTCGTCGGCGGGGTAATCGTAGTCCCAGCTAGCGAGATTTACGAGCTGCTCCATGAGCACGGCCGGGGAATGCCAACGGCCGGTACGACGGATAAGCGGAAGCTCGAGGAGCCAACCGCCAAGGGTCCGAAGAGTAACGATCAGCGGCTCGAAGGTCTTTAGCGGCTTTTGATATTTCTCGCTGACGAAATCTGGATTGGGTAAACTGTCGATAGACACGATTTCGAGGCTGGCGTCGCGGACTTTATCCTTTAGACAGATGCCAAGGCCGCTAAGAAGTTGGTCTCCTATTGAAATCGAGATGACCCGAACTTTTCTGTAGCCAACGGTTTTGGCGTGTTCGGCAACCTGTTCGGCAATGAAATCCGGATCATAGTCTTTGTAGCCATAATGGACGACGTTAAAATCGTACTTTTTAGGTTGGAAAAAACCTTTGAAGACTTCATCCGATGGATAAAGAGTACCGGGGAAGATGTAATATCCAATGCTTTTGTCTGGACTAGTGTTTAGTGCAGAGATTTGACCGGTAAATTTCTCCTCGATAATTTTCCGAGCGATGTACGGTAGGGTGACAATGCCAAGCCAGAGTGCAAACCACTGAAACGGGGTAATTTTCTTTTTCATTCATAATCCCTCCTTCGCAATTTTTAAAGTGCTTTTAGCATTTTAACACTTGTTGTCGATTTTGTCAAAGGGTGGTATAATTAAGGGGAGTTTGAAAGGTAATCGCTGGTATTTTATCAGAGGAAAGTCCGGGCAGCACAGGGTACGGTAGTCGCTAACGGCGACCGTTCGTAAGGATAGGGAAAGTGCCACAGAGACATATACGGCCCCAGAAATGGAGCAAAGGTGAAAAGAGTGGGGTAAGAGCCCACAGCGATATGTAGCGATATATATCGGAGGTAAACCCTACCGGCTGCAAGGAGTACTATTAACCCCGTCCCGGGGATGTACGCTCACCGCTTGACTCCTAGAGCAATTTAGGAGCTAGATAGATGATTACCACGTTGTTCACAACGGACAGAACCCGGCTTAATCAGACTCACTGGGACTTTTCTTTAAAAAGAAAAGTCCCAACGAAAAGAAATCAGTAATATTTTGGCTCGAAAAGCGCGGTTTCCGAGCCAAAATTGTTCAAAAAAGTCGCAAATCTAGGTTTGCGACTTCAATAGTTATGACACTATCCTAAAAGGCCTTTTTTCTTGAGCGTACGGAGCGCGGAGGTAGAAAGATTGACTTTTATCTTCGTGCCGTTTTCAAGTTTGATAGTCTTTTTCTGGATGTTAGGCTTGAAGACCTTGCGAGTCTTTCTCTGAGAGAAAGAGACGTTGTGGCCGTACATTTTGCCTTTACCGGTAATTTCACAAACTGCCATTTACTTGCCCTCCTTGATTGTATTTACAATTGCCTTGAAAGCTTCTGGCTCATTGACGGCAAGTTCAGCGAGGACTTTGCGGTCGATTTTAACGTCGTGCTTTTTAAGGCCATTAATTAACATTGAATAGGAAATCCCGTTTTCGCGGGCGGCGTTGTTGATACGAGTGATCCAAATAGAGCGGAGATCACGCTTTTTGTTGCGACGGTCTCTATAGCTGTATCTTAGGGATTTAATAACGCCTTGTTTGGCTAGACGGAAGCTACGGGTGCGATAATGTTGCATCCCTTTAGCGGCGTCTAAAATTTTCTTGTGCTTATTTCTAGCGGGTACACCTCTTTTAACTCTCATCTTAAACTCCTAATGCGGTCTTAATGTTTTTCTTGATCTTACCGTTTATAGTAGCGGCAGTTTTCATGTTGCGCTTTCTTGCCTTCGACTTTTTAGCAAGAATGTGGTTTTTATAGGCGCGCTCGCGGACGAGTTTGCCAGAGCCAGTGACCTTGATGCGCTTGGCGGTACCCTTATGCGTCTTTAATTTCGGCATAATTTTCTCCTTGTTTAATTAATATTAACGGAAGGTGCGAACAGAGGGCCGTGGAAGTACAAAGATTACTTCTTCCGAACCCCGACTGATAGATTGCGCCCGCTTTGTTGAGGCTGGCCGATTAGAACGACGTCGTCTCCGAGTAGGGAAATAACCTTGTCTAGGAGCTCTCGGCCGATTTCTTTATGGGCCATTTCACGACCGCGGAACATAATGATAATTTTGACACGGTCGCCATCATCGAGGAAACCCCGAATCTTGCGGACTTTAATATTTAAATCATTGTCGCTAATTTTGAGGCCGATTTTCATCGTCTTTAACTCGGACTGTTTCTCACGAGCTTTTTTGCGATTTCGAGCGTCCTCTTTGGCCTGCTGATACTGGTATTTACCCCAATCAATAACTTTTACAACAGGAGGATTAGCGTTTGCGGCAATCTCCACTAGGTCAACTCCTCTTTCGTCGGCGATCTTTTGTGCCTCGCGGCTGCTCATGATGCCGAGCTGCTCGCCACTTTCTCCGATCACACGAACTTCTTTGTGGCGAATCTCGCTGTTAATGCGAGTATGGCTATGTTTACTAATGGTGAATTACTCCTTGTGATTAAATATCTTGTTAATTATAGCAAATTTTAGAGGGGTTTTCAAGAGTTTTTTGCGGATTTTCCTTGGGTGATAAGTGGACCTAGATTTTGACTTAGACGATAGGATAGAGCCTCGGAAATATGTTTGGGAAGGATTTCTGGTGAGCCTTCAAAATCGGCGATGGTTCCGGCGACTTTAAAGGTTTTATAAAAACTGCGGGCAGAGAGATTGAGACTCTTGGCAGCGGAGCGGAGGAGGGCTTCGGCCGAGGGATTGATCTTGAGGTATTTAACGGCCTCAGTAGAGGAGAGGGAGCTGTTATAAAGGCAGGGGTTTTGATAACGGAAGTGTTGGCGATTGATGGCCTCTATGATTTTATTTTTTACAATTTTGTGTTCGGAAGTTTGGTCGGTTTTTAGGTCTTTTCGGAGGGTGCTGGTCGGGAGATTTTTGGCTGTATTTGACGTTTTCGTACTGATTTTAGCGACTTTGGGGCTTGAAAGGCTTAGGGAATCGATTGGGACTTTTGGAACGCTAATTTGGAGGTCTATGCGGTCCAGGAGGGGCCCAGAAAGCTTCTGTTGGTAACGTTTGATCTCGGCAGCTTTACAGGTACAAGGATGAGAGGGGTCGCCATAAAAACCACAGGGGCAGGGGTTCATTGTGGCAACGAGCATGAAGTCGGCGGGGAAGGTGACGCGACTATTCGACCGAGTGATGGTAATTTTTTTGTCCTCGAGAGGCTGGCGGAGGGCCTCGAGGATGTGGCGAGGGTACTCAGGAAGCTCGTCGAGGAAAAGGATGCCGAGGTGAGCGAGGGAGATTTCGCCGGGGACGATGGGTGAGCCACCGCCGAGGATAGAAACAGCGGAGGCGGAGTGATGAGGAGAACGGAAGGGATGATGAGCAATGATCTCGGGGTTATCGGAAATGAGAGAATAAAGTTTAGTGAGAGTGACTTGCTCCTCAGGGCTGGGTTCTGGGAGTAAGCTAGCGGCGGTTTTGGCAAGGAGGGTTTTTCCGGCACCGGGCGGGCCAGAAATCAAGATATTATGATGGCCGGCGATGGCAATACTGAGGGCGCGTTTGGCGAGAGACTGCCCCTTAATGTCGTCTAGAGAGTGTTCTGGTTCGCCTGTTTTGGTTTTTCTTACAATATTTAGGGACTTAGGAATGGTCTGATGTTTTAAGATGAGTAGGAGCTCTGAAAGGCTGTTTATGCCGATTAAATCTAAATCTTGGACGAGGGAGGCCTGAGAGAGATTTTCGGCGGGGAGAAATATCTCTTTGAAACCAAGCTTTTTGGCGGTCTCAACGATGTTAATGATACCGCGGACAGGGCGAAGAGTTCCCTCAAGAGAAAGTTCACCGACGAAGATGCGACCTTTGACGTCTTTTGGTGTGAGTTGGCCGGATAGGAGCAAGATAGAGAGTGCAATAGGGAAATCCAGGAAGGTGCCGTCTTTATGAAGGTCTGCAGGAGCGAGATTAATGGTGATTTTGTCGGTAGGGAAGGAAAAGCCAGAGTTCGTAATGGCGCTCCTTACGCGGTCTTTAGCCTCGCTGACGGTTTTGTCTGCCATTCCGACGATGTTTAGGGTGGGGAGACCATGGTTTTTATCACCCTCGACCTTGATGAGGGCTCCCGAAAAACCGGATGGGACTATGGAATATATTTTTGCAATCATGACTCTATCGTAATACGATTTTGAAAAAACTTACAATCATAACCATGATGTTTTTGGGTGTTGTTTTTTGTAAGTAATTTGGTTAGAACAGGGAAGAAAATTTTAGTGTAGATTGTAAATTTCACTTGTTCAAAGCGGATGTGGTTTTAGAATTGGCAATAAAAAAGACCGGGGAGACCGGGTTTTGATGGTGGAGCTGCCGGATACTGCCTCCGGGTCCAGAAAGCTAAGCTAGATACCATTCTACACGCATAGTCTGTTTAATTTATTCTCGACTTGAACCCTCAGGATAAATAGACAAAAACTAAGAGCTCGTCATGACTGATCTAGAACCTCTATTCGTCAGGTAGAAGTTCGATTTCCATAATCTGATAACCGAAGATGCTATGGAACCTCACACCTCGGCCAGCCTAATAGTATAGTTTAGGCATAAGCAGGTAGATAAGCTACATGCTTGGAAGTTTTTTCTTCACTTTTTTGGTACTTACGGTACTAATCGTCGTGCTTGATATCTGTTAACAAACTGTCTAAGCTTTGTCAGCCCCAAACCTATAGGTATTATATCATAGGCCTGTCAAAATTGCTAGTGGCTCTAGGTGCAAAGAAAAGGTCCGGGAACTGCGAGGAACCGGACCTATAGAGTGTGGAGTTTTTTGGCTATGATTTTTGTTTTTGCCTTTTGAATAATTTTTGTATTCAAAAGCTGTCTCTATTATAGCGCTCGAAAATGCTCATGTCAATAGGATTTTGAACACATTTTTTATAATTTTTTGGGAGTTTTCCACAGAAATTTTGAGCAACAAAAATGTAGAGGCTGAATAAAGACATAGAACAGAAGCCGAGGATAAAGACATAGTTGCTGTAAAAAATACAATTCTATTTTGTGGCGAGCTTATGGAAAATAACAGGGGAAAATGGACGTGTATATCGTTTTTGTTGTAAATAATACTGTAAAAAAGTTGTTCAAAAGCCTTGATTTTTTATAATAGTTATGCTAATATAGAGACAGTCGATAAGACAAAACAAAAATTAAAAACAAAGGAAAATGAGCATGAAATACAAATAAGACGAAAAGTTTGGCGGCGCAAATGGTAGCTTCTGGCCATAAATTACATCTAGGAACTACCATAGCTCCGCCAAACGGCGTCTTAGAGCGCGCAAGTTCCTAAATCGTTAGTACCTTAAAATTAATTAGAATGATGGACGGAATTTGCAAGGGCTGTGCTCCACCTAGCGTGGAGCGGTCAAGAGCAAAAGAGGGAATTACAGTTGCGGCCAATAGTTTTTATTAAGGTGCCGGATAACTGCCCTCTTTTACTCATTATGCTTTATTTATAGTTTTAAGATACTCGCAGTTTTAAAACTTTCTTGTTAGGCCAAGAGGTAGCAAATGTGATGCTACAGGTAAGGCCGAGGTGAACCGGGCGGCGGTTTTTGGCCCGGTATAAGAAATATGGTATAATCTAGTTATGGTTAATCGTTTGATTTTACTTTCAACACTTCTGGCGACGGCAGGGATTGTGCTAATGATGAATTTCTTAGCGCCAATGGACTTGGGGCCGGCTGGTGTCTTGTTATTTTTTACAATGGTCTACATAGTGTTGTTTGGAATCTGCACGTTACTCGTGCGGATTTTTGTAAAAATTACTAGAAAAGGGGAAGGAAAGAAGAGAGATTATCTTTATGCGGCAATTATTGCACTTGGGCCGCTAATGCTTCTCATGGTGCAATCTTTCGGAAGCTTTAGTTTCTGGACGGTAGGGCTAGTGATTTTATTTGAGTTTTTAGCTTGCTTTATGTTGAAGAAAATTACTTCAAAATAATTTTGGAAAAAGGCTGGTTTTAGGATGGAAAAAACGAATTTTCTATGGTAGAATAAACGTAAGTAGATTTTATGAAGGAGGAAAATGGAAGAAAAATTTGAGGGTGAGCAGACGGTGGAAGATTTCGAAAACCTAGGAGAGACCGAGCAGACGGCAGAGACTATTTCGAGAGAGACGGCCAAGAAGTTAGGCGAGACGGCAGGGAAAGCGGTCGATTTAGACAGGCTAAGAGAAGAAGTGGAAGAAAAGGTTATAAAGGAAGAAGACCCGAATGCGGGCTATGAAATATTGGCGGAGGGGCGCAAAGAGGTGACCGGGGAGACGGGAAACGGAGAGTAAAGAGTGGGTAAACAGCTAAGAAAAGAGGTGGGGCGATAGGATGGAAGATACGAGTGCTTGGGCAATGCCGGTTTTAATCGGAGCGATTTTGATGCTGATAGCTATCGGGGTGGGAACTTTTTTATGGTTAAAAAGAATTGATAAGAAACGGCAGGAACTAGGAGCGAGGAGAGGCTTTTCGATGGTGCCGATGATGATACATTTGCCGCCGGCGACGGACGACATTCAAGGTGGAGGAAGGGACGAGCGCGATGTGGCAAATGAGGCAATTTCTCAAGCGCAAGTAATGTATTCAATTTTATCTTCAACGGTACAGAAGGGGTGGAAGACGAAAATAGAGGGTCAGCCGCATATTTCATTTGAGATTATTGCGGCGAATGGGCTGATTAAGTATTTTGCGCTAGTGCCGATGGAGCTAAGGGAAGTAGTTAGGCAAGCGATTATTTCGGCATACCCGGCGGCGAGGCTAGAGGAGACGAGAGACGATAACATTTTTTCAAAATTTGGCGGACTTCAGGGAGTTTCTGGAGGAGAATTAAATCTTTCTAAAGAGTATATTTATCCGATTGCGACGTATGAGGAGACGAGGTGGGACGCGGGGGCAGCAATGCTAAACGCATTGTCTAATCTAAAGAAGGACGAGGGGGCGGCGATACAGATTTTGTTCAGGCCGGCGCCGGAGAGCTGGGCGAATAAGTCAAAGGAGAAGACTTATGCAATAAGGGAGGGAAAGGAAAAAGGGTACGGCATAGGGCAGATTTTGAGAGCGCCGTTTGAAGTTCCGGAGGAGAAAAAGGAGGCTGCTCCGGTGTCTCTTTCAAATTTACAACAGGAGGAAATTAAGGCGATCGAAGAGAAGACGAGATATCCGGCGTTTGAGGTTTTGATACGACTGATTGCTAGTACGGGCTCTCGCGAACGATCCGAGGCGATTGTAGGCGGGATGACGAGTGCATTTTCGCAGTTTAATTCTACAAATTACAACGGTTTTAAAATTGAACCAAGGCTTGACCCGGGAAGGCTGGCACTAGATTATATGTACCGTAATTTTCCGGTAAACAAGCGAACAAATATTTTGAACAGTGTAGAAATGTCATCAATTTTTCACTTGCCGAATCAAAATACTATTCCAAACTCGAGAGTGGAAAGGCAACTAACCCGGCAGGTGGATGCACCAGCAAAACTTGCGATGGATGGATTGGTTCTTGGGGTGAATGAATTTAGAGGCCAGACAAGAGAGATAAGATTAACTGAGGATGACAGAAGGCGACATACTTATATTATCGGGCAGACGGGGATGGGGAAATCGGTTTTGCTTGGAAATCTGGCCTATCAAGATATGCTTTCGGGGAGAGGATTTGCTTTTATTGACCCGCATGGAGATGTGGTGGAAGATTTGCTTTCGAAAGTACCAGAGGAGCGGATAGACGATGTGATTTATTTTGACCCGGGGGACCTTGAACACCCGATGGGGATGAATATGTTTGAATTTGAGACACCGGACCAGAAAGACTTTATTGTACAAGAGGGGATAAATATGCTTTATTCTCTCTATGATCCGGGACACACCGGAATATTTGGGCCAAGAGGAGAGCATATGTTTAGAAATGCAGCATTACTCTTGATGTCTGATCCAAACGGAGCAACTTTTATCGATATTCCAAAGTGTTTTATTGATCCAGAGTTTGTGAAATCAAAATTGCAGTATGTAACAGATAAGAATGTGTATGATTATTGGACGAAAGAATTCCCAGCTTCACAGAAGAGTAATGATGCAGGGGAGGTGACAACTTGGTTCGTTTCGAAATGGGGGCCGTTCCTTTCAAACACAATGATGCGGAATATCTTAGGACAGAGGAAAAGTGGATTTAATATCCGGGAGCTGATGGACAATAACAAGATTTTGCTGGTTAATCTTTCAAAGGGGAAGATGGGGGAGCTAAATTCAAAGCTACTTGGGATGATATTTGTAATGAAGTTTCAGACGGCGGCGATGAGCCGAGTGAATATACCAGAGAATCAGAGAAAAGATTTTTGTTTGTTTGTGGATGAGTTTCAGAATTTCTCGACTGATAGTTTCGAAAGTATTCTTTCGGAGGCGAGGAAGTTTAGATTGAATCTGATTATCGCAAATCAATTTATGACACAATTAACAGATAAGATTAAGGACGGGATTCTTGGGAATGTGGGGACGATTATCTGTGGAAGAATTGGGATTTCGGACGCAGAGGTGATGGAGAAGGCTTTTGCTCCGACATTTACGGCGGAAGATTTGCATAAGCAGCCGAATTATCATGCAATTACGACGGTGATGATGTTTGGGGTACCGTCCAGTCCGTTTACGATGGCACTGTTGCCGCCGATGGGGGAGAGCAACCCGGAGTTGTTCGAGTCGCTAAAATTGTATTCGGCGACGAGGTTTGGAAGGGGTAGAGGAGAAGTGGAAAGGGAAATTGAGTCTAGGGGCGCACAGGAGCCCGAAATAGCGACGGAAAATTATGAGATGCCTATGGGTTCGGATGGACTGCCAATCTCGCCTAAAATCGCCAAATAAGGCGAATAAACCTTGAATTTTGGTTTGGTTCGGAGTATAATAGAGGGAGTTTAAGTTAAAAAGACGAGGTAGTTTAGCATGGCAGAGAAATATGACAGTTCGGAAATTAGAGTTTTAGAGGGCTTGGAAGCGGTACGTGTCCGGCCGGGGATGTATATTGGCTCGACGGGGTATGATGGCTTGCATCATCTAATTAAAGAGATTGCCGATAACTCGATAGATGAGGCGATTGCTGGATATTGCTCAAAGATTGAGATTACTGTCTTAGAAGATGGAGGAGTCCGGGTTGAGGATAATGGGCGCGGTATTCCGGTGGATATTCACCCAAAGACTGGTAGGTCTACACTCGAGACGGTGCTAACGGTTTTACATGCGGGTGGTAAGTTTGGTGATGGGGGCTATAAGGTCTCTTCTGGTCTTCACGGTGTAGGTTCTTCGGTGGTGAATGCGCTGTCTAAGAGGATGATAGCAGAGGTTTATCGAGACGGGAAGATTCATCATATCGAATTTGATACTGGTAAGCCGACCTCGGATCTTAAGATTATCGGGCAGACAGAAAAACAGGGGACAGCAATTACTTTTTACCCGGATGGAACAATCTTTAAGAACGGGACGACGATAGATTTTGATTGGGTTTTATCTTATGCGAGACACCAAGCATATCTTACAAAAGGGATTTTAATCTCGGCTTATGATGAGCGGACGGGGAAGAAGGAATCGTTTTACTTTGAAGGGGGAATTACGAGCTATGTGAAACGACTTAATAACGGTAAAGAGGTGATTTCAGATAACATCTTTTATGTAGATAAGAAGATTGAAGATGCAGAAGTGGAGATAGCATTACAATATAATGACAGTTATGCCGAGACCTTGAAGCCGTTTGCGAACAACGTTTTGACCCCGGACGGAGGGACGCACGTAGTCGGGTTTAGGACGGCTTTGAATCGCGTGATAAATGATTATGCGAGAAAGAACGGACTGTTAAAAGAGAAGGAAGATAATTTAACCGGTGATGATATTAAAGAGGGGCTAACGGCAGTAGTTTCGATTAAGTTGCCGAATCCGGAATTTGAGGGGCAGACAAAGAATAAACTCGGGAATCCAGAGGCGAGAGGTTATGTCGATAAGGTAATGTCTGAGTATTTTGGGTATTACCTCGAGGAGAATCCGCAGATTGCAAAGAAGATTGTAACAAAGGCGACGCTGGCGGCGCGGGCGCGGAAGGCGGCAAGAGCGGCGCGAGATAACGTGCTCAGAAAAGGGGCGATGGACGGGTTGAATTTGCCGTCAAAACTTGCGGATTGCTCGTCGAGAGACAGGACGGAATGTGAACTCTTTATCGTAGAGGGTAATTCGGCGGCTGGCTCGGCGAAAGAGGGGCGGAACCCGAAAATTCAGGCGATTTTGCCGCTTAGAGGTAAAGTATTAAACACCGAGCGGGCGCGGCTTGATAAGATGTTGGCGAATGCGGAGTTGGTTTCTTTGATTAAGGGAACTGGGGTAGGGATTGGTGAACAGTTTAATTTGGATGGTCTTAGATATGATAAGATTATCTTTATGA
This sequence comes from uncultured Candidatus Saccharibacteria bacterium, assembly GCA_964566585.1. GTDB lineage: Bacteria > Patescibacteriota > Saccharimonadia > Saccharimonadales > Saccharimonadaceae > Nanosyncoccus. The sequence continues at coordinate 5,971 of CAZMIW010000004.1, read as the reverse complement.
CCGATGCGGACGTGGATGGGCTTCATATTGCGACGCTGCTCATGACATTTTTCTTCCGGTATATGCCAGAGGTGATTGAGAAGGGGCACGTTTATCTTGCGAAGCCACCGCTGTTTGGGCTGATTAAGGGGACGGGGGCGCAGAGGAAGATTGATTATGTGTATGACGAAGTGGCGCTCGAACAGAAGATAAACGAGAAGATTGAGGAGCGGAAGGCGGCAGGAACAAAGATTGACCCCTCGCAAGAGCGATTTAAGCAGGCGGGATATACGGCACAACAGAGATTTAAGGGTCTAGGTGAGATGGATGCGAAGCAACTCTGGGAGACGACGATGGACCCAGAGAATCGGATTTTAGTACAGGTGCATATTGATGATGCAGAGAAGGCGGATGCGATATTTACGAAGTTGATGGGAGACCAGGTCGACCTCCGGAAGAACTTTATACAGGCGGGCGCATCCAGCGTTAACTTGGATGATTTAGACTTTTAAGGAGAAAATATGGCAAAGAAGGACGATTTAATCAAAGACGAAAATTTAGAGCCGATTGACGAGACAGAAGAGGTCTCGGAGGTTCTGCCAAAGGGAATTGAACGGAAGGCGGTAGAGAATACGATGGAAGATTACTTCCTGAAGTATTCGATGTCGGTCATTATCGATCGAGCTTTGCCGGATGTCAGGGATGGTTTGAAGCCGGTGAATAGGCGGATCCTGTTTGCAATGAATAAGAATGGTTGGAAGGCGCCACATCCGACGGTAAAATCGGCGAAGATTGTGGGTGAGGTGATGGGTAATTATCACCCGCACGGAGATTCTTCGATTTATGATGCAATGGTGAATTTGGCGCAGCCTTGGAAGATGAGATATACTCTGGTCGAGGGGCAGGGTAACTTTGGTTCGGCGGATGGAGATGAGCCGGCGGCATCAAGGTATACTGAGGCAAGACTAGATAAAATGGGGGCGGAGCTGTTGTCTGATATCGAGAAGGAAACGGTTGATTTTCGAGATAACTTTGACGGAACGGAGAAAGAGCCGGTAGTTTTGCCGGCGGCAGTGCCAAATATTCTTTTGAACGGACAGATGGGTATTGCGGTCGGGATGGCAACAAATATTCCACCACATAACCTCGGTGAATTAGTTGATGCAACGGTGGCGCAGATTGACAATCCAGATATTACGCTAGACGAATTAATGAAATATGTGAAAGGGCCGGACTTTCCGACAGGGGCGGAGGTCTATGGTGGTGCGCCGATGAAACAGGCTTATGCGACAGGTAAGGGGAGCGTGACGATTCGGGCGGTGACGAATATTGAGGAGAGAAAAGGCGGGCGATATAATATCGTCGTGACGGAGATGCCGTATGGAGTTTCTAAGGAAGCCTTTATGAAGAAGGTTGGGGAGCTGGCAAACGAGAAAAAGATTGACCATATCGCGGAGGTTAGAAACGAGAGTGCAAGAGGGGTGGTGCGGGTAGTGGTCGAGCTGAAGAAAGATGCTTTCCCGAAGAAGATTTTGAACCAACTTTATAAATTAACAGGGCTACAGACCTCATTCCATTATAATATGTTGGCGCTCGTAGATGGAATCCAGCCGCGGATTTTGGGGCTGAAAGAGATTTTAGGAGAGTTTATTAAACATCGACGAGTAGTAATTCGGAGGCGGACGGAGTTTGAGCTCAGGAAGGCTCGCGAGAGAGCGCACATTCTTGAAGGTTTGAAGATTGCACTTGATAATATTGACGAAGTGATTAAGACCATTCGTGAGGCGTATGATGATGCAGATAAGAGGTTGATGGCGAGATTTGGGCTGTCCGAAATACAGGCGGCGGCGATTTTGGCGATGCAACTAAGAAGACTGCAAGGTTTGGAACGTGATAAGATTGAGGAAGAATTAAAGGAGCTGCACGAGCTAATCAAGAAGCTAGAGGCAATTTTGGCGGATGAAAACGAGATTCTGCGGGTCGTGAAAGAAGAGTTGCTTGCAATGAAAGAGAAGTATGATGACCCACGGCGTTCGAAGATCATTAATCACGAGGTTGGGAAGTTTTCGGAAGAGGAGTTGATTCCGGAGGAGGAAAGTGTGATATTGCTTACCTCTGAGAATTATATGAAGCGAGTAGCGCAGGCTGATTTTCGTCGGCAGAACAGAGGTGGAAAAGGTAAGATTGGGATGAAAACAAAAGAAGAAGACGTAATTTCCCAGATTGTGACGGCGAGTTCGCACGATTTCTTGCTGTTCTTTACCTCGGCGGGGCGAATTTTCCGATTGAAGGCGTATGAGGTGCCAGCGGCTTCGCTCTCGGCAAAGGGGACGGCGGCGGTGAATATGCTGAATTTGCATCCAGAAGAGAAGATTACGGCGATTATTAAACAGGGAACGGAGCTTGGCACAGATGGGTATCTGTTTATGGCGACCAAGAAGGGAACGATAAAGAAGACGCCGATTTCGGATTATGAGAATATCCGGACTAATGGCCTCGTGACAATTAAGCTCGACGCTGGGGATGAACTGAAGTGGGTTAAGGGGACTAGCGGCAAGAATGATATTATCATCTCGACTTCGGCGGGGCAAGCAATAAGGTTTAATGAGGCAGAGGTTCGGCCGATGGGGCGGGCAGCCAAGGGAGTGCGTGGCATGAGACTTCGGCCAAAGGACGAAATTGTAGGAATGGACGTGGTGACGGACCCAGAGCAGAAACTAATTGCGGTTTCGGCGAACGGTTATGGAAAGGCGACACTAGTGTCGAATTTCCCGGCGCATAAGAGAGGGGGAGTAGGAATTAAAGTCGCAGCAGTAACGGCGAAGACTGGGCCGATTGTGGCGGTGCAGACGCTTGATCCGGCGGCGAAAGAGGTGATTATGATGTCTACGAAGGGGCAGGCGATTAGGGTGGCCATCTCGGAAATTCCGACGCTTGGGAGGGCTACGCAAGGGGTTCGTATTATGAAGCTTGCGGATTCGGATACAGTGGCGTCAATCGGCATTGTATTGCCGGATGAATCCTAGCAGAGCAAATTTCTTCGTCAGCGGGTGCGTTGCTCCTTCGCCGTACCTTAAGTACGGCTCAGTCCGCTACTCCCGCTTCCTCGAACTTTATCTCTGCTAGAATTCATCTTAGCTTCAACATAGCATCTCTGCTATGCAACATCTAAAGAACTGTGTTACTCCCGCTTCCTCGAACTTTATCTCTGCTAGAATTCATCTTAGCTTTAGCATAGTATCTTTATTATAGCTGTATTATCTCGCTTTTTCGTTAAAAATTGCGATAGGCATAAACGAAATAAGAAGAAGGGGGTGAAAATTTTACAGAGTGGAATGTTGTAAATAATGTTTTCTTTCGAGGGGTTAAAAAACATTATTTACAACATTTTTTGGTGTTTTTGGGATTTTTGAGGCCATTTAGTTTAGCACAGATGAATTTTTTTGTCTAGCATAAGCACGATACTTTTTTGGGTAACAGGGAAGCTAGCACAGGTAATCTTTTTTGTCTAGCATAAGCACGAAGAAAATTTTGTATCAAGGTTATGTTTGTAAGTTTTTTCTGATTTGTTTTATGATGAGAACATGCAAAAAATAATTTGGAGAAAATATGAACAAGAAAATTATTAGAGTGGTGGCAGCAGGGGGAATTTTAGCAAATGCAATGGGGAATGGGGCTTTGGCGTCGGCGTTTAGCGAATATACGGCCTATCCGGAAAATGAGAATTATGGGGTGATTGTGACAAAGGTGGACGAGAGAAATAATTTAGTTTCGCTTTATTTTGATGAACCAGATAATCCGGAGGCAGTTTTTAGGGGAGTAAAATTAGTAAATGGAGGCTTGGGCGATTGGGGGCTTGAGTCGATAGATTTTACTAGCATGCCATGGACGACGGAATATTTGTCGATATCTATGTATAATGAGGGCTTTGAAGATATGGCAAGGGGAGAAGAGCGGACTTTTGCGCTAAGTCCGGAACTTGCTGGGAGTGACGTAAAAGAAGCGGGGATAGTATATTTGTTTTGGAATAATGCTGAGGAGCAAATATTGAATACCCGGAGAGGAAGGATGAGCTATGGTAGATGCGCGGACTCAGAGATTTATCAGAATACACCAGAGGCAATTTGTAGAGTAGAGAAGGGAACGGATGGGAAGATTTATTATCAGCCGTATGTGGAGTGGGAGAGGCTGAGTTTGCCAGATGAAGCGGGAGAGGAACGGGAGATTTTCGTTTATCAGGATGATGAATGGATAAGCAAAATTATAAATAGAGAGGAGGAAGATGAAACAGGAGCAGATGAGGGCGGCGGTGCTGCGGGAGATACAGAAAGTGGTGAGGGGAAAGATGGTGGGGAAGTAGACAGTGATGAGAGTGCTAGTGGGCCAGAAATTAGATATGTCGATAGAATAGTGGAGGTGCCGGTGGAGAAAAAAGTGGTTGAGAAAGTAGAGGTAGAAGTGCCGATGGAGAAGATTGTGACGGAAAAGGTGGAGGTGCAGGTGCCGGTAGAAAAGACGATAGTAGATACGAGAGAGGTAGTAAGAGAGGTGCCGGTATTGGCAAATATAGTAAGTGAAGTGGCGAGTGCGACGATTGGCTCTGATGATGGAATTGAGGAGGGAGAGGCGACGTCGTCAGAGGAGGAAGAAGATACGACTAACAATGAAGAAGACGGCCCGATGGTAGAGGGGAAGATAGCGGATATGGAGGAATTGGAAGTGCCGGAACTCGGTAAGGAGGTTGAAAAGGATAATGGCCTGGCTTCTAAAATTGCGGTTTTTGTGGCGGGGCTAGTCTCGGCGGTGGCGATACTGATATTGGCGATAGCGTTTAAGAAAAAGCAGGGGGAAAACGAATAGTTTATTATCTGTCATGTGCTTAATAAAAGAAAGGAGAGAAAAATGTGAGACTTCGATATAATCTAATTCAATACACCTTTATTAAATCATAATTCTTAGGACAAGGCATAAATTACAAGGTCCAATAGTCCAATTGCTAAAAATAAAAATTAGTAAAGAAACAGGTGGGAAGTGGTGGGAGTACCTTAAATACCTCTTTTAAATGGCTTTAAAATCACCGATTTTGATGATTTTAACTAACATCTTAGCTGTTATGGTATAATAAGGGTATGGATGGAATGAAGATTGTTTTAGCTTATATTCTAGGGTGGTTCGTAGCACAGACGACGAAGTTTGTGCTACTTTCTTTGCGAGGCGAAACAAAGGGGAAGAGTGGGAAGGAAAAGTTTCGGATGTATATAAAGTCGGGCGGGATGCCGTCCGGACATACAGGGAGCATCCTCGGGGCAACGACCTATGCGGGACTCGCTTTTGGGTTAAATTCAGCGGCGTTTGGGATTTTAGTCTGTTTTTCGGCGACAGTAATTTATGATGCGGTGAATGTGCGCTATGCGGTGGGGGAACAGGGGAAGAAAATGAATAAGTTGATTAAGGTGGTGCGGCCGGATGAGGAGCTAGTGAAGATTGTCGAGGGGCATACAGGGGTTGAGGTGCTCGTCGGAGCTCTCATTGGCATCCTGATGGGAACACTTGTCTACATGGCTTCGGTGTTTGGCTTATTTTGAATTTAACTCAAATACCGAACCCGGGACAAAAATCCCGAAAAAAGTCAAAAAAAAGGGTTGACTTAAGTTGGGAGATGCGGTACTATAGATATAGTCTAAATTAACTGCGAGTTATCTAGTTATTTTAGGAGGATTTTAACAGTTTAGTTGTGCAATTTAACTCTAGTTCTTGTTAAAATCGCCTATCTTGACGATTTTATCTAAGGATTAGTAATCATCGTCAGTTTTATGTTTGAAAAAGTTTCAAATAATCTTTAATGGAGAGTTTGATCCTGGCTCAGGATGAATGCTGGCGGCGTGCCTAATACATGCAAGTCGAGCGGTAACAGGACTAGCTTGCTAGTTGCTGACGAGCGGCGGACGGCTGAGTAACGCGTGGGAACGGACCCCAAACTGAGGGATAACTA
>CAZMIW010000003.1:0-35690 GCA_964566585.1 uncultured Candidatus Saccharibacteria bacterium | reverse complement strand
TTGGTATAACTATTTAACAACTAAAAAGTGTTAACGATGTATTGATTTACTGCAAGTGGGTTGACATTGAGTAGTTTTTGGTGTATACTGTTTTAGTATCTTAACATCGCGGGGTAGAGCAGTCTGGTAGCTCGTTTGGCTCATAACCAAAAGGTCACTGGTTCAAATCCAGTCCCCGCAACCATGAAATGTTAAGGTTGAAAATGGGCCTAGGACATCCCCCCTGTCGTAGGCCCATTTTTGAGGGTTAGTTGGTGGTATTTGGTTCTTCTTCGGGGTAGATCTTGGCATCGCCATTATTGGCACAAGTGGTACTACCGCCAGCATCATCGGTGGCCCAGCAGTTTTTAGTAGCGTAGAGACGCTTTTCGACGGTAGCATTCGCTCCTCTGGCCTCGGCGGCATAATCGGGGTAGATGAAGATGGTATTAACGGTATCTACCCTAGCGGTGAGGCGGCGATAAAGGGTGCTGGCACGGCCAGTGGAATCGACGACGAATTGATTGACCCAGTGAGCATATTCCGTACAAACACCACCAATAGTCGCCATACAAGCTTTGATAGAGACATCAGTATCCTCGGGGACGCCATAAGGCAAGTTAATCCGAACCATAAAGGTGTGTTCGGCACGACCACTGGGGCCATTCCCTTGGTAGGTAGGTGGGATTTCGATGGTGGCACGGCAACGGTATTCACTGTCGCTATAGTCGGCAGAATTAAATCCGGCTTGTCCAGCGACGGGGGCGCAATAAACCGATTGTGGAGACTTCTCACGCTCTGCACTATTTTTATTAGAAACCGCAAGGACGGTATCTTTATTGATGTAATTAGTAACGAAAGTACCCCTGTCTGGCTTTGTGACGCCACTTATCTTATTAGATACTGGATAGAGCACAGCGGTAGCATGGTCGGTGCCAGTATTGCTTTCGTTATTGAGATCTAGCTCGTACATTTGAAAGTTGGTGTCGGTCTGGATAATTTCTGCTGCAAGAATTGGTAGGTTACTGATGGCCTGACTCTTAGTACCGAAGGGTTTAAAATTACTTGGGTAAGTCGATAGGTCTGTAAGTAAATCCGCCATATAACCACGAGATATGGATATAGAGGAATCGTTTTCGTCTTTATCACGAGAGTACCACTCGATTTCAAAGGCAACTACCTTGCTAAATTCACCGTCCCTCAGACGAACTGGGATAGTCCGAGAGGGGGTAGTTTCGCCAAGAATAGTTAAATAGCTATCAGCTTCATTAGTAACGGTGACGCAAGTATAAAATTGATTGAGCTTTTCATCGCCAACAACAACGGCACCATTACTATAGTCTATACCAAGTATCTTCGGGACGGTGTCACAGCTACCATCGCCGCCTTGCTGGAAAGCCGTGAAGCTTTTTTCCATGAGTGCAATTATACCATTATCAGGGTCGTAACAACGGCTTCTAAAACTAAACTGTACATCATTATATTGGTTCTCACGACAGGTATTATACATGATAATAGCAGTCTTGGCATCTTCAATACCGGCGAGAGCCGAATCATAAGCCGACTGAGACAAATCACTGTTGGTAGATTCTTTTGACTCGGTGAGCATAACCCGAACGAAGCTCATGGTTAAAATACTGAGAAGTAAGGTGGTAAAGGCTACTAAATAGAGCGAGGCCATGCCTTTTTTAGTCTTTATCGTCATAATGTTAGTCCTCCTGTCGCGCGAGCGGCAAAATTAAATTTATTGATGGCGCAATAGGGAAAATCAGAGGCAAAGCTGTCCGGGCGAGAAACTTCACAGAAATTACCTGTGGTAGTAATATCAATGTTCCCTGACATAGTGCCAAGAAGGAAGGTTCCAGAGAAGAGCGCATGGCCGGTAGCCTCATGGACGGCGGGTGGAAAGACGACAAATTCATAAAAGACTAAATCATTTTCTGATGGCGAAAGAAACTCAACATAATTTGAAGCCTTTGCGCCGGAATAGCTATTACCGCCGCTTACGCTCTTACAAATGGCGCGATCCGTATCATTGACTCTGGCAAGGCGGAATCCATCTTTTTTCTCATCGTCGTCTCCAAAAGTTAATTCGGCAGGTTCTATACCATTATTTTCTGGAACATCATCACGATTGAGCACATAACCGGTATTCCAAATATAGCTATAAGCCCCAGTACAGAAAGCGCCATGGAGCTGGACATCTTTATATTCCTCACCTTTAACCCTGACAGTGCCGCGTTTTTCAGTATAGGTATTGGGTACGAAGTCTAGAGTACGGTTGTAATGGCTGAGGAGAATAGTACGCGAAAATTCATCAATGAGCTCGCGACCATTGTTATTGACGACCTTGATAGTAATTCCCTTTTCATAGACAACGGCAAGCTGAACCGAAACAAAGCCGATAGCAAGGAGTAAGAAGGAGATAAAAAGCATAGAGAGGGCAAGCTCGAGAATGGTGAAGCCAGATTTTTCTGAATTATTTAAATGTTTCATTGGTCGACAAACTCCGGATTAAAGAGGCGAAGGACAGTACCGATAGTAGTCGGGCGCTTGGCTCCAGACGGCATCCAGCAAGTATAAATATAAAAATCATAATGTGGTGGCTTGTCTGTGTTTTCGGCCTTACCGGCCATAACCATATCGTAAATGCCTTCAACAAGACTGACCTTAGTATAACGAAGATCGGGATTTTCATCCTCAGAGAAGACATCGTCAGATGTGATAGGAGTGCCGTCCACATTAAAATCACTTCCGGTGTAGATTACCCGAGGATTTAATACGGCCGGCTGGAACTTTATAGCCGAGACGCTACTATTATCGGCAACAATAAGAGTGTTACGATAGTAATCTGAATTTCCTTCAACATTTCCACTGACAATTTTGCGCGGATTAATAATGAAGGCCTTGGCCCCATAAATATTTTTATCAATGCTATTATATAAATCATCACAATTAGTAGCATCGAGATTTGGAAGTTGGTCAGAGCTAATCTTCTGTTCAACAATTCTATACCAGAGATTGGAATATGTCATGTTATCTGCAAAAGCCGCGTGAATAAAGCGGAGAGCCTCTGCCTGAGAGTCAATTTCAGTACGGGCGAGAGAGAGCTCTAGGGAAGCCTCGGCGCCGGAAATGCTACTGTTCATAACTGCGATGGAGACGACGGCGACGAGAGAGAACATGGCAAAGGCTAAGACTACTTCAATAAGGGTGTCACCGCGTTTTTCTGATTTTAGATGCATGGGTTACTCTCCTTTTTATCAGACTCTTCCAATTTAATGGCAGTGGCATTTTGGCCACCACCGATAAACTCGATATATTTGCGACGGCTAACAAGTGAAGTATAGAAATCACTAGAATTAAGGCAGAAGCCAGTATGCTCATCTTCAAGTTCATAACTATCTTCCTCATTATTTTTCAAAATTTCGACAGGCGAAACATTCTTAACAAGGCTAGCATTAGCGCTACTGATGGTAGAGCAACTAATAGGGCCATCACCAAGGCCAAAATCCCAAAGAGTATCAGAGGGGCTCTCATAGAAAAGCGTAGAAACATTCCCGGACAAGGGCGAACGAACAATCATAGCAAAACCGACGAAATTCTTACCGTCATGGTTAGCGGAGCTAGGGAAGGTGTTCCAGTCGAAATTATAAGTCGTATATCCGGCGGCAGGGGAAACCCTACAATCAGCGTTGTCTTGTGGATCATCTGGTATAGCTGCTCGGAAATCGGCATGGACATATTCTAGCTCATCTAGGATTTTTTTACCAGAATAAGTTTCTTCTTGGTTTTGAAGTATCTCTAAATCGGTAGTGGCATCAGGTTGGCCTTGTTTTATCTGTCTAGCACCAGTGACGACATTGCCAACGATATCAAAGACATGAATGCGTGGCTCTGAATCCCCCTTTACACCGAAGAAAGCGATTTTGCCATAAATTGCACAGTTGGTGCGGCCGGGGTAAAAGGCCGTTTTATTGTTTTCAAATGTGTCAATATAACTTTGACCAGATTCATTGATGAACAATTTTTCTAAACTACTAGCGTCCTCGCCAGGTGTGTAAAAGGCACTGGAAAGCGTACAATATTCCCTAGCGCCTTCAATCCCCTCACGATAATTTTCAGTATTGAGAGCCTCAGTGTAAACGTCTCTTAGATAATCAACGATTTCGGTGGCGGCAGTATCATAGCGACCGGTGGCGATACGACTACCAAAGCCAACAACAATAGCCATAAAAAGAAGCGTGGCAATAGCGACGACTAGTGCCGTCTCTAGCAAAGTAAAACCGGACCTCTGCTTTTTCATATTTCTATTATACACGAGCGTAATAATTTTCTCAAGAGTTTAATAGCGAGGAGAAAGCTCTTGGGCAAAGTTTATAGTGGCTTGGCCGAGCCTCAGAGATTGAGCATAGGCCCAGAGGTAAACTAGTGGGTGGAGATCAAGGATTTCGGCTGGAGTAATGGAGCCACCGCAAGTAAGATCACGCCAGTAGGAACCTCCTGCCTGATAGATATTCATTTGTGCAGCGTAGCGATCGGCGGCCTCGTAGGCCTTGCGGATGTTGTCGTCGCCACCAGAAGCTTGATTTATGAGATTATTAACGCAATCCGTGATATCTTTCTGTGACTCATTGCGATTAGTGCAATAAGCCACCCACTCTTTTTTCTGTCCTATTAATGTTTCATAGGCTTGATTTCCGACATCACCAGAGTAGCCTGGCCAAGCACCGCCGGTGCGATTGAGCAGAAGGGCGGTGGTGATAATTGGACCGTTGATTTTAAGGGTTTTCCAACAACTGCTAGTGTCGGTTTCGCCGTCTTTAAAGCCGGCACAGGTATTGACATAGCCACCATCGTAATTTGGATCGTTGGAGTAGGTGATGAGCCAAGCATCCACTTGACTGACCTCGCTACCTATGCTGATAGACTCAGCGATAATGATGACCTGAGGGATGGCGGCAAGATTGCCGGCATCAATTGTGAGGCCGTCATTACGACCCTTAAGAGAAAGGTTATTGGTGTTTTGATAGTAAGTGCTCGCATAGGCGGTAAGGTCATCTTGACAAGTCCCCCCGGAGCCAAGACAGATATTTCCATCGATGTTCACATGGCCATTTGCCCGAATGATGAGCGTGCCAGAGTCATGAACGAGTGTTTTATCGATTGTGAAACTGGAGTTAGTATATATCATTTTAGCACCTCTCCATTCTGGCAAAGTATTCATATTGACACCGCCCAATGTCGCATAGTTATTCATGTATTTATATGGTTCACTCTCAATATCTGAAGGAGTATAAAACTCAATAATGTTTTGCCGGAGGTTTTTGCCGCTAGAAACATTTACACCGGTGGCAGTTTCTTTGTAGTCAAAATTACCTGCGGTTTTTTCCTTACATTTAGTATTGGCTATAGTGAGGCGTGAGAGATCACAATAATTAAGCGTTGCAACATGGCCATAACCGCCACTAGAGAGGCTGCCAAAATTAGTGTTATAGCTAAACGCAGAGTCGGAGGCGAAGCCGGAGATAGTCCCCCTTGCTACGACATAATACTCGGACCAAGAACCAAAGTAGGTATGATCGGGGGCAACATCATTTTCGGTGTAACCCATATTTTCAGGAGGCGTCGTCCCCGGTTCAAAGTTTCCTAGTCGGGCATTAACTGATTTTCTCGAAATAGAAGATGTGATATTATCGTCAGAATAGACACCGCTATTCCAGGTTTGGAAGCTAGGCTTTTTGGCAACGGTCTTACAGGTAACATTAGCGCCATACCATCTGTAAGACGATGGGGTAGTCTCGAGCTCATTGTTAACACTAGCAGCGTTAGCAGCAAAGAAAGGTGAATTTTCAATTGTGTTTAAGTCGTTTGAATAAAAATCACTGATAGGAACACCATGACTGTCACCATAGTTGATTGCTAGAACAGCACAATATTTATAGCCAGCCTTGACATCTGGAACTACTAATTTTTCGGTCTTATTATAGTAATTCATCTCGCCTTCGGGATCACTGTTGTTATTCCCTACGCTTTGATCAGCCTCTATTTCCGCTCCAACTCCTCTAACAATTCTAGACTTACAATCCTCAAAATCGTTACCTAGGATATTTTGATAATACTTACAGGCTTCACGAGTACTATAAGACCGGCTGAGCCATGGTAGATTTGGGTTTTCTAACTCTCCAGGTGGGAGATAACCTTGTTTAAGCTTGTCCTTAACGGTGTTTAGATCCGCTCCATCCGGGATAAGAAATTCCACAATTTCTACGCGAGTGTTACTAGGCATAGTGGTGGCATATGGAATATCAGTTGTTATTCCGTTCTCCACTTTTTTATCACTAGACAATGGGTTAGCGCGAGGAAGGACATCTATATGACCTTCATAGTCTAAAGTGTCTCCAGCATAAACGATTGCGGAATCGTGGTTAGTAACCTTACCAGTCAAATTAATATTGAAATTGTATGGGACGACGACACTACCAGTCTTATAAATTTCAAAAGCTTCAGATTTACCACTACCAGTAGTGACAGTGCGACCACCGCCACCTCTGCCACTGTCATAAGCGGCATTGTATGCTTCGATGGCCTTTTGTAGATTAGATTCGTATCTATTAGAGCTGCTCGGCCAAGCTGCCGTATAAGTATATTGTAGAGTTTGGTTAATAGTCGCACCAACAACGCTAGTTTGTTTGCCACCAGCAATTTCTGCGCTACCACAATCTATATTCTTTCCTAGTAGACTGTTAAAGCCAGGGAGATAATAACCGGTCAGCGTATTGTTTGTAACGCCTGTATAATAGGCACAATCATATTCATCAAAGCCGTCTGTATCATCTATATTTATATCATCCTCTGGATCTGATGAGATAACAGACCCTGCCCCGCTTCGCGGGTCTGGAGAGGCAAAGGAAATTTGTCTCTTAGTACTATTCCAGAATGTGCCATTAGTTATTTCATATCTATCTCCATCTACATTTTCGGCTGGATCGGCTCCGAAGTAAAATTTGAATCTACCATTGTTTCTCATGGCCCCGTTTCCAATAGTAATGTTAGCACCGACTAGAGAGTTGTTCCAAGGCGCAAAGAGAATATACTTGGCATCCGTTTCCAAAAGTTTCGTACCGTCTTTTTCGGAGTAGATGCCTGGGAAAACTCGAAAACTGGTAAAGACAGCATCTGATCTTTTATTTGTGCTAGTAGCATACCCTTGTCTGCTTGGCCCCCCAGTTACATTATTGGCGCCAAAGCAAATTGCATAGGAGAAGCGGATACTGTCTCCAGGTTTTGCATAGACCTTTGCAGTGGCATTGGCCGGAGCGGCAGTTGTAATTTGAATAGGATCGCGATTTTTTGACACGCCAACCGTAGCAACGGTGTTACCTATAGTTGATTCATTCCTGTACCGACCGTCCCCCATAGCGTTACAATTAGTTACAAGTTCCCCGGCAGCATTAGCCGGAATTGGCACAAAAGTAACACAAGCGGAGCTACGAAGATTTTGGCCGGACGTTTTAAAACTAAAATCAGCAATACTATAGGAGCCATTGACATTATTTATCTCTTGGCAATATGTAACTTTACTATTGCCCATGGTCCCTGGGCTATAATTTTGAGATGCAATCTCAGCATATAGATATTCAGTACCGCTAATGTTCCAAGTGTTATTGAAATTGTTAAGTCCTGTCGAGGGGATACTTCCTCTACTGCTTGAGATACTACCTCCACCGGTCAGAGCATTTTCTGAATACTGCCGAGCTGCATAAAATTTAAATACCACCGTCGGTAGCTTTTCACCAACTGGAACCGTAATACTGGAGGATGAATATCTGAGGTTACTATTGTTATTGTAGCCACCTAAGTAGGATACTCCATCAACGACTGGGGAATTGGTAGTTCCACCTTCAATAGAAACGGTCGTAAAAGTATGGATGGGGGATGTGGCTGTAGAGCCAGTAGGCATACCGTTTGTATTTGTACTGGCACAAAAATAGCTAAGGTTTTCAGGACTATTTTTAGCGGAATCTGGAACAGCGGAAGTGTTTTTTAGGGTTTGATAGAGATTATAAATATTTTCCATGGTGCCATACTTTTCAGCTTTTACGCCATTTTGAGTATCATTCGGAATGCTATTAACAATTTTTTTGTATGAGACAACATTGGTCGGACTGGAAATACTTCCCTTAAACCCAGCTAAATCGGCTTGCTTGATGTCGCTCAACTTGATGGCAACGGCCGGCTTATTGGTTAGTGCACCAGTTTTTATATTATATTCATTCCTAAGCAAAACCCAAAAACCGCCGTAACCCTGACAAGTTTTAGCCGGAATAGCAACTTTTGGACCGCGATAATCATTATTGAATGGAATATATAATTCCGAATCATCCTCGTAGCTATTATTGGATGGTATTGAATAATAGTACCAAGTTGCGCCAGATTGAGAACGGTTGTACCCAACTTCGCCATTTGCGGCAGTCGCTTTGTCCGGTGTGCGCCATTCGGTGCGACTGGTATAGTCTGAAGCCGCATGGAGCTCGCCGACAGAAATGAAAGTCGCAAAAAATCCAGCAAAGAGTATAGCAACTATAGTAAAACAAGTGCGGCTTTTCATTCTCCTTCTCCATCTGTTTTATCTAGGGTACTGTCGGACTCGGATGTCTCTTCAGAATCGTTTTCGCCGACTTCTTCTTCGGTGGCTTCTTCTTCAGCGTCTTCGGCGGACTCTTTTTCGAACTCTTCTGGATCAATTTCGCCGGCATCCAATTTAGCAATGTAGTCATAAATGCCCTCGCCCACAATGCGCTCGGAGTAGTTTTTAGCTTCTTCTTCGTCTCCGCTCCTTTGATAAAGATAAGCATAAGTCGAGTAGAGATAATATTTGGCATCAAGAGGTATTTTAGAACTGTCGATATCATCTAAAACCTGAATGCCAGCGGCGGGGTCACCGGTTTTGCCAAGTAGGCTAGCAAATCCAAGCTGAAGATTAAAGCGTTGTTCATCTTTTTTAGAAGCGGCAATCTGGGCCTCATAATAATTCAATGCTTCTAGATAATACTCGGCAGTGTTTTCGTCGGAACTTGCATCGAGGCTAAGTAAACTATAGGCATATTCTTCAACCTCGGATGTGGTCGCACCATAAGAGATGGATGGGTAATTTGGCTTTTGAAAGATAAGGTTCACGATTAACAAAGTGAATACCAGTGCGATGCAAGCACAGAATAATGCTGGGGTTAGATAATCTTTCTTCATTTCTTTTTTAGGACTCATCGTAGCTCCTTATGAACCGCCAGGCACTGGGCTGGAATTATTGCTATAACAAGAATCTGGGAAATCTTTCGGTAATCGGTCAAGCCTTGTGAAGAATATATAATTCTTATCCTCGACAGTCATGAGGCGCGGGGCTTCAATGGTTAGGTCTGGATCAGTATACCAAGTTAGATTTACGCCGCCTAGAAATTCGTTATTAATACGATATGGACTATAATTGGAATAGTTGGTGATTTCGAAATAAAATAGAACTTCATCGCTTGGCGCTACTTTATTTGTAAACCAAGCTCCTTGATCACTCCAACTATAATCTTTGCCATATAGTAGTCTATAGTTATCATTGAATTTGTCTAGTGTGTCAAAGAATGCCCGATATTGAGATTCGTCCCTTGTGTGGTCACCTAAATCTTGGACAACATAGACAATTTTTTTAGACTCAGAGGAAGCACCAGACCGGTGGCTAGTAGAATGATAAGCAATTCTGGCCGGAGTGTCCTTGTTGGGGTCGGAAAAGAATTCAATCCAGAGGGCAACATTATCATCACCAGCGTTGCCATGCATCTCACCCGGAGTAGCCCATTCGTATTGGCAAAAGGGCCTTGAATTAGTTTCTGATATGCTTCGCTTCATCGCTGAGCTACAGTAATAGTTATACCAGCTTCCGCCAATTGATGGAGAAACGCGCTTTAGTCGTGTGTCTGAAGAAAGATAAATCCTGTTAATACCAGAAAGTGGTATATACCCTTCCCTCTTTTCTCCGTCGATATCGTCAAAGCGCATAACGCCTTTGAACGGAACCTCTTTGGAATTGAGATACTGGGTGTAGACATCATGCGCGATATACGGTTTGCTATTTGAGCTAGAGCTATAACGACTAGAGCAATAATGCGGGTAAGAGCTGCGGCCTCCGCAAGAAAATGTTGGAAGCGATACCCTAGGTGAAACGGATGTAATAGAGCCGTTAGAAATATTTCTAATTTGGTCAAAAGACGTCAGGTAATATTTCTTAAAAGTTCCTTCAAAACATGATTCAATATCTTTCGTTGAGTAATAAGAAGCGCTCGGACCATTGCTATAAAAATCATTTCTAGGGCAGTAATAACTGATTGTGCTTGAACCATTCACATAGGCATTATAGTATTCCGACGATATAGAACCGATACGATCTTCATAGCGATAATCATACGGATAGCCACATGAATAATACCCAGGAGACCACCATCCTGTACCCCCTTCTGTCGTAGGAGGGTTGTAGACTGGAGGATTCCACTTCGTCTTTTTGTAACATACGAAGGTCCAATAATGATAGTATCTCCTATACTCTACGCGGGTAAATTTAAGACTGCTGTCGAGATTTTTTAGAAAATCCTGGTTATAGAAACGATATTCGAAAACGGTGATATTACTGTCATTTCTGCGTTCATAAGTCGCATAGGGGCGAGCGGAAACGGAGCCTGCGGTTTCTCGATAATTTAAGTCTACTTGGCCGGGATTTTTTACGTTGTTTTCGTAACCATTAGTATAGTATTGCCGTATGTCATAGCTTTTTCCCATAGACTGAGCCGCGCTATAGTGGTCTACGAAATACATGTCGTTACGCTTGATTGCTGCGGATGAATTTGCCAGTGACACTCTTTGCGCTTTATCCATACTATCCCATGATGTTCCCGCATTTTTATATCTGAATGGAAATATACATTTTCTTTCGCTACTTCCATTAACGATCGGAAGTGCATATTGTAACCCAGCTTGCTCTCCGAGCTTGCTATCCATTTCTAGGTTTAAATTTCGGAATTTAGGATTACTCTGGCTTCTGCTGACATTGGGATAATATATCTCAGCACTACAGTAGTGAGAGTTTTTTAAACCTTCAGCATTAAGTGCAATATAACCTAATCCATAGTCTTCTTCGATGGGTTGCCAATATTGAATGGGGTTAAGACCAGAGTTGCTGAATGGATTCGTATTTTCTTGAGCTTTTTCTCGCTGACCATTACTTTTTTTATAGTGTTCAAAATAGAGAACGCTCTCTAGATTAAAATCCCATTCGCTAATGCTTCTTTTGGACGCTTGTTTTGCCCAAGTCATAGACTCATTCGCCACGAAGATGCCGATGCTGGCGGCGAGGCCGCAGAAAACCATTACGGCCCAAACAGCCATCAGGATTTTTTCTTTAGACCTTCTGAGTTTCATCTAGTATTATAATAGCGTAATCGGGATAAAAATGCAAGTAAAAAGATGCTGAAATTTTTGCGCAAGATTTTGTTGGCCGCGAAAGGTTATAGCCATATCGAAAAGTTTATAACCTTTTAATGTAAGAGCTAGGCGCCGAAGAGGAAGGAGAGCCATTTTTCAAAATTGGTGCGGGTGTCTTCTTCTTCGGTTGTGATGGGGGCTTTTTCGGATTGGTGTTTGGTCTTGGCGCGTTCGGAGTTTTTGGGGAGGTAGACGAGAGTCTCGCCCTCAAAGCCCTTGTTGTATTTCGCGCGGGCGGAGAGCTCCTGATATTCTTCGGAGGCATAATATTCATTCTCAATTTCGGCGGCCTCGACCTCGAGCCTTGCGACCTCGAGCTCCTTTTTTCGCGAGGAGAGGCGCTGTTCTAGCTCCCAGTTCCTCGTGACACTCGAAATCGTCCCCCAGACACAGACCGCGAAAAACAAGAGCGCGAGCGTAAAGAGGAATTTATCAAGGGGAAAATCGTGCTTGATGTTGTATTTAATTTTGCGGAGTTTGTCCTTCACAGATTCATTATATCATAATCGTTTTACTTTTGGGGTGGTAGATGGTAGAATAATGTATATGGGGGCATAGCTCAGTGGTTAGAGCAGTCGGCTCATAACCGATTGGTCCCTGGTTCGAGCCCAGGTGCCCCCACCAAAAAGGTTTTTATCAATGATGCCAACCAGTAAAATCAACATCTTCGATTTCGACGGTACCTTGTCCACTGACACATGGCCAAAATTCTGGGTCTGGATTAAGAAATTCGGCCTCGACGGCACACACAGGAATGACGAACTCGAATCTGCACTCGCCGAATATCGCACTCAACACGATGGCAACAATCTAGAAACCTTCTTCGCTTTTTTCAGTAACTTGCTAAAAGAAAACCATTCCGCCATCACGCTAGACGAGCTTATGGAAGGCGAACAATATATAAAATATAATCCCGGCCTCGAAGCATACCTACAAAATGCCACCACGCAAAACTACATCGTCTCCGGCGGTCTAGTCGAATTTTTGAATCATCTCCAAATCGCACAATACTTCAAAGACATTTATGGCACTTCCGTCACAAAAGATGGCTCCGGTAATATCGTCGGCATTGACAGTATCATGACTGACGCTAAAAAAATCGATGCTATTAAAGATATCCTCGCAAAAAATCATCGTGCCGCCAATGATTGCAAGAATGTTTCTTATGTCGGTGACGGCTACAGTGACGCCGAATCCATGAAATACATCCATGCGCACGGCGGCACCGCCATTTTTGTGCACCAACAAGACAGCTCCGATAAATACGCCGCCATCCACAACGCTGCCATCTATAACCAACTTCAAGAACTTGGCGTCGTAGATTACAATGTTATCGCCGACTTCAGCCCCGGGTCCGAACTCTGCAACTTGCTAGAAAATTACTCTTGAAATATTCTTTCACTCTGTCTGTAACTGCATATTTGTGTCATTTTTATTATGTGTCTGTTTCGAATATTCTGTCTATATAGTGTTAATGCCTGCCCAATTTGCCCCCACCAAATTTAAGTTGAAGCTCAGAGCTCTAGGAGAAATTCTGGCAAATAGCGCTTTATCACTCCGTTTTGCTCGTCGCCGTTGCTGTTTTCAAGTGTCAGGACATATTTAGGATAATTGTCGCTAATCCCATCAAATGCACCGAACTCGCGTGCACGCGCTTCTTCTGTCGTGGCCTCCACAGCGACTTGTAGATATAGTTTTTTACCTTTTTTCTCGGCAATAAAATCAATCTCCTGGTTTTGGTTTTTGCCTATATGTACTTCATAGCCTTTTGAAATCAGCTCCAGGAAAACTAGATTTTCCAAGATGCCGTTTTTATAGCTGTCTTTCCGACCGTTTAAGGCATAGAGTAAGCCTACATCTCCGAGGTAATATTTTTCTTGAGTTTTTAGCAAGGCCTTCCCGCGCACGTCATAACGTTTCACTTCATATATCACAAATACCTCTTTTAATAGCTCGATATAATTGTAAACCGTTTCTGGATCTACCTTTCTAAATTCGCTCTTGAAATAATCTGCCACCGATTTAGCTGAGAAAACATTACCAATATTGTCGAATAAAAACTCAATCACTCGACCTAATAGCTCAGTGTTGCGAATTTTTTTACGTTCGATTAAATCCCGATAGACAATCGAGGTATAGATGTCCTCTACCGCCTTATCACCATCATCTAATGCGTAGTCAAAAGCGTGTAAAATTGGGAAGCCGCCTTTGTCCATGTATTCGTTGAATTCTATTTCTAGCTCTTTTGTTTCAATATTGCGTGCCCGTTTGAATTCTAGCGCCTCTGAAAAGCTCAGCGGATAAACTTGGATTTCTACATATCGACCTGTTAGATATGTCGAGAGTTCACTTGACAATAGTTTTGAATTACTTCCAGTAATGTAAATGTCGCTTTTCCCATTAGCAAACAAGCCGTTTACGACTTCATCCCAGCCGTCTACTAGCTGTACCTCATCAAGTAGAATATAGTATTTACCCTTCCTGCTCGTCAGCTTAGTCATGAGATCTATCATATCCTCGCGCGCGCGTATTTTTGAAAATTCTAATGCTTCAAAATTAATACTGATGATTTGATCCTCTTTTACTCCTCGACTAAGCAAGATGTCTTTTAGCTGTTTTAAAATTGAAGATTTTCCTGCGCGACGAATCCCGACTAGAATTTTTATCATCGGTTTATCAATAAAAGGTCCAATCTGATTCAGATACAATGGTCGTTTAATCATATTTCTTCTCCTTTATGCTAATATTTTAGCAAAAATTGCCCTAGCCGTCAAGAGTTTGTCGGGGTATAACCCGACAAAGTGGTTGAACCTTGGAAGTTTGTCGGGGTATAACCCGACAAACTCTTATAATAAAAAGAGGCCGATTTGCTCGAAAGGCCTCTTTTTAAACTAAACTTAGATTATTTCTTCTTGGAAAGAGTCAAGAAGCCGTTGCGCGGGTTTTCGTTGACCTGGCGATCATCCGGAAGGTCGCAAGGAGTACCCTTGCCGCCCTCTTCGGTCTTAGTGAAGAAGTAGATAGTCTGGGCCTTGCCGCCACGAAGGACTACTTCGGATTTTCTGAGATAATATGTTATTCCTTTGCTGTTTGTATGCTGATAAGCCATACGTTCCTCCTTAATTGATATTGTATTTATATCTTATCGCCTCTTATAATATCTGTCAATAGGTTTTGTAAATTTCACTTTCTAATTTTCAGGGCGATTTTTAAAGTTACCCAGATGAAAAAGCGAATAATAATGATAATAATGAGGATGATTGTAATAAGCGCAACGATGCCCGAGGGGGTGAAGGTGAAGAGAGGAGAAATGAAGTCGTAGCGATAGAGAGAGGGGGAGGGGAGGCTGGCCTCGACTTCGGACTCGATGGTTTCGGAGGTCGGGTATTTTCCTAGCTCGGTCTGATAACAGGCGATATAATCTGGGGTGTTCCAATTCCAGCCATATTCGTGGGCAAGCGGCTGGCAGACGGCCATGGCCTTAGCATAGATATTGCCGTTAGGGTTGGCATAAATCCCGGCGTTTTCCTGAGCCTGGATTTTGAGAGCGGTAGCCGTGCGCTCGTATTCCTTGGCGAGATAGACTTCACCGGAGCCGAAAGAGAGTGTGTAGTTGCCATTTTTTTCCTCGAGATTGATGACGGTATGAGTCTCGGTAAACTTTTTGAGCTTGTTTAAAGCCTCTTTGGTCTTTTCGGGGTCGCCCTCTTTGTCCGCCGCGACGACGGCGTTTTTTAACTCAAGCATCTTGAGATGGTCGAAGCGGAGCAAGGTAGCCGAGATGAAGAGGAGGGGAATTAAAATCAGGGCGAGCTGCCACGTCTTGACATGGAAAGATTTAACCCCTTTTCTAAATCGAATTTTATTGAGAAATTTTTTCACTCTTATGCCCACTTAATATCTGTAATTATGTTATAATTATATCATGAATATTTATATTGCGGGAATATCCGGAACCGGAATGGGGCCGCTTGCGTTGATGGCGAAGCGAGCTGGGTTTACGGTTTTTGGATCGGACTTGTCGGAAGGGGCGGTGGCGCCAGAACTATACGCTGAGGGGATTGAGTTTAAAATAGGGGAGCAGGATGGGAAGTTTCTCCGGAAATGTTTTGAGGAGTCTGGAATAGACTGGTTTGTCCATACTTCGGCGATGGGGCCGGACAGCCCAGAAGTCCGAGAGGCGGTTGATTTAGGAATAAGAGTGTCGAAAAGAGACGAGCTAATTGCGTATCTAGTCGAGAAACTTGGGCTAAAGATGGTGGCGGTGGCGGGGACGCATGGGAAGACTACGACGACGGCGATGATTACTTGGGCCTCACTCGAGCTCGGTTTACCAATTTCCTATTCGGTCGGGTCGACCCTGCCGTTTGCGGAGGCGGGGTCTTATTCTCCTGATTCAAAATTTTTGATTTATGAAGCGGACGAATACGACCGAAATTTTCTCCGGTTTTATCCTTGGCTCTCTGTAATTACCACGATTTCTTATGACCATCCGGATATTTATCCGACGCGTGAGGACTACGAGGCGGCGTTTTATAAGTTTATGTCCCAGAGCGAGCGGGTGATTTGGCGAGAGGTAAAGCCTGGGGATCCGGTCGCGGGGGAGTTCGAGCTGCCAAGAGGGGCGGAGGGGCTAAATCTCGCAGGGGAGAAGCGGCGGGAGGACGCCGAGCTGGCGTTAATGGCGGTAATGGCGATGTGCGATGAGGTGGACTTGGAAGTTTCAACCGCGGAGGTTGTCGAAATCCTAAATCGATTTCCGGGGGTAGGACGGAGGTTTGAGAGAATTGCTCCGGGGGTATATTCGGACTATGGGCATCATCCGGAGGAGATTGCTGCGACGATAGAGATGGCGAGGGAAGAGGCAAAGCGGCTCGGGCGGTCTGGAGTAGTCGTAGTTTATGAGCCACATCAGAATGTCCGGCAACACGAAGTTTTGAATGAGTATCGCAAGTCTTTTGAGGGCGCTTCGCATATCTTCTGGCTCCCGACGTATCTCACGCGAGAAGACCCGAAGCTTAAGGTTTTGCAGCCGGTCGAGTTTATTGCGAGGCTTAATAATTCGCGGGATGCGGAAGAAGCCGAAATTTCGGATGAATTTTATCAGAAATTAAATCAATATTTAAAAGATAATTATTTACTATTGTTTATGTCGGCGGGACCGCTTGATGCCTGGGTCCGTCAACAAAATTGGGAATAAATAAACATGTAAGGCATTTGGCAATCCGCCAAAGAAGAAGAGAGTAAAACTAAGAGCAACAAGTGTGAAGCCAAGAAGGGCGTTTGGTCTAATTTGATAGATGATGAAAATTATCGTTGCGGCGGCGAGGAGGAAGCCGACGAGGCCGAGCTCGAGGAGGATGGAGGCATACTGATTTTGGACAATTTCTTTTTCGATGCCGAGCTCTGGGTCTTTTTCGAGCAACTTAATGCCGGCGGAGCCGAGGCCGGTGCCGAAGAGGAGATTTTTTGGACTGTCGTTCCAGATGTCGAGAGCATCTTTTGTCAACTGAGAACGAAAGGCGCTGGACTGCTCGACATAGCCGGAGAAGATAGAGACGTTTTCGGTCTTAGGACTAGGGGACGGAATCGGCTCGGCGGAGTTTTCGGCTTTAATATCAGAGGACGGAGACGATTCGGCAGGGTTTTCAGCCTGCGGCTCTTTAATTTCGGTGGGGCGAAGGTCGATTTTGCCTAGAGAGAGTTGGTGAATACTCTTTGAAACGCCGGTCCAGAAAGTGTCGCTCGTTGGGGAAACTGCAGAGAAAATACCTTGAAAAGTCAACGAGATTAAAAAACTAGCGAGGACGATGGGGACAATTAGCCAAGCGGATTTATTTGACTTTTTACGATTATGTTTTATAACAGGGAATTGTGAGAGGAAAATTAGGCCAAGACCGATGATTAAGGCATAAATAGCACCTCTTGAAAAAGTGATGAAAACCGTAGTGGCGAGGAAGATGGCGGCTACGGCCTGAGACGCTGGCGTTTTGAAAAGATATTTTTTGGTGATGAGGTCGTAGATGACGAGCAAGGTCGGGACGAGGAGGAGATTGCCGGCGAACTGAGGCTCAATGGCGAAGCCGTTCGGATGGGGAAAGCCAAAGGTGGAATAGACGCAACCTTGGCAGAGGCCAGTGAGATTTCGCGAGACGCCGAAGACGTCCAAAATGCATTGGAGCCAGCAGAAAAGTGAGAACCCTATTGCGGAGAGGACAAGAACTTTTTGGAGCAAGGGAAGCTTTGCTTTGTGAGTTCTTAGATAATAATAAATATTTAGGGCAGCGAAAATTAAAAGGGACAGCAGGCCGAGGGTCAAGAGGGCGCGGAGGCGATTGGGAGACCAGAGGAGGGAAAGGGCAGCATAAGCGGGGAAGGCCGCGAAAAGGAAGAGTTTTTTACCATAAAATTTAAGAAAATCTTTTAGATTGATGAGGCTCACAAGAGAGAAGAGCATGAGCCAGATTTCGGCGATAGAGAATTCAAAGTTCATTTGTTCTGAGGAACCGAGGGAAATGACGGGGTGATAGGAAAAGAAGAGCGCGACAGGAGCAGAGAAGATTAGGGCAACCCAGATTTTTTGGAGATTATTGCTTATCTTGGACTTTTTCATCAATAAACTCCTTCATTTTAGTTTTGAAAACCTCTGTGTCAAAGGGAAGAGCGGACTCGGCGATTTTTGCGGGGTCGAAATTATTTTTTGTACTCAGAAACTTTTCGATAGCTTTTGCGAGAGAGTCCGCGGTCTGTTCTTTGAAGAAGAGGCCGTTTTCGCCGTCTTTAATATAATCAAGTGCACCGCCTTTCTCATAGGCGATGACCGGACAGCCGGCGGCGAGCGCCTCGACCGGAGCGATGCCGAAGGGCTCTTGACTCGGGAAGAGGTAGGCGGTCGCGTTTACGAGATATTTTTTGAGCGTCTTTTGCTCCATCTTTGGCAGGAAAATGATATTTTCATCTTGGCCGGCGAGGCGACGGAGCTTTTTATATTCGGGGCCTTCGCCGATTAAAATAAGTTTTTGGCCGGTTTTTTGACAAGCCTCAATAGCGAGGTCAAGGCGCTTCCAATTGACAAAACGAGAAGTTGTGATGAAATAGGGTTCTTTGGTCGTTTGACTTTTTTCGGCTTTGATGGTTTTATGTGAATGGATTTCGGCTTGACTTTTCCCCGCTTTGTGGTTTTCTAAGTTTTCCACATGGCTTGACTTTTCCCTCATAAATGTTTTAGTGTCGACGGGCGGGTAGATGATGGTCGCTTCCCTCTTATAAAAGCGCTTGATTTCCTGTTTGGCATATTCAGAAATAGTGATGTAAAAATCCGGGCGCTTTGAGGCCGCTAAATCTTTTTTTCGCATCGGCTTGACAAAAACTTTAAGGCCGAGACGAGCGAGCGGGTTGAGGACGCCAAAGCCGGGGTCCTTCATGTATTGATCGTAAAGGCCCCAGTAATACTGGGTCGGGACGTGGCAGAAGCAGATGTGTACGGTTTTGTGTTCGGTTTCTTTTCCACCGGTTGTGGAAATCCCTTTAGCCTCGGCGCCGGTGACGGAAATGACCAAATCGTAATTTGTCAGGTCGAGCTTTCTAAAATAGCGGGAGCGGAGCGGGCCGATGAGCTTTCTCAGGCAGTTCGGGAAGTGTTGGAGGTAGCCGGTCTTTACTTCAGCATCCTTGAACCAATCGATTCCCTTTGGGTTGTATTTTGAAGTGTAGATTGGGGCGTCGGGAAACATTTTGTGGAGCTCTAACAGTACCCTTTCGGCACCGCCGACGTTAATTAACCAATCGCAAACTAAGGCTACCTTCGGTAGCCTTAGTTTGGACGCCCCGGCGTCGCCTCGCAAAGGCAAACTTCGTTTGCCGTTGTCTCGGCTCCTAGGGTCGTCGCAAGCCAGAGCTACTTTCATTTGGCACCTCGGCCGGTTAAGACGACGGCGACGGTCCGGAAAAGGATTTGGAGATCGAGCCAGAAGGACCAGTTTTGGATATAATAAAGGTCAAGGGAGCGGCGCTCCTCAAAGGAGATGTCGCGGCGGCCGGAGACCTGAGCGAGGCCGGTGAGACCAGATTTAACAGAGAGGAGGAGGGAGCGGTCGCCATAATTTCGGAGCTCGCCGGGGACGAGGGCGCGCGGGCCGACGAGGGAGATATCGCCCTTTAGAACATTGAATAACTGGGGGAGCTCGTCGAGAGAAGTGCGGCGGAGAAAATGGCCGATTTTAGTGACGCGCGGGTCGTCTTTGATGTAATCCCCTTCTTCGCGATATTTTTTGATTAACTCTGGCCGGCCCATTTTTTCAAAAGCCTCCTCAGGGGAGAGGCCAGAAAACTCGGGCTTCATCGAGCGAAACTTATAGATTTTGACCTTTTTATTATAACGGCTAAGGCGATATTCGGAATAGACCGGAGAGTGCTTGAAATCGGAGAACTTGAGGACGAGCCAGAGAATAGCCATCGGGATAAAAGCGACGAGGGTAGCGAGCGTCCCAAGAACAAGATCTAAAGTGCGCTTCACGACGCGAGCGGAGCCAACGAGCGGAGTGACCTTAACAAGGACGGCCGGAGTATCGCCGATTAGCTCGATTTCGCCAATATGCGAAGAGAGGCTAGACTCCTTTGGGACGAAATAATAGGAAAGGTGGTGTTTAATAGACTCGGCGTAAACATACTCAGTTCTTTCCTCGTCGGTTTGGAAGATAATGTCGGCGGAAGTATTTTCAAGGGCATTCTGGAGAGATGAATACTGATATTTTTGAAGCTCATCCGGGACGAAACTATTACCAGCGACGATCCCCTTTAGGCGGAAACCGTCTTCTGGAAAATCGACGATGTGCTCGATAAGGCGCTCGGTGTTTTTATGATTGCCAACGATAATAACGCCAAGGCCAGCGGAGCGGCGAGCGTTAAAGAGACGGCGGAGGAAGCGAATTAGCAATCGGACCAAGACGAGGGTGATGAAACAAAGGACGAGTGCCCAGAGAGCGACAGAGCGACTCGGAAAGAGCGGCGCTTTTGAGAAAAATTGATAAGAAATTAAGGTCATCATACCCAAAGCGGCGGCGGCGAAGGCGCGCGAAATCTCCGGAAGGCGAGAACGGCCGTTGTAAATTCTGCGGCTGTAGAGGCCGAGGAGCGCAAGAATAATCCACCAGAGCGGGATAAGAACCAAGGCGGTGACGATAAAGCTCCAGATGTCTTTTTCAAAATAAAAGGGACGCGAATCGAGGTTTGTGCGAACGAGATAAGCAAAGAAAAAGGCTGCGATGATGGCGAGGGCGTCGCCAAGCATTAGACAAAGTATGTAGGATAGTCCTGGGTCTTTTTTCATGTTATAATAATATTATAACATAGAGGAGAAGATATGAAAATTTTAGTGACAGGGGGGACTGGATATATTGGCTCGCATACAACAGTGGAGCTAATCCGGGCAGGTCATACCGTAGAGATTTTAGACAATTTATACAATTCAAAAGAGGAAGTTTTAGAGCGGATTTTTGAGATCACGGGGACGCGGCCGAAATTTCATAAAGTGGATTTGTTGGATTATCCGGCAGTCCTTGAGGTCCTTCGGGGCGAGTTCGATGCGGTGATGCATTTTGCTGGGCTGAAGGCGGTGGCGGAGAGCGTGGAAAAGCCGATTCTCTATTATGAAAATAATATTTCCGGGACTTTGAATTTGCTAGAGGCGATGCGTGAGGCGGGTTGCTCGCGTTTGATTTTTTCGTCTTCGGCGACGGTTTATGGGGAGCAGGGGGTTTCACACTTAGACGAAACGATGGAGACAGGGCATGGAATTACGAACCCTTATGGCCAGACGAAGTTTATGATTGAGCAGATTATTAGAGATGTTTGTGTTTCGGACCCGGGGTTTTCGGCAGTGCTATTACGTTATTTTAATCCGGTCGGGGCGCATTCATCTGGGCTACTCGGAGAAGACCCAAATGGGATTCCGAATAATTTGATGCCAATCGTAATGAAGGTTGCGACAGGAGAGATTCCGGAGCTTTCAGTTTACGGGGATGATTATCCGACGCCGGACGGAACTTGTATCCGGGATTATATTCATGTGGTAGATCTCGCGAAGGGGCATCTTGCCGCCTTAGAGCATATGGATAATGGCTGCGTAGTTTATAATCTCGGGACGGGCCGTGGGACTTCGGTGCTCGAGATGGTAGCGGCGTTTGAAAAGGCGAGCGGCCGCCCGCTTCCTTATAAAATTGCGCCGCGGCGGCCGGGGGACCTCGCCGAGCTTTGTGCGGCGCCAGACAAGGCCCTTCGTGAACTCGGATGGAAGGCGGAGCTTTCGATTGATGATGCGATGAAAGACACTTGGAACTTTTTGACAAAAAAGAAAGTCTAGGCGGAAGAAAACTAGCTTAGTTTGGGGCTTGAAAAGCGCGATTTCCAAGCCCCAAACTGTTTATGACTTATGAGTAAATATTATTAGCTTGCTTAGGATGTAATTTAGAATGATGACGACGACCTGAGCGATGATTTTTGAGATGAGCTCGCTTATCTGCATAACCTCAATGAGGAGATTCAAAAGGAGGATTTCTACCCCGAGAGTGGCGAAGCGGGCGACCATAAAGAGCACGAACTCCTTCGTGGACTCTTTTTTAGTCTTGTCGCCAGTCTTAAAGACGAAGAATTTATTAGTGACGTAGACGAAAATAACGGTGACAATCCAGGCGATGACGTTGCTCCAAGTGATGTCTAGGCCAATGGCACGAGAGAGTGCAAAAGTCCCGACGTTGACGATGGTGCCAAAGCCGCCAGCGACAATGTAATTAATCGGTTCTTCGTATTCTTTATAAAGTCGCCAAAGTTTCTTGAACATATAATTATTATACCATACAAGTTATAAGTTTAGGCGGAATGAGCTGGTCTATGATTTAAGGTTGTGGTTGGTTTTAAAAGCAAAGATTGCTCGGTTTTCCGGGCAATCTTAGTAGCTGTTTTTGTTTATGCTTTTATTATAGTAAATTTTATGTTCAATGTCTAGTGTAGTTTTTACAATTATTAGAGTCCGGTTTCCCTGTTCGATTCTCTTTTATAGGGGTGCGTTTTATTTACGAAATTTAACAATAATAGAGGCCGGGAGAAGCTTGAAGATGTTAGCATATTTTAATTTTTGGCGGAAGCTTTGATTGCTGCGGGCGACGGCGAAGGCATGAGAAATATGAAAGCGGATTTTGAGCTTTCTTAGGAGGCGCTTGTCTTTTCTTGTGACCGGGCCGTTGTTTTTAGCAAAATCTTGGAAATCTTTAAAACTGTTTTCCCAATTTTTCCAGATGAGCGAAGACTCGCGAACGGTGCTGGTTTCGGTGCCGTAGTGGTAGAGGTAGGTCGCCTCAAGGACATAGCCGATTTTAAGATTGTGATTTTTAATAAGGACAGAAAGGTAGTCGAGGACAAATTTAGTATCCTCGGCGAACTTTTTCTTGGTGTCGAATTTGAGATTCCCCTGTTTGATGATGTCGCTACGAAAGGCTTTGTTGGTGGCGGCGTAAAGGCGGCCGTCTCGGACGTCTTGGCGGAGGATGAAGGAGAGGTCGGTGTCGCTCGGCTTTCTTTCTACGGGAGGGTTCGTATAGGTGTCGTGAGACTTATCGTTATAGACGCGGTGGTAACGATAGCCACAAGAGACGAGGCCGGCGCCGTCTTCGAGTGCTTTAGATAGTTTAGTGAAGTGAGTTTTTAAGATGTCGTCGTCCGAATCAATAAAGAATACGTATTTTCCGGTGGCGTTTTTAAGGGCGAGGTTGCGAGCGCTAGAGGCGCCAGAGTTTTTTTGAGACAGTACTCGGATGCGTTTGTCTTTGGCGGCGGCAGCCCTCAAGATTTTTAGAGAATCATCGGTAGAGCCGTCGTCCACGACGAGGAGCTCGAGATTTTTGTAGCGGTCTTTTTCGATTGACTCATAAAGATTCAAAAAGGCTTCGCCGGTGTTATAGACGGGGATGATTACCGAGAGGAGGGGTTCGTTCATATACTGATTATATCATATTCTAGCCTTTGATGTCGCGGGTGAGCTTGCCGTCGATGCCGCGGAGATTGAGGGCAAGGCAAGTCTCTCTGAGCAGAGAAGGTCTCATATCGACAACGTCGGCGCGCCAAGTAAACTTTTTCTCAATGAGGCTTTTCATACGGATTAGATCAGGAGTGTAGATTATAATCAGCCCGCCGGAAAAATCTCTCGTGGCGTAGTCTATCAAATCTCTAGACCGGACGTGTTGTCTTTCCTTTAGACTGAATTCACGCTCGGAGATTTCCATATCGGCAAATTCTGATTTTATTTCTTGGTAGCGAGTCATTTTTTTGACGGATTTTGAGAGTAGAACCCGAGCAGTCTGTTTATTTTTTAGCAAATTTGGTAGATTTTGACCGTAGCCGACGAATTTTTGGCAAGGATATTTTTTGCTAAGGAAGGCCTGTGCGGAAAAAGCGATTTCTGGCTCGCAAAGGATAATCACATTGACTTTGCCGATGAACGGCCGGAGCATTAGCTCGGTCTGTTCCCTGATTTCGGACTCAGTGTTGCCGAGATAATCGTCGTCTTTTGAGCTCATAACTTTGATAACCTCTACGGGAAGATTCTCTTCTATCATCCTTCCGATAACGTTTTCGCTAACTTTGTGACCAAAAACTACTACTTGCTTTAGCATTTGAAACTCCTTGTTTAACATTAGTTCCACCGCTAGAAATTTGTATTTAAGGCTTCTCTAGCTGTCCATCTAGATTCTGCCATAGTTTTATGTTAGTACATTTTATGGGCTATATTTTGCGAATATTGGAGATATGAAGCGTGGTGCTTCATAAGTCGAAAAAGTTTAGTAAAGAAGGTAGATATTACCGCTCAAATCTTGAGCATAAGACATTGAGCCACCGCCAGCCTGGCTATCGGCCTGAACAACTGTACCGCGATAGAATTTAACGATATTATTTAACCCGTCTAGTTTGCCATAAGATTTAATCTCTTTAGCGGCAACCGCCTCTTTGACTGGGATGTACTCTACAGTGCCGTCGGCCATGAGGAATAAGATTTTCTCCGAGCCCAGCATTTGACCGGCGCCAGCAATAAAGACATCGGCGATGTTTTGCGAAAAATCGAGCTCATAAGTTTCATAGGAATGCGAATCGCTCGAAAGGGATGCCTGACCCTTGACATAAACATCGTTGAGCGTCTGCCAATCTGCCATAATAGTCGCTCGACTAGAGCCGGAAGCGGAAACAGTCACCCGAAGAGCATCCTGACCATCGGGGCCAGCAATACGATCCGAGAAATAGGCGCCATAAACCTGGCCGTTTTCACCATTCATGATTTTTTCTTGACTGAAGTACATGAAGTTTGGTTGGGTATCAAGCTGGGTGCAAGGCGGACAATCTTTAGTGATGACGTCAGTTTTGCAATCTTCAACTACATTGGACTGACTATTATTGGCAGTCGACTCGGTGGGAGTCTTTTTAGTTAGCCAAAGAACGGCGAAAGTAATCGCAGCGCCAAGCATAAGCAGCATGAGGCAAGCCATAACGATGTTGGCTTTATTGAGAGGTTTCTTTTCCTCGGGATACGAGCTGCTCTTAAAATCTGTTTCCATAAGAATATATGACCTTTCTTGTTTATACTTCTATTATAGCATAAGCGAGGCTAATTTGTCCTCGCTTATGCTAAATTTTATAATCTTTATGCTTAGAAGCGGACTTTATCGAGAGATTTTTTGCGGTGGATGAGGTAGGCGATAGGAGCGGAGATGACGAGGAGGCCAGCGAGGCTAGCGCCGATGATGAGCAAGGTACTATGATCTTCGCCAAAGCCGGCGGAATTTGGGGTGGCGGGGACATCATCCGTGGTACCGTCTGAATTGATTGGGGAGCCGTCGTAGAGGATGACAAACTTGTTGCCGTAAGCAAGCGTATTGTCATTTTTTATGGTTACATACCCGTTTTCAACAGATGCTGCATAGGCGGAAGATCCAGCATAATTACCTCCTGAATCTTTGTAGAGTGAGGCAATAGCAAGTGTGCGACTACGATTTTTTAGGATATCTGGGAGACTAAGACGGGAAATTGCGAAATTTTCTATAATCTCGTCAACGATAATAACTCCGGTGTTAGCATCAATGAGGGAGCTAGAAAGCTCATAAACGGCAGCAATATTCATACCTTTGACAGGATGTTCCTCGGATTTCCCATCGGAATCTAATGTATAGTAGACGGCGTCGTCAACTAAATTTTTTTGCTCATCTGTCAATTCAGCAGAATTTTCTGAAAGCGTTAATTTAAGTTTCTTGCCGGCCTGAACAGCTTCGGCTACCTTATTATACTTAGCTTGCATCTTTGACGTATCAATTTCAGTAGCATCACCACTTATAGTAACATTTTCATCGCGTTGCGTGACGGTATTATAGATGGTAGTGGCCCGCATTAGCGAATATCTAATCGAATCGGCAGCATTGCCGTAGTCAGAGGCATCAACATCGGTAATATAGATCATAAAACTACCTTCATAACCGGCGTCTGTAGTATAAGAAACCATGGCCTTGCCGGCTTTCCGAGCTGTAAAATCGTATTCGCGGAATTCCATCTGACCGCTAACGTCACGATAAGTAATCGCAAGAACACTTTCATCAGAAGATGTCATTGTCATAGTCTTTACTATACGTGGAGGAACAGCATATACCTTAGCAACTTGCCCAGTATACATATAATTTAAGGCTTCATTGATAGAAAATTTAGTTTCAATATAGTAGCGGCCATTTTCTTCATAGAAAGTTTGATAATCTGAAAGATATTTGTCGTCTGGTTTTATGGCATAGCTACCACCATGAAGTTGAACATTACCGGTCGGGCCGGAAATAGTACCATTAAATATACCACCGGAAATATTTAGCGCACTTCCTTGATCTACCACGATGTTATCGTTAAATGTGCCGTTCGAGATAATCAAAGTAAGCAGCCCTTTAACATTTATATCGCCATCATAAGTCCCTCCGTTTAGGGTAGTCCGAAAGGTATGATTGTCACTAGCGCTCATTTTGTTTTCAACCGTTAGATTTGTAAACTCCCCTCCAGTCACGGTGCCACCATTGAGAGTCAGGTTATTAAACCTTCCACCAGAGATTTTTGCCATTTCGTTTTGCCAATGAGAATAAAGAGAACCCTCAAATTCCCCTCCCTCAATATTGACCGGGCCATATAAAGTAGTACCACCAATATATTTACCGCTCTTTACTGTGGCGCTATGATTTGGCTCGCTTATGTCAATAAAGAGTGCGTAATCGTTATTCCCTCCTTTAATATAACCGCCACCGACCGAATCTATAAAAGTCGTATTATTGGTGTCACTTCTCGCCGCCCATATTCTTCCTTGTTCAATTTTTTTACCATTCAAATCAAATGTCATCGTTGGGCATTTGATGTAAAAATGAACATTGACTTGAGCATCATAGTCCTGTGTGACTTTATATGTATCAGAAGAACAATCGTCGATGTTAATATCCGTCGGTTGGATATATTCTTCTGCATAAGTGTTAAGACTAAGTAGCCCTACGCCGGCGAAAATGCCAAGCGTAGCGAGGCTCAAAAGAGATTTTTTATATTTCATTTTATATGACCTTGTTTATGTTTATAGTATACCTCTTTCTACTAGTAGAAGTCAAGAGTTTTACATAAGTTTACCGGAATGGCAGAGGTCGAGAGCGTTTTTTACGCAAATATCCATGTCCCAATAGCGATAGGCGCCGAGACGGCCACCGAGAATAAGATTTGGGAAGACGGTTTTTACTTCGGCTAGGTATTTTTGATAGAGGGCCTCAGACTCGGGGTTATTAACTGGATAATAGGCCTCTTTACCCTTTTCGAAATCATCTGGATATTCATGGCAAAGAATAGAGGCTGGCTGATTAACAATCTCGGGATGATGAATCTGGTAATATTTATAATTATGGGTGCGAGTATAGGGCACATCCAAATCGGCTTCATTGATGACAGCTTCTTTTTGCTCGGAATTTTCAACACGCTCTTCTTCAAACTTGAGAGAGCGGTATGGAAGTACGCCATATTTATAGCCTAAGAGCTCGTCAACTGGACCGGTGTAGATGATAGTCGCATCTGGAGCGATATCATCTTTAATATCTTCAAAGGAAGTGTTCAGCTTAACTGTAATGTTGTCAGAGCTAAGCATATTCTCAACCATCTTTGTATAACCCTCTTTTGGTATTCCCTGATGCTTGGCGGTAATGAAGTAACGATTATCATGAGAATAGCGGACTGGGATGCGGCTTAAAATATCGGCGCTGAGATTTTTAGGATCGGTGTTCCACTGCTTTTTCGTATAATTCTTGAGAAAGGCGGTATAGAGCTTTTCCCCGACAAGAGAGAGGCCCTTTTCTTCAAAGTTTTTTGGATCCTTAATACCGGTCTTTTCGGCTTCCTCTTTTACAAATTTTTCGGCTTCCTCTGCAGAAAGATTGAGACCATAAAGAAGATTAATCGTATCGAGATTAATCGGCATAGGATAAAGTTTTCCGTCGTGGCGGGTGTTTACGGTGTGGACATAATCATTAAACTCGGTAAAATGACTTAGGTATTCATAGACCTCATCAAACTCGGTATGGAAGATGTGTGAACCATAATCATGAATTTCGATGCCGGTTTCTGGGTCAAAATGAGAATAAACATTCCCGGCGATATGAGCGCGTTTTTCGATGACAAGAACTTGGTGCTTCTCTGATAGCTTTTCGGCGACAGTCGCACCGAATAAGCCGGCGCCGACAACTATATATTTTTGGGTAATCATATCTGTTATTATAGCAAATCGACTAGGTATAATCAAATTAATGTTTTAGACGACGAAAAAGTTTATAGGCGGAAGCATTGGGGGTTTTAACAAGACGGAGATAGAGCTTTAACTTTTTGGTCATAGCCGGATTGCTACGATATGAGCGAGCATGGACACGAATCCAAGAAATAGCTTCTAGAGAATACTTTTCCGGAAGGTCACCACTCAGGCTGGCATCGAGAAAAGCGAATTTCGCAAGAAGAAGTGCAACTTTGGCAGCGGGAAGGAGACTCGACTGTTTATGAAAATAATCAATTGCCTCGCGAGCAGCGCGTTCGCGAATGGTTAGGCTCTGGAGGCGTGAACTGCCATCCATGATACTACCCTGACGATGACAGTAAAAATAGAGCGGACGAGCGATGCAAGAGACTTTACGGGCGTGAGAATATACCTTGTAGGTAGTAAGTGCATCTTCATGAACTGACCCTACTGGATATTGAATCTGATAATCTCGAAACAGGCTAGTGCGGTAAAGTTTGTTCCATGCGACAATATCATAATTTTCCTCAGAGATTAATAACCTCTTAGTGGCGGCAATCCCGGTAAGGGGGCCTGCGGGAGGAAGAACCTCCACATTGGAGCGAGCGGATTTTTCGGTGTAGCCGCAGACGGCAATATCAGCATCGGGCGATAAGGCCATAAGTAACTCAGAGATGAAAGTCGGGGCAAGATAATCATCGCCGTCGACAAAAGCAATGAGATCGCCAGAAGCCTTTTTTAGACCGGTGTTGCGGGCAGCCGAGAGGCCAGCGTTTTTTTGATGGATGACTTTTATGCGATTGTTACGCGCTTTGTAGTGATCACAGATTGTTGAAGAACCATCGCTTGAGCCGTCGTCAACAAGGATGATTTCAAGATTTGAATAAGTCTGTGCGAGAATTGAATCTAGGCAAGCTGGTAAATATTTTTCGATATTATAGATGGCGACAACGAGCGTGACGAGTGGGCCGTCCGAAATGTCTGGA
Source organism: uncultured Candidatus Saccharibacteria bacterium (assembly GCA_964566585.1). GTDB lineage: Bacteria > Patescibacteriota > Saccharimonadia > Saccharimonadales > Saccharimonadaceae > Nanosyncoccus. The sequence continues at coordinate 6,383 of CAZMIW010000003.1, read as the reverse complement.
TGCAATTCTTTATGCGGATGAACTCGGCGATAGAGGTGAGCAACAGAGACACGGAGCCAATTTTTAAAACGAAAAAGTGGGCGAAGGAGAATGTAAATGCGAGGGTATCTAGTGGCGAGTTTAGACTCAAAAGAGCGGTCTAGCCCGTTAAAACTAGACAACTTAAAGCCTTTTTGCGAAAGTTTTTTATAATCTTGGCTGGCGGTGCCGGCAAAATCCATTGCGGTTTTTAGTTTTAAGCGATTATAATTCCAGAGATACGAGCGAAAACGACAGAGCGCGGCAGTTTCAAAGAAGGTTCTATAAAGATGATGTGTAGATAAAAATTCATCGAGGGCATCAAACTCGGTCTTTACGGCAAATATTTTTGCGGTGCTTTTAACAGAGGACTCGGAATTGTCGCGACGGTAATGGTAGAGCGGAAGATTAGTGCAATATACTCTTTTAGCGACGGCAAAAGTTTTAAAGGCAAAGCCGGCATCCTGATAGGAGGCTCCCGGAGAAGGAAGAAACTCTATTTGATTCTCTTCTAGCATTTTGTGGCGATAGATAGCAGACCAAATCGATGGGGGAGTTAGAAAAATTGACCGGGTTTTAGCTGGATTAACCGTCTGTCCGTCTTCGCCATGATAGAACATCTTTTCGGGAAAATTTTTATTGGTTTCGCCATAAAAGTGATAGAAGCTAGCTTTTGTAAGATCAGCATTATTTTTATGGGCACTACCATAGAGAATTTCATACATGTTTGGCTCGATAAAATCATCTGGCTCGACAATGCCGATATATTCACCGCGCGCTATCTTTAAAGCTTGATTTAAAGAATCGCCGTAGCCAGAGTTTGGCTTGTCGAGGATTTTAAAACGAGAGTCCTTTTTAGTATACTCTTCCAAGATTTTTAGAGAAGAATCTGTGGAGCCGTCATTAACCAAAATGACTTCAAAATCTGAGAAAGTTTGATTTATAATCGAATCTAGGCACTCGCGCAAAAAAGTTTCGGCATTGAAGACTGGGACGAGGATGGAAAGAGCAGGTAGGTTCTTCATTATAGCTCGGTATAACCTTTGCCTCGAAGCTTACGCAGCGCACGCCAACGCTTTGAATTGTATGGGAAGAAAAAGTAAAAAACGCTCATTTTATAACGATGAAACATATTTTTTAGTCGCCCCTTAATGCCAATAGATGGAGGGAGTTGGTCGAGCGAGAATTGGTACATACGCTGGAGTACTTCCTCGTAAAATGGAGTTTTGCGAGCAGTCTCCCAAAAAATGTGTGCATAATCTTCGGTCGGACGATACCAAGGCTTAATATAACCGGCGTAGTGAATAATTTTTGGAGCGGAGTGGGCTACACGATATTCATCAATGATAGCCTTTGGAGCATGGACAATGACCTGAGAAAAACGCTCGTGATTATGATCAACGATCATGTTCCAAGCCATGTCAAGATACTTAACCTCACCTTCGCAGTATAAGTTGAGGACATCTTGATCATTGTAACGATACGGCGTAGAGGCAAAAGTTAGCCACTCATCTAGGGAATGCGCAGCGCGCATCTTGTCTTCATTAAAGAGGAGAACACCGGCCTGGAAGTAATTGTACGGATTTTTCATTTTAAAATCTGTTTTAACATACTCCATAGTGTCATGATTAGCACCATTGATTTGACCGAGAAAATCTGGGTCACGCGTGGCGGCGAGCATATAGTCGCTGATATCGATACGATAAAGATCCGCGACATCAGCATTGATGATAGTGTCGCAATCGAGATAGAGGACTTTATGGTAATTTGGCATTGCGGACTGTATCAAGAAGCGGTAATAGGTCTCAACGCTAATATGGGCATTGGCTTTAAGATCGTAACCCGCGAGGAAGCGTGAAGCGTCAAAAGGACGAAGCGAAACATTTTCATAATCCTTGACCATGTCTTCAAGCGTAGCAAAATTTTCACCAGAGACATCAGAGTGAATCAAGATGACATCATAGTTATGATTTGGGCTAGTATGGTCTAAAAGTGACTGTAGACAAGTGGCGAAAATCGGGATAAAACCATTATTTGCGGCAAAAACTACAGGGATATTATTTTTCTTAAAGGCTGGCTCTAGTAGTGGCTGAGGATCGGTTTTCTCAAAATAAACACATTGTAGCTCTTTAATTTTTAGATTAGGATTTTCTTTGCGGAGCTTCTTTAAGAAAATACCAAAAAGTCGCTCTGAGAGGTGGCCAGGAGTGCGAAGAGCTTCTTCGCTATAAAGACTCATATCTGTACGATTGCAGAACTCTTCTAAGATTTTGAACATCCATTCAGCGTAATGTTCAAAAATCTCTTTCTTGAGGATGTACATATTACAGAAAGAAGTTTTAGTCCCGTTGAGAAATTCTTTGGCTGCCTGATCGTACTCTGGAGTCAAATCATGAATGACAGAAATTATAGTCTCAATATCTTCAACATGGAGTAGAGAAGCCTTGTCATATTGGTCAATGATTGAAGTGGCATGATCTGGAAGATTGGAGACATCTTTCTCTTCCGTAATAACAATGTCATATTTTTTAACTAATTTTTCAATTGTCTCTTCATCAAGCCCGTATTTTTTTATTGCGTAGTCGCCAGGATAAACTTCGCGGATATTGCCATATTCGTCCTCGGGGAAGACTTCATCGGAAAAATTGAAATACCGACGGTAATGACAAAAGCCATAATAATCCTCGTCGAGATTTTTCCACGCCCAATATTGTGCGGTAAGCTCGCAATATTGAGGATTAAGCTCGGAGATATTATCGCCATCATCATCATAAAGAATATTCTCAATTCGACGACCATTTTTAGCACACCCGAGTTCGATAGGTTGAAGAATTTTATTTGATATAAAAACAGACGGTTTATGACAGGATATAAGAATTTTCATATTATAAGTATAACATATTTTTTAGAAATCCGGCCGAACATTCTCTATAAAAGTATCCATATTATGACGAGATGCCAAAAATTTTTGGGCATTTTTGACGATTTTACAGAGGTCAGATGTATGCGTAGAGGCAAAATTGATTTTTTCTATATATTCATTGATTTCTTCAGGATTTGTTATTAGAAAGCCGGTTTCTTGGTCGGCAATAAAATCACTAATACCACCAACATCACTAGCAATAATAGGAAGGCCAGCTGCGGTAGCTTCTAATAAAACATTCGGAAGACCATCGGCGCGAGAGGTGTAAAGAAAAAGATCAAAATCGTCCGCTCGTAAACTGTCAAAGCCGGCGTAATCGCCATGATAGGTGAGGGCTGGGATGTTTTTAAAAATGTTTGCGTCATAGGCAGCATCAAGACAACCATAAACATCAACTTGGAAGTTTTTTGGATCAAGGTGTTTGGCAATTTGGACGAGAAGCTCTGGGCATTTAGAAGAGTCGATGCGACTAGCCCAGAGAATGCGGAAAGGATGGTGCAGCTTTGAATTCGATGGATTTTTGAACTCTATAGGAAGACAAATTGGTTGATAGTGAATTTTAAAACGGGCTGGATCAAAACCATTGCGTGCAACGGCTTGGTCGATGACAGTTTGATTATCGGTAAAAATGCGGTGGACAACTGGGTAAATTTCACGAAGGCAAGGGTCAACATAGCTATATTCAAAATCTTGTTCAGTCTTAACATACGAAAAGACTGATACATTAAGGTGGAAGTTATGCAGGACGAGGTCTTTATGGGAGGCTACCCAACGATAGGCAAATTCAGAATTAATCAGATGGAGGCGGCTACATTTTAGCTGAATCAAGAGGCGTGTAAAAACGATTTCTTTCTCGGAACTGTTTAGCCCTCCTATATTGTTGCCAAAATCAAGATGATAGGTATTGTCTGGAAGTCTACTAGCCCAAGAATTTTCAGAAGGAAGCGTGGAAATGACGGCGATGCGCCAAGATGGGTGAAGCCGTTTTAGTGCTTCAAGATAATTTAGTAACACCTTATCAGCACCACCGGGAACAATCCATGGAACAAGGAAAATGTAATCTGGGAGACGATCAACATTTTTAATAATCTCTTGAAAAGCTTGCGGGACGCGGACATTATTCGTATCTGGATCAAAAATCGGAAGACCATGGGCTTTAATTTCTGGAGTGAGCTGAATTTCGGTGTCAATTGAATTAATGTCGTGAAGAGCACTTTGTATGTAGTCTGGTGGAGTTTGATCTTCTAAGATAAGTTTGCGTTGAAGAGTGATTGGCGGGAGAGCTTGAAGCTTTTTCAAATCAAAAAGGTCAGAATATGGCTGGGTAACATGGGTAGTGTTGCTAGAATCCATTAGAGAATTTGGTCTGCGACGATAAAAGTAGACGGTATCTTTTGCGGTTTCATGTTTAATTCCCTTTGCGAGAGTTTGCATATTAAAGAAATAGTCTTCGTGGCCAAAGCCGTTTTTAGTCGGCATATATGGAGTTTCCTCAAAAATTTCGCGTTTGGCAACGGCTGCAGAAATCCAACGATTGGCACCCAGCATGATAAGCATGTCGGTCGCAAGGTCTTTAGAATCACGAAAATAGCAAAGCGTTGGAGATATATTGAAGCCAAAAATATAATTTGCTTTTGGGTGAACAACGACGGGATGGTTAGTAGATTCAATATGTTCAATGGCATTTTTAAACCAATTACGAGAAACCATGTCATCGGCATCAAGAAATGCAATGAGTTTACCATTTGATTTTTTAAGTGCATGATTTCGAGAGAGCCCAAGATCCCCAAAATCGGTTTTGGAAATCACAAATTGCGGGTTGTTTTGGTAGCGCTTAAAATAATCTAGGGTAATTTCGTCGCCACGATCAATATTGATAATAATCTGGTAGTTAATTTTAAGTTCTTTGAGAGCACGCAGCACGCTAAGGAGAGTTTTGTGAGCGAGGAGACCTTCGGAGTGGGCAGTAATAATGACGGAAAGATCACATGGTTTTATAGTTTCATGAGTTTCCATTTTTCAGTTTCCTTTGTATTGTCGGCAAAAATGACAGATTGAGAACTGTTTTGAAGCTTGTCGTTTTGGATGGAGAGAGCCTTGCCAGAACAAGTGGAAATGAATGAATAATATCCTTCAGCGTCCTTAACGACTTGCCACTTTTGATTGCAGCCGTCATGCCCTTTCCAAAGAAGAATATTCGTATCGTTAGCGGTCTTTGATTCGGCCACATCAAGGCGGAGATTTGAGGTAGGATTGACTATATGATAATAATTGCCAGTTTTGACGAATTTAAAAGTCTGGTTGGCGATATTTGAGGAGCGCCGCGTAAAGATAGTAGCACGACCAGAAGTGGTTGATTTAGTAACACCGCCATAGATATCAAGAGTATAATTATTGTTCGCCTTGGAGACGATTTGGTAGGAAGCGGTAGTATCTAGATCTGCAACTACGGAAGATGGGCTGACTAATCTCCATTTTTGATTCGACTGATTATTGCGATCGAAAATAACGATGGGCTGAAGGTCGGCGGCTTTATTATAATAGATGGTCAAAGTTTTGCCAGAGCAGGCAGAAGCAAAAATGTATGAGCCATCCGAGTTTTTCTCTACCAGCCACTTTTGATTGCAACCGTTATGTCCCGACCAAAGTAAAACTTTTGTTTCGTTGGTGGTACCTGAATTTTCGACATCAAGACGAAGGTTTGAGGTGGGATTCGTAATATAATAATAGCCAGTTTTTTCATCATAGTCAAAGCGGAATGTCTGGTTAGCAATATTCGCAACGCGACGAGTAAATAGAATGGCCTTGCCAGACTTTGTATTGGAGCTGACACCACCGGAAATATCAAGAGTGTAATTTTGGTTTAGCATGGAAGAGACTTGATATGAAGCACCACTCGTAATTCCGTCAGCTGGAAGAGGTTTTGCATACCATTTTTGAGCGTTCGCAGAAGAATTGTCCGAGAGGATAATCGGGGAAAGTGCGGACGAAGCTTTTAGCGTGAGCACCTTATTTGTGCAATATCCGCGGATAGAAAGGAAGTTATCAGAATCTTTAGAAATAGCCCATTTTTGAGCACAGTCAGAATTAGGCTTAGCAAGAACAGTATTAGACCCAGAAGACTCAATCCGGAGGCCAGAGGTTGAATTAGTAATATAGTAATAGCCATTTTCATAGGTAAAACGGAAAACTTGATTTGGCGTATAGCCAGAATTTTTAGTAAAAGCAATAAGATTGCCCGATGTGGTAGTATCCGAAACGCCACCCTCGATGTCGAATAAAAGATTTTGATTGGCTTTCGATGAAATTTGGTAGTTACCCTCTGGGATGACTTGAGCTAAGGCCTTGGAATTATCTGTTGGGTCGCCGAACCAATCGGAAAATAGTATGTAGAAATTGCGGTTGCCGTAGGAGGAGCAACTGTCGGGGTTGCCGGAGAGGG
>CAZMIW010000002.1:0-37918 GCA_964566585.1 uncultured Candidatus Saccharibacteria bacterium | reverse complement strand
ATTTTATTTTCATATAAGATGGCGAAACGGCGAGCGTGTCTCTTAAATCCATCGCTTCGCCTTCGGCATCCTCGGTGTTGATGTCGGTTAAAATTAATTCTGAAACCGCGGTGCGCTGGTTAATAAGGCAGTAAGCGATGCTAGCACCTACATTGCCAGTTCCCACAATCATTACTTTTGCCACAGTTAAAACTCCTTTTTTCTATTATAGCATAAGACTTTTAGATTTTAGGAAAAATTTTGAAACTAAACTTTTGTCAAGCTAGTTTGACAAAATCGAAGTGGACTCTTGGGAGGATTTACAGGGGTAGATTTGGCTAGTTTAGATTTCTATATTTTTATTATTGACATTTTTTGGGATTTCTTGTATAATGTTTTTTGCAAGTTTGGGAGAGGCCAAATTTGAGCAGTTTAAAAGTTTGGGCAATAGGGCCCGAGTTTTCAGCGCAAGGCGCAGAAAGGATTTGCTATGGAAAATTTCAGAAGATTATTTGTAGTAAAAAATGGAGAGAGCTCGGGCTGGACGAATTCTGACCGGACGAGCTTCATTATCTCTGTAGAGGATGATGAGCTGAAAGTGCTTGTCAAGAAAGGGCGTGATCCTTATGCCTATGAAATCAATACGGCGTTCGGGAGATTTCTCAAGGAGTATGAAAGAGAGAACGGAAAGGTCGAACGCTATAAAAGGAGCCGCTCTTATCGTTTCTGCTTCCGTAACGGCTCATCGGGATGCCAGGATACTTTCATTGAGATAGACGTCGGGGATGGCTTTCCGGAGCGGAAATTCCTGATGCACAAGTCGATGTATCGGAAGTGTGGCGGGTTCCACTGCTTTATTTACGATTTTCTTGACCTATGTGTCGCCGAGGGATTTTTCTCGATTGTAGATGGTTTTTATGCTTATAATCAAGAGGAAGATGCTCGGGCGGAAGAAATCGACATGCAGGTAATCAAGCCCCGGCTACTTGAATATGAGGAAGGATGGATGAACCCGTGGAGAGTGCCTGACGATGTGGTATATCTCAAGGTTTGCCGCAAGGAGCCAGAGACTGAAGAACCTGAAGTAGAAGAGGAGGAGAAAGAAAATGAAGAAAATGAAGAGGACGGAGATGATTGAGATGAATAAGAAAGAGAAGTGGATAGGCATGGTAATTGTGGCAGCAGACATACTTGCTTTAATATGGATATGCCACGAAGTATATTACAATGTAATTATCTGGCTGTAAAATTGATTGCTTAAACAGGGAGAAATCTAGGCTCTCCTAAGTAGCTATGGTGCTACAAGCCTAGACATGGCGAAAGCCTGTGTTTAAACCGGGAGGTTGCTAAGTCCTCCACCAGAAACTTAGCAAGACCGCGAATGCGGTCTTTTTTAGATATGTAAGCTAGAATTGTCGAGATTATTATTTGCGCCAAGAAGAAGGTTTTCAAAGAAATGGATAAGATATTCTGGAGTGGCAGAGATATTTTTGGGGATGTTAGAATAATTGGCGCGGACGAGGGCGTTTCTAAAATAGAGAGAGTTTTTTTCGAACATGGCATTATTGATTTTGAAGCCGAGGCTTCCTAGATATTTTTCAATGAAAACTGCAGTTGTGCGGGTATTTCCCTCAAGGAAGGGATGGACTTGCCAGATATGCGAAGTGAATTCAGCAAAGTGGGCGATTTTTTCTTGATCTGAAGATTCAAGGTAGTTAGCTTGCGATTCTTTGTTAAAATCATATTGCAAAGATTCTTCAAGAAGGCCGAAATCTTGATATTTTACAGTATCGCCGTCTAAAATGGGCTCTTTTTTGGTAATATTGACCGTGCGGAACTCTCCAGGGTGAAAGGTGTTATGGTCTAGCTTGTCGAAAAGCCGGCGATGGTAACTTTTAAAAGTAAGAATATCAAATGAAAAAGCTTCATCGGCGAGGATACTGTAAATTGCTTCGGATACAAGGTCGGCCTCGTGTTCATCTGTAGCTTTTGGCTGTTTTTGGTAGTAAGAGATAAGATTTTCAGATACTTCGCAGTAGGTCTTTTTCCCTTCTATATGTTCATTGGCGAGAGATTTAAGATATTCTGATGGTTTGATATTGTCTACGGCCTGTAGGCCAAAGGCAGTGTCCCAATATTCGCGCTTCTTTTTTGCTGGAATGTCATCTGATACTTTATCATAGGTTTCCATGAGTATATAATAACATTTTTAGGGATGACGGGCAAGAAAAAAGACCGCGAATTCGCGGTCTTTTGCTAGGTTTGTTGTGGAGAACCTAGCATCTCCCTGTATGATCGTGTCCGGATTGACGGCGCTTGCCCTTCTCAGGCTTCCGAGTTAACGGCGGCAGTTTTCTGCCCTTTTGAAAAGGCCTAGAGCACGGTATACTCGGAGAAGCTGAAAGTCGCCGTAGCGATCTCCTCCTCCGTGTATTCGTGTCTGTCTGTCAGTCTTGGAAGACCGCGGACGCCCATGACGATAATGCTGTCGCCGGTTGTAAGAGCCACCTTGGGAGGGGTCTCCGGGATCTCAACTTCGATCCCAAACCTGGCGCGCATGGCGTCGATGGTGGCCTTGTGCGACGGGTTTAAACAAGGAGTGAACTCCTTTTCCATCGCCCTGACTTCCTCGGTAGTCAAAACCGTGCGACGGATGTCACAGTTACCGCCGAACATTGAGTCGGCTAATGCAAAACCAAAATACTTTGTCATGGTTTGCTCCTTTCTGCAGCGAGGCTGCGGAAATGCCGAATCGGTCGGCGGCCGTTTGGGCTTCCGCCCATCAAGCTTGATAGACAAAAGCGCGAAACGCAAACCTTATTTTTAATGGTTTTTAAGGCAAACGGCCTTTTCGTTAAGGTGCTGACTTTCGTGACTCCTGTCTCTCAAGCTTATGTCTACATTATACGACAAGTTGTATTATTTGTCAATAATGTTGTGATAGCATTTTTTATTAACAGGGGTAAAATGTGTGAGATTTCTGTCAAAATATGTTGACATAATGGATTATTGGAGAATTTTTAGCTCGGAATATAAACGATTGGTAGCAGTATATAATAGAGCTTGCAATAGGGTTGAAATCTGAGGGTATTTTGTAAAATCAGTATTATTTAGAGTGTTCGTAGTATTTTTTACGATTGGGAGAAAAACATTTAGGACCCAGGCCGAGTCTAAATCAGATAAGCCATAGGCGACACTGAAGGTGTTGTCGATAAGATCAGCATATTTAACGAGGCGAGCTTCCTCGGGTGCGGAGGCTAATTTTTCCATGTAAGGTTTGGTGTGCTCATCATCTTCGGGGTTCGTCAAAAATTGGATGATAGATAAGACTTGTTCGTTTGAAGCAGATATAATTTCCTGTTCAGATACGGTAGTATCTTCTAGTAAATCATGACCTAGGGCGGCAAGGTAAAGGTCTTCTTTTGTTTGATCGTCGATATTACCACCAGATATGGCAATGACAGATGTTAATATATTGGCAACTCCAAAAAGGTGCACAATATAAGGGAGTTTGCCGCCGTTACGAGTTTGGTCGGAATGATATTTTTGGATAAGGTCTTCCATTAAAACAGTGTCCGATAATAATTGACAAAATCTTCATAGGCGGCTTGATCGGCGGTAGGATCAATACCTTGGATTTGCTTTGGTGCATGAGTATAATATTCGGCGCGGGTAATTTTGTAATCAGAATTTTCTCCACGGCTGTAATTGGGGAGCTTATGGTTAGCGCGCATAAGAACAAAAGAAGAAACAACTTTAGCAGTTTTGCCACAGCCATCGGCGAAGAAATGCCCAGACAAATCAATATTATATTCAACAAAGGCCGCTAGCTCTACTGGATCGGTATTTGGATTTTGTAATTTAGCATAGAATTCCTGATAGAAGCGGATCATAGCTTCTGGAAGGTTAGCAATTCGGACATAGGGGTATTTATCAGAATCTTCACCGGAGCGAATAAGGACGCCATCTTTTAGAATACCTCCGTTTACGGTAGTGGCGATATTCTCCACAAAAGAGCGGAGCTCATTTGGGTTAGCAAATTCAGTCTTTCTTGCATCATAGGCGGTTTCGATAGCACGATTAAAACCGTTTTTAGCTAGGCTAGCAGCATCTTCACCAGAGGTGACATTCATGGCTTCAGCCTTAGTAGTACTGGCAGAAGTGTCAATAGTACCATGAGCGGTCCTTGACATACTCATAAGATTGCGATTAGCAGTTTTAAGATAATTAGACAGGGGGATTTCAGGGGCTTCATAAGACAAGACCTCACCCGTTTTGATGATTCCGCCTAGGGTGTCCTTGTCTTTGGCCCAAGAGATAGTGGCGCCATCATGGGGCTGAAAGGCGGCAATAGCGGAAACTTTTTCTTTGTAGCCAGAAGCAATAGAAGCCTTTAGCCAATTAGGACCTTGGGAGGATATAATGACGATGGCATTTTCTGGGAGTTCAGGAATAGTCATATTATCTAGATCACTGGGCTTTAAGAGATTTGCGGCAGAGTGGGCAGTGTTATTAACTGTATAAACTGGGTGACCGTTAATTTCACCTTCATATTTTGGTTCATCCCACCATTTTGAGTCAATTTCTTTTGAGGTAGGCAAGTTTTTAATTTGGACGTATCCGTCGGTGCTGTTAAGACGAACATCGGGGCTCCCGGCATCTTCAAAGGCGAGAGTAAGGGCAATTGCCATCCAGACACTTGCCCGACCGTCTAGCCAGACCGGCTCATCTTGATATTCAGAAGCTTTGTCGTAGATTTCGGGGATGGCAGAGCGAAGATAAGAGGTGCTTTTGACGGTTTTTAATTCCCCGTTTTGATCCTTGACGGTGCGCTCAACGATTTCCTGGGGAGCATCTTTTAGAAAATCGGAAATGGCAACCCGAAAGGGGTATTTACCTTTATCAGATTCATAGAACGGGTTTCCTTCGGCAAGACCAGTAATGACGCCGGCTAGCTGTTTGATAGTTTCGCGATTAACGGCAGGCTCTCCTCGTTCAAGATAATGGACAGAACCCGTAAGTACTTCATTGTTATTTTCTAAAACATGATCTCCTACACCAGAGTAATTGCTGTGAAGTCTAGCAATGACAGGTATGCCATTTTCTTCAAAGAACTGGTTCCATTTGACCATTTCAAGGTAGGCGCCATGCGGAGCCTTGTCAACCATTTTTTCATCACCTTTGCGATATCGACCATCGCTACTACCGGCAAGGATGATGGCGTGGGTAGCACCTTCTATGATTTCGGCATTTTCTTTAGAGGGGATACCGCCGATATCAATGAGCATTAGTGGTCCTTCCCAGTTTTTGATTTTTTCCTTGCGATCGGCAATATATTCTGGGGTAAATTTACCCTTTTGGCGGAGTTTCCTGACAGACTGGTCATTGTAGTTTTTGTGGTACCAAGGGCCTTCGCCATCTGGGGCGGCGCCAAAAGCATAGGTCGTATCTCCATCAAGATTTTTGAATAGGGCGTCATTAAAGACGGATTTTCCAGAGTGGGGAGGGCCGCCGATGACGATTTTGATGCCTTTTTTCAGTTTTTCCTGCCGCTTAGCTAAAGATTCGGCAGTGTCAAAGGGCGGGAGGGACTCGTGATGGGTAGTGTCTATTTCGGAATTTTCCGAGGGGGTTTCCTTTTGTTCGGCAGTTAGAGCTGATTCGACCGGGGAGTCTAAAATTTGCTCAGTATTTAGAGCTGATTCGGCCGGAGTGTTTATTCTTTTTAGAAAATTCGCAAGACTTTCGGCGGATTGAAGCTTTAAATCGATGTCATCTTTTGGCAGTGATTCTGGCTGTTTTGGTTGCTCGAATTGGCGATTTGATGTTTCACTCATAATTATTGCTCCACTTAGATAAATCTATTATAGCATGCAAGGGATAAATCACAAAGTGTCAAGATATATTGACATTTTTTCTAATAAATGATATAATGCAAGGGTAAGGAGTTTTTATGGATTTAGAGATTATCAAGAAAGCTGGACTTTCAGATGCGCAGGCAAAGACCTATTTTGCCCTGCTTTCTAAGGGAGTTTTAACGCCGGCACAGATTGCAGAAGAAACCGGAGAGACAAGGACGAATACTTATGCATTACTAAATAAGATGGAGGAAAAGGGGGTAGTGAGAAAAAGTGATGGCAAAAAACTTTGTTATGAGGCGATGCACCCATCTGTATTGGAGACGTTAGCGGAAAAGCGTCGGCGGGCAGCTTCAAAAAATGAAGAAGCTTTGAAGGCCGGAATGTCGGGGCTACTTGACATTTTTTATGCTAATTCGGAAAAGCCAAGTGTGAAGACCTTTATCGGTTATGATGGAATTAAGGAAGTTTATCGTGATATTTTGAACACAGGGGAGAAGGTATATTTGATCCGTACGGAACAGGACGAGCCTTTATCGGAGTTTATTGCGAAATATCGTAAAGCGATGGCAAAGAAAGGTATTGAAACGATTGCGCTTACTCCAGAAACGACTGCGGCCAAGCGGCATATTGCGGAAGGAGTAGATAAAGAGCTACTTTTTAATCGAGTGTTGATGCCGAGGAGCGATTATACTGCGCCAGTGTCAATGATGGTCTACGGTAGAAAAGTGGCTTTAGTAGCGTATGGTGAAACGGAGATGTCAACAGTGATTACTTCCCCGGCGATTGCCGAGGCAATGCGGCAGATGATTATGCTGCTCCGGGAAAAATATGCAAAATAAATAGAACTAACCATTTAGAAAAAGGCGCTACTTTAGAGCAGGTGGTGCCTTTTTGTTAAGCTTGGTTGACAAGATTCAGGGTGCTGCAGAGGCTATTTTACAGGGGTTGATTTTGTTAGGTTAGATTTTAGTATTTTTACTATTGACATTTTGGAGGATTTTTGGTATAATGATTATGTAAACTTAATTGAGAGGTTTAGGCAACTTAATATGTGAGCGAGGGGAGGTCGTCTGCTTTTTGCGAAGTTGCCGTTTGTAATAAAAATACTATTTCAGCGGCAAGGCCGCAAGGAGGGATATATATGAAGATGACAAAGTGGGAACAGATTGTAGCTAATAATAGGAGAAGAGACAGGGAGCTTGAAGTAGCTGGCTACGAGAGCTGCGGCTACTGTGAGTCGTTTTCTAATTATGTCTACCCTGGTCGTAGGAAAAGTAAGGCTGAGCCGGAGTATGACGGATATAGCTTAGAATATCTGGCCTACAACTAGTTCACTTATCAAAGGGTGCAGAGCGCCGCCGTTAACTCGGAAGCCTTTAGGCAAGTGCCGTAAACCGGACAGTTCAAACAGGGAGGTGCTAGACCCTTCACAAGAAGTTTAGCGGGACCGCAAATGCGGTCTTTTTCTATTTGCTTTTGATAATTGGGAAGGGGACGGCTTCGCGGCCGGAGACGCCTTCGAGGAGCCAGAAATTGCGCTCGCTATTGCCCCAGCCGCAGGCAGGGGGCATACCGTATTCGAGCATCTCGACGAAATCTTCGTCGAGCATCTGGGCTTCGGTGTCGCCAGCATCGCGGAGGGCTTGCTGCTCTTTAAAACGCTCGAGCTGATCGAGAGGGTCATTTAGCTCTGAATAGCCATTACCCATCTCAGTACCGGCGATAATCGGATGGAACCTCTGTGTGACGAGTGGATTTTCCTCGGAGGTTTTAGCGAGCGGACTGAGACTTAAAGGCTCTTCAATCAGCCAATAAGGGCCGGCGGAAGTCTTTCTGATTAACTTCCAGATATAATCAATCAGGCGGGCATTGGAAGCGGTCTCTAAGGTATGCTCGAGAGATTTTCTGGCGGCCTTATCATTTCTATCGGCGGATTTTTCAAAATCGTCTCTTAAAATCTGCTCTAATTGTTTACGGTCTGGATTAAAAACATCGACATCATATTTTTCTTTTAAAAGGTCGGCGTATTTAATGCGGGGCCATTTTTGATCGAGATTAACATGAAATTTTGGTGCGGCAACGCCGTCATCTGGATTTGGATCTGGGCCGAGGTCAAACTCTAATGTACCCCAAGTTTCCTTGGCGACATATTTTATCATCTCTTCATAAAGCTCCATGCCGTCTTCGTAATCATCATAGGCGGAATAGGATTCAAAAGCGATATGCTCAGGGAGATGCTCATCGTCGACACCTTCGTTCCGAAAGCGCGGGCCAATGTCATAAACCTTTTCAAAACCGGCGCCAAGGAGACGCTTCAAAGGAAGCTCCTGAGAGATACGGAGGTAAAAATCTTCGTCTAAAGCGTCCATATGAGTTACGAATGGCGTAGCGTCGGCGCCGCCGGTCGTATGCTCAAGAACGGGGGTATTAATTTCGATAAAGCCATGAGCATTCATAAAATCACGCGTAGCCTGCCAGAATTTAGAACGGCGGACCATACGCTCTCGAACCTCGAGATTGACGTTCATATCGACATAACGGCGGCGATAGCGCTCTTCTTTATTGTTGAAGCCGTCACGACCGGGGAGCGGCCTGAGAGACTTGGTGAGTAGGCGGACGGAATTAGAAAAAACAGAAATCTCGCCGGTCTGACTCCTCCCGACGAGGCCGGTAGTCTCGATAAAATCACCACTATCTAAAAGCTTTATATCTTTAGTACCAAAAGTCTTTTCGGGGATATTCTCATCTTGTTTCATGAAAATCTGGACTTCACCGGTGTAATCGCGAATTTTAACAAAGGCGAGTTTGCCAAAGCTCCGAATCGCAACGATGCGACCGGCAATAGTGACGGTCTGACCGTTTAGTTCATCAAAATTCTCGAGGATATTACCAATCCTAGTATCGCGACCAGATTTGGCCGGATAAGGATTTATTCCCCGTTTCTTTATTTCGTCAAGTTTTCTTAATCTTTCATCTCGATAATCAGATAGCTGTACCATGTGGGTATTATAACATTCTTCTCTGATTTAATCAATTTTAATGATTTTGCAAGTCTTGCCATTCCAAGTAGCCTCTTCGCCTTCTTTTAGGCCGAGGAGAGCCTTGCCAATCGGGGAGGCATCGGAAATTTTACCACTCGTCGGGTCTGCCTCGACCGGACCGACGATGGAATAGGTTTTTTCTTTACCATCTATTTTGACCTTGACAGTAGCGCCGAGGACGACCTTTGAATGGGAGGCGGAACGGATGACGGTGGCATTTTTTAAAATGTCTTCAATCTCTAAAATGCGATTTTCGACGGTCTTTTGTTCACTCCGAGCGGAGCTGTACTCTTCGTTTTCGGAAAGGTCGCCAAAAGCGCGAGCGGTGGCGATTTTTTCGGCAATTTCGGGACGGCGAGCCTTTAAGGTCTTTAGTTCTTCTTCGAGCTCTTTCTTGCCCTCTTTAGTAAGGTTTACACTTTTTTTCATAATTCTTTCTCTGTTAAAACTTTAGTATAAAATAGTCTAGGAGTATTTTACTACCTTGCGAGTATAAATTCAAGTGCTAAATTTCTTCAATCGAGACAAGGGTAGTTTTACCAGTCTTGCGGTCTAAAACCTCGGCGGAATTGGTCTCTAGGGTCTTATCGGAGATGACGATGCGACGGGGGAGGCCAATGAGCTCAGCATCTTTAAACTTTTCGCCGGGGCGAGCATCGCGGTCGTCGTAAAGAACGGTCTCGGGATTTTTAGACTCTATTTCTTTAGCGATTTTTTCAGCTTTTTCGCCGATGGCGATTAGATAAACTTGATATGGTGCGATATTCTCTGGCCAGACGAGGCCCTTTTCATCGGCGTATTTTTCGGCGATGACACCCATGACACGGGAAACACCAATGCCATAGCACCCCATAAAGACGGTCTTTCTTTTACCGTCTTTATCGGTGAATTCAAGGCCGAGAGGTTTTGAATACTTATCTTTTAAGGTAAAGATATTACCGACTTCGGCGGCATGGGCAGATTTTAGCTCCTCCTTTTTAACACCGAGCTCATTAAGCACCTCGGGG
Source organism: uncultured Candidatus Saccharibacteria bacterium (assembly GCA_964566585.1). Lineage (GTDB taxonomy): Bacteria > Patescibacteriota > Saccharimonadia > Saccharimonadales > Saccharimonadaceae > Nanosyncoccus. Next base: position 28,030 of record CAZMIW010000002.1, on the reverse strand, counting down.
AGGAGGACCTCCTCGTTCAAAACGATGGACTTATCCTCGTTGAAATAAACAGTGTCTTCGCCGACGTCCAAGATAGTTTGGAATTCATGAGAGAATTTAGCAAAAATGCCGCCGGAGGCAAAAGTCTCGAAGGTACAGTCGCCGAGGCCGAGACGGTCATAAATCTTTTTATAGGCCTCTTCAACCTTATGATAGAAAATTTCGTGGCTCTCTTCGTCGCTCGAGAAGGAATAGAGGTCCTTCATTAAGAACTCACGCGTCCTTAAAATCCCGGATTTGGCGCGGAGCTCGTTTCTAAACTTAGTCTGGAATTGATAGGCATAAACCGGTAAATCTTTATAACTTTCAATATATGTCCGCATTAGATTTGTAATAGGCTCTTCATGAGTCGGGGCAAGACCGAGCTCTCCGCCGCTGCTAAGCTCAGTTTTAAACCAGATGTCAACCTCCTGATCGTCAAAGCGATTGGTCTTTTGCCAAGGCTCTGGATTCTGGAGGGCGGTGAGCTGGACTTCCTCACAGCCGATATTATTCAATTCTTCACGAATAATGGTCTTGATATTTTCAATTACGCGGAGGCCGAGGGGCAAAAAATCATAAAGCCCCGCCATTTCTTTATGAACATAGCCGGCGCGAATAAGATACTGTGCGGAGCGGGCCGTCTCGTCCTTTGGCGCGGCGCGCAAGGTTTTAACAAAAGATTTTGAAAGCTTCATAGAGGTATTATAGCATACCTAGAGAGCGATGAAAAGAAGGTAAAAGGCGACGGCGTTTTTGATGATATGGACAAGGGTACCGGCGTAGATTGTGCCGGTGACTTCGCGGAGGGCACAGAGGACGACAGAGGTAGCAAAGACATTGACGGCGACATTCCACTGGCCATGTAAAACAGCAAAGAGAAGCGACACGAGCAAGATGGAAAGCGGGAGATTTAAGCGCTTCCTGAGTTTACCATAGAGAAAGCCGCGGAAGATAATTTCTTCGGCAATAGGAGCGACGACGACAATAATTAGAAAAGCAATAATTTTATCGCCAGCGGTATAAAGGTCAGAAAAGCCAACTTCCTGAGTTTCGGCGGCGTTAAACCAAGGAAAGATTTTAGAAAAGAGCGTGACGAGGGCGGCGGAGAGGACGAGCTGGATGATAAAGCCAATCGGAGAAAGGAGAATATCGGTCCATGTGGGGAGACCCTTGAGGCCTAATTCTTCGCGGGAGCTTTTTTCGAGCAAGGGATGATTTTTGATTTTTCGGCGGAGCAAGGCAGGGATGCCAAGCATGATGAGGATAGCGAAGATGTAAGTGACACTAGAGAAGAGGGCCTGAAGAATAGTGCCGGCTTCAAGATGAAAAGTATTGATTAGCCATCTGAAAATGAAATAAGTTATAAGCTGGGCGAGATAAATACAGAGCCAGACCCAAGCGACAAGGGCAACAGCGTAAGCAGTTTTTTGTAAGATTTTGTTAGATTTCATTTAGAATAGCCTAATGATGTCGAGGACGGTAATCAGGGCAATTAGAATGAGAAGGACCATAAAGGCCCGCGAGACAATTTTTTCTTCAGTTTCTTTGGTGAGTTCTTTTTTCCTGAGGCGATAAATGGCGATTAAGAGCCAGCGGCCGCCGTCGAGCGCCGGAATCGGCAAGACGTTCATACAAGCGAGCGAGATAGAGATAAGGGCGGCGAGGAAGAGCAGATTATTGAGACCCGTATCGACGAAGGCCGGGAAGAGGACGCCGAGGATGCCGACCGGACCAGAGACCGAATCCCCGGCAGCGCCGATGGCGGTTTTTCCCTCTTCACGAACAGCTTCGTCGCCACTGAATTGTTTGAAAATGCCGGAAAAGAGATTATAGACGGCAGTACCGAGGCCTTTATAAGTCTCGGTAGTGAGCTGGACAGTGGTCGCCGCGCCGACAATCGGGGCCGACCAAGTAGAATGGTAGAGCGCTTGATCTTTTTGAGTCATAGAGATGCCGAGGGCGTAGGTAGCATCTTTATCACCGAGCTTGACATCGACGGTCTCGTCTTTGCCGTCTCGCACGATTTGATATTTGACTTCCTTGCCACGATTTTCTTCGTTAGTGGAAATAAGCTCGCTCGTATCGCCGATTTCAGTAGTTTTGTCACCTACGGTGATACTTTTGATTTGATCGTTCTCTTTAAGGCCGGCTTTGGCGGCAGGGGTATCATCTAGGACCTTGGCGACGACGACTTGGCCGCTCGTGACATGAGTATCGCTGTCGATTTGGAATTGATTTTCGACGAAGTGAGGCATACCGATGAGGCTTAAAATCGTGAGTAAGATAAAGGCGACGAGCCAGTTCATGGCGACGCCGGCAAAGAGAATTTTGGTTTTTTGCCAAAAAGTCGCTTGGCCAAAGGACTCGGGGCGCTTATCATTATCTGATTCCCCTTTCATCGAGCAGAAGCCACCGATAGGCAAGAAATTGATTGAGAAAATCAAATCTTTCTGGGGCTTTCCCCATTGGTCTTTCGGGAGGGGGAGCCATTTTTTCGGACGCTTTTTATCAAATTTTTTGCCAGCCTTTTTCGCGGCTTTTTTCTCTTTTTGCCACTTGGTATATTCGGGGTTCTTTAGCCAAGCCTTAGCGCGTGGCGGAAAACCGATGCCGAACTCCTCGACCCAAACGCCGTTTCGTCTGGCCGCGATAAAATGGCCAAATTCGTGGGCTACAACAAGCGCCATTAAGACAACTAAACCGATTATTACACCTAAAACAATATTCATACTATATATTATACCATAGAAAAAATAGCCCCGAAGGGCTATTTTTTTATTCTGTCACACCTAGCTCGATGCGCTTAAACTGTTTAACGGTGATGTTTTCGCCGGTCTTGGCGATGGAATCTTTAATGAACTCCGCAACAGTTTTAGTGTCATCAAGGATATAGGGCTGGTCCATGAGGACTTTGTCAGAGAAGGCCTTTTTAATCTGGCCGTCGATGATTTGGTCCTTCATTTTTTCTGGACCATTAAAGTTTTCTTCGAGCTCTTTTTTCTTAGCGTTCATGACGTCTTCTGGGATGTCCTCGGTAGAAACATAGAGCGGGCTCATGCTAGCAACCTGCATGGCGATTTTGTGAGCGAGATCCTTAAATTCGTCGGTTTTGGCGACGAAGCTAGTCTCGCAGTTTACTTCGACGATGGCGCCGATGCGACCGTCGTGGACGTAAGCGTCGATGAGGCCCTCGCGAGTTTCGCGGTCGCCACGCTTTTCGGCCTTAGTAAGGCCTTTTTTGCGCATCGCTTCGAGAGCCTTGTCAAAATCGCCGTCCGCCTCGACGAGTGCCTGTTTGGCATCGGTCAGACCGACACCAGAGAGTTCTTTTAATTTTTTGATTTCTTCGATGGAAATGTTTGCCATTTTTCCTCCTTTTAATTAATTATTATTTTTTAGCTTCTTTGATAGCTTCGGTGAAATAATTCAAATATAGCTCGATAGCCTTGATAGAATTGTCATTTCCAGGAATGACGTAATTAATGCCCTCTGGGTTCATATTAGTATCGCAGATGGCGATAACCGGAATATTCAAAGTGATAGCTTCTTTGATGGCGTTTTTATCCTCGGCGGCATCTAGGACGATAAGGGCGGCCGGCTGCTCGGACATTTCTTTAATCCCACCGTAGCGATTATTGAGAAGGTCAATTTCCTCCTGAAATCTCTGGACCTCGAGCTTGCTGTAGCGATTTTTGAGCTCGCCGGATTCCATGCGACGCTCTAGGTCTTTGAGCTTTTTAATCTGGCGATTAACGGTTTCGACGTTGGTCAGAGTCCCGCCAACCCAGCGCTCGGTCACGTAGGGCATATTAACGGACTCGGCGGCAGCCTTAGTCAAATCTTTGGACTGTTTCTGAGTGTCGACAAAGAGGACCTTTTTACCGCTCTTGACGAGCTCGGCGATTTTCGGGAGAGCCTTTTCAAAGCCCTCGACGGTTTTTTCTAGGTTAATAATATGGGCGCCGTTTTTGCGGCTATGGATGTATGGGGCCATCTTGGGGTGCCAGCGGCTAGTCTTGTGACCAAAGTGCGCACCGGCCTCAAAGAGAGCCTTCATATCGACTTTTACTGTCATTATAGTTTCCCTTTCTCTTTGACTACGGGCTGTTATCAGGAAAACCCCCCGTAGCTGTTTAATTTATTTAATAACTTTTTGATTATAACACAGATTTTCCCTATTTACAAGGGGGGAAATGTTTGATATAATAAGGGGCAATTATGAGTAAAAGTGAACTACATCCTAAAGATTATCGGCTTGTCGTGTTTTCTGACGAGGCCGCCGGCTTTTCGTTTTTAACTAAGTCCACGGCGAAGAGCGAGGAGACTATTAAGTGGAAAGACGGAAATGAATACCCGCTCGTAAAGGTACAGATTTCTTCGGCGAGTCACCCGTTCTTTACTGGTGAAGAGAAGATTATCGATACTGAGGGTCGGGTCGATCGCTTTAAGGCGCGTGCAGCAAAGGCAGCGGCTATGAAAGCCTCTTTAGGCAATAAAGTTAAAAAGGCCGAGAAAGAAGCTATAAAGAAAGCAAGCAAGTAATAGTTGCTTTCTTATAATATCGTATATTTCAGAAGCCAGTTTTCAAGTAGTTTTTTGTCGTTGTAAATCGGTCCGTCTTCATCTGAGTTGGCTCGGAGTGCCGCAACGATTTCCCCGTCTTTTATAATTACGAGTGAAGGGTAATACGGCACTTTTTCGTGCGGCATGGCCTCTTTTGCTTCACTCCACATCATCCGGTAAAACTTCGCGCCGCCATTCTCGGCTGAAATCTCGTTGATGAAGCCGCGCATTTTTTCCGCTGTGACGCAACCGCCTTGGTCAACAAAAATAAGCCCCGATTTTTTATCGGAGATCATTTTTTGATAGTCGGCGAGACTGAGGTCGACGACTTTGGCCTCTCCGACGGTTTTGGGCGTTAACTTAGAAAAGTCAATTTCGTGATACGGTATTTTCCAGAATGCCCAGTAAGTTTTTCCATCCGCTGTAGTTTCTTTAATTTCTATCTTGTTCTCACCTTCATAGAACCAATAGCCGCCGACGTCATAAATCTTTTTCTCGTCCCAGCCGAGCGAAACGAGCAGTTTCTTCATCATACCTGAATAGCCACCACCACCGCACATCAAGAAAATCACTTTGTCCTTCGGAAATAAATTTTCAATAATTCTCATAGATTCCTGATAATTCGCTTTGTAAGTCCCGTCCGATTGCAGAGAGAATAACGTCGGGCCAGTGTAGCCGGAGCCGACTGAAGACGGTAGACCAGAAACCGTCGCGATGTATGGATAAGAAACTACTTGAAAACCCTTAACAAGTCCGGAAAGATACCGGTCTCCGCCGATGCTCTCATAATCTCCGGGGTCCTCAAGCATCCGGAGATCCCAATAGACGGCGTCGCTCCGCCCGAGATATTTATCAATCGTGCTTTCGTTAATGTTTTTGTCTATGCCAAGTTCACCTCTTTGACCCTCGGAAAGCTCCGGCTCTGGTAGCTCCGCTAAAACTTCGCGCGAAGAGCCATTTTGACCTACGGTCAAGCCAAGGAAAAACATCGTCCCGGCAATTATCACCGCTATCGTCACCGCTACCGTCGAAATAATTGCCCACGCTTTTGTATTACTCATTTCGCTTTCCGCCATATTATCTCCTTTTGTAACTATTATACACTAACTTGACCGCCTCGCCAAGCCATAATATAATATATTATATGGACAAAAAGACCGCCAAGAGAATGGTATTCAATGCGCTGATTTTTGTACTACTTATCGTCGTGGCTTTTTGGTTTGTTTTTAAAGACCAAGACATCGGTCGAATTTTTGATATTGCGAGGAGCGCTGATCCCTGGTTCCTGCTCCTTGGCGTTTTCTTTATGCTGATGTATTTTGCGATGGAGGCAATCAATATTAAGAGCATCTTAAAATCTTTTGGCGATAAATTGTCTTTTTTGAAGGCCTATAAATTTACTATGATAGGTTTCTTTTTTGCTGCGATCACTCCTAGTGCTACGGGTGGCCAGCCGCTTGAGGTATATTATATGGCGAAAGAAAATGTCCCGGCGGCGCATGGCACGCTTGCTTTGCTCGTCCAAGTTTGCGGGATTCAGATTAGCACCATGGTACTCGGCAGTGTTAGTATGTTGCTCAATACCAACTTATTAACTGGCCCGGTTCTCTGGCTCTCAATTTTTGGTTTTATAATTAACGGCATTGCGCTGATTGCCTTGCTAGTTTGTATTTTTAACAATAAATTAACCAGAAGGCTTGTCAACGGGTTTATAAATATTTTGAAACACGTTGGTTTTAAAAAGATTGACGAGAAGCGTGGTAAAATCGACAAGAGTTTAGACCAGTACGCCGAGGGGGCTAAGTATATGAGGACCCATAAAAAAGAGTTCGTCGTTGCCGTCCTCCGCGTCTTTGTTCAATTCTGTTTCTATTTTGCTGTGCCATATTGTATCTATCGCGCCTTCGGCTTAGAGGGGATGAGCTTCTTTGAAGTCTTTGCCCTTCAAGCCATTCTCTTTATGGCAACTAGTGCACTCCCGCTCCCCGGTGCGATTGGCGCTAGCGAATCGGTCTTCCTGAACCTCTTTGGTCTCGCCTTTGGCGCCGAGCTACTCCCCTCCGCGATGCTCCTAAACCGCGGAGTAACTTTCTATCTGTTTGTGCTAATTACACTCTTTGTGGTATTCTTCAATATTATTCGAGTTAAAAATACCAGAGCCGATAAATAAAAGTATCTAGCGGCTCTGGGTAATCTTAGATTTTCATGATGTCGGCTTCTTTGGCTTTGAAAGCGGCATCGATTTTATCGGTGTATTCTTTTGTTAAGTCGTCAATTTCCTTTTCGGCGCGCTTTCTGGCATCTTCGGGGAGCTCGAGAGCCTTGATGTCTTTTCTGGCATCTTCGCGGACATTTCTAATGGCGACTTTAGCCTCCTCGACTTTACTGCTCGCGGTCTTGACGATTTCTTTTCTGCGCTCCTCGGTGAGTGGTGGAATCGGGACGCGGATGATGCGGCCGTCATCAGAAGGATTGAGGCCGAGGGTGCTATCGGCCCGAATGGCGCTCGTGATATTTTCGATATTGCTAGGGTCAAAAGGCGTGATGACGAGCATGGTGGCATCGCCAATAGTGACATTTCCGACTTGGTTTAGGGGCATCCATTGGCCATAGGCCTCGACTTTGATGCCGGCTAGCATATCTGGATGGGCGCGGCCGGTGCGAACCTTTTTCATCTCGCCGTCAAAACGGGCGAGTACTTCATCCATTTTCTTTTGTTCTTCTTTGGTATCAAACATGGCTCTTGCTCCTTTAGTTATCTTCATTATATCAAAAAATCGCTAGGGTGACTAGCGATTTTGATTAATTAGTCCTTATCGGCTTGGTCGGTAATCTCGACGCCACCAAAGCAGCCGGAGGCATCAATATAAATAGTATATTTCCCTTTTTCGGTAGCCTCTTTCCGGTCATCTGAAATACCGCCAAAGATGAAGCTAGAGCTGACTTTGATTTTAATATCGCTCGGGACTCTGATTTCGATGCCGCCGAAGGCACAGGTGGCCTTGATAGCGGTGTCTTTTTCGAAGATGGCGTCTCTTAAATCTAGCTCTACACCGCCGAAGGCTGCGGAGAGATTGCTGCCGGAGAAGACCTCCTTCTTATAAATGCGTTCGTTCCCAGAGAAAGCCGCCGATAGAGAGTCCATTTTATCGTTCTTTAAATCCTCGGCCTTTTTCTTGATTTCTTCGTTGTCTTTGCTGTGAAAAAAGTTTTTAAAGACGATAGAGAGGCCGATGGCGATAAGGATGAGTGCTAAAATGACTTTCCATGCGACATCATAGGAAAAGACTTCTTGCGCGGCGAAGAGCAAGATGATACCGGCAGACATAAAGATAAGGCTGCCGAGCTTGCCGCTATCAGTAAGTAGGCTAATAAAGGCAGGGATGATGATAAAGAGTGTCCACCAGCCCTTAAAGAAAATATTAATATCAAAGAGGCCGAGGGCGTTCCCGCCAAAGATGACCCCGAGTGCGATAATCGCAATTCCCCAAATAATAGATCTAGCTTGTTTCATAAAACTCCTTGTTAGTTATTATAATTATACTACAAAAACTAATTATGGAATCATAAACACTTTGTGGTATAATAGAGAGTAGGAAAGGTCATATGAAAATGAAAAAACAGATAAATAAAATCTTGGCTATAGGTTTCATTGTAACAGGAGCAATTCTGTCGCAAGTGTTAGTGAGCGATACTTATGCAGCAGAATCAAAGACTAAAACGGTTACTTATCCGTATTATGGATTCGTCGAGGACCCCGAACATCCTTGGCAGACGGTATTTGACGCATTGGATGAAACCGGTACTATTGAATATAGCGATGAATTCTTTTCTGAGCCGTCTCCTGGTGACCATCCGGGTTTGCGTGCTATGTCTTATGCTTTAGCTCTGGCGGGATATGAGAATAAAGCTGATGGTTACCCGTCGACTTCGGAGATTTCGAATCCAAAGCTGATCAACCTTTTAGACCAGATGGGATTTTCTGATTATAAGGTCTGGATTGTGGGTTATTCACGCGGGGTGCAGTGGTTGATTTAGTGGCGAAGAATATCAATGCTAATATTGAGAATTATAAGATGGCGCCGGATGATTTTTATGTTTATACTTTTGGTGCGCCGCGGGCGAGTACTGTAGAAACCACCGGGTATTCGAATATTCACGATGTAAAAGATGGGAATGACCTGTTGCTGGGCTATGTTTTTCCAGAGCTCTGGGGATTTTATAATACCGGTGTATATGAAGAAATTCATCCGGCAGATTTAGAGATTGATACTTCTGTCGTGGATATTTCTGATTTGGCGGATAGTTCTAGGGCGATGAATATACTTTCGTCCAACGATGGCCTAACTAAGAAAGTTGGTATGATGAACGGTAGAGATTTTATGGATGCATGGATACAGTTTATCACCGAGAACGGTTTTACGCGTGAATATTTTGATTCTACCGTTAAGGAACCACTTTCGGCGGTGATGAAGGCCTATCAATTAAGAACCATAGATAAACAAAGCGAGTTTACGGATTTTATTAAAGATGCTGATAAGGGGCTAGCCGGCATGGTGGCAGCAAATGCCTTTATAGATTTAATGACCGGGGGTTATGGTACTACTATGGAAGAAGCTTTGGATAATTTTCCGCCCTATCTAGACCTCGTGAAGATTCTAAAGGGCACGGCGACGGAGGACGATGTGGATGATTTCTTAACTTATCTGACGAGGTATATAGGTGAATATGGAGATTATGAAGAAAGGTTCGGTGAGACTTTGGTGGTGACAGAGGCGGAGTTTAACATTTTAAAGGAAAATCTTCCGAAATTAATAAAGGCCTTGGCGCCGATTATAATTGCGGATGCTAGATATACTCAGGAGACATTTGGTGATAATTATTCCCTGTTTTATACCTATACTTTGGTCGCGGGTGCCGAAAAATTAGTTATCGGCCACATTCCCGAAAGTATCATGCCAATTTTAAAGAGTTTAATTCCGGCCGATGAAGATGATGATGAGCCTGGTGAGGGTGAAGGTGAGGAAGGTGAGGATGATAGCGAGGAAGAGGAATCTAAAGATGATGATGCTAGCGATAGTCTCGTAATTATAGATGATGACGAGGGCTCGAGTGTTCCAAACACCGGTGCTATGACCAAGCAGAATCAGCTACCCCTGATAAGTATCTCATCGGGGGCGGCGGTCGTCGTGTCGCTAACGGGATTAATGATTGTAAGAAAAAGATTTTAACTTACACTAAAAAATCGCTAGGTCTTAGCGATTTTTTAAAGAGCTTTACGCCGCGAGATACCACGCGAGCGTTTTAGAGTCGAATTCGAGGTGGCAATGCCTTTTCCCGACCATAACCTCAAAGATATGGATGGCGAAGCCCTTGCCAAAGCGGACCTGACTCCCGAGTAGCTCGGTGACTTCCTTCGGCTCTGACTCTCCGCGGCGCTTGAAAGATAGCGGCTCGCAGGGGGTCATTTCATAGCCAAAGAGGGCCATGACTTCTACTCGCTCTTTAGTATTATTGTTAAAGTTTTTCATAAGTAACTCCTAGATTAAATAATATAGAAGTCATTTATGCGAGCCTAATTTATTGGCTCTTGGCTGAGAGTATAAATGACGATACAGACAGCTTGTAAACTTTTTTCATCGCCAGTGACCGAAGTATGGCGAGACAATATTATTATATCATGCTTATGCTTTTAGTGATACAATAAAACCATGAGTTTTTTGATGTTTGAATCCTAAATCTTCGGCAAAGTCTATAAGAGTTTTTTGCTGGCAGGGGTCCATCTCTAGTAAGATTTTTGGATGCCAATTTTTAGTCTTAATTTCCATGAGCAGTTTTTTGATGAGGGCGAGGCCTTCATCTTCTGCATAAAGGGCTATTTCTGGCTCTACATTCAAAGCCTCTTTATCGAGCCAACTCCAATTTTTATCTACATAAGGGAGGTTTGCCACGATTAAATCTGGCTCGTTCTTGTGATAATTTTCTAATAAATTGGAGTGGATAAAATTTATCTTGGCGTTTAAGAGTTTGGCATTTTCATGGGCGATTTTAAGTGCTTTTTCTGAAACATCAAGGCCGATAATTTCCGCTTCCGGGATTTCTAATTTTAAGGTGATTGCGATATTGCCAGAGCCGGTACCGATGTCTAGAATCAGGGGATTTCCTGTTAGTGCTCTTTTGGGCGGTTTCATCCCCGGGAGATAGGCTCTGCCGGCTAATAACAAGGCCTCGTCGATTAATTGCTCGGTCTCTGCGCGCGGGACGAGGACTGCTGGCGTGACCTTAAATTTTCGGCCGTAAAAATCTTGATAGCCCGCTTGATAAGCCCCTGTGGAGAGATTATTATTTGTCACTTAGGATTCCTTGTCTGCCAAAAGTTCGCGCTCGTGTTTGGTAAGCTCGCTTATAATATCCTCGATGTCGCCATCCATGACGGCGCCGATATTTGAGCGTGAATAATGAATGCGATGGTCTGTTACGCGGTCCTGTGGGAAATTGTAAGTGCGGATTTTCTCGCTCCTGTCTCCGGTGCCGATGAGAGATTTTCGTGCCGCCGAGGCGGATTTTTGCTCTTCTTCCTTTTGCTTTTCGAGTAGTCTTGAGCGCAAGATGTTCATCGCCTTGATGCGGTTTTGCTGTTGGCTACGCTCATCTTGCATCGCGACTACGATGCCAGTGGGGAGGTGGGTAATGCGGACGGCCGAATCGGTTGTATTGACGCCTTGCCCGCCATGCCCGCCAGAGCGGTAAATGTCGATTCTTAAATCTTCTGGTTTAATCTCTAGCTCTGATTCTTCTGCTTCTGGTAAGACTGCTACTGTCGCGGTGGAGGTATGGATTCTTCCCTGACTCTCGGTCACCGGGACGCGTTGGACGCGGTGGACGCCGCCTTCAAATTTTAGCTGGCCATACGGTTTTTCGCCAGAGACTCGGAAAATTACTTCTTTCATGCCCCCGGCTTCGTTTTCGTTCTGGGAAATTAACTCTGGCTTTAAATTGTGATTTTCGGCGTAATGGCAATACATCCGATATAGCTCACCAGCAAAGAGCGAGGCCTCGTCTCCACCCGCGCCGGCGCGGATTTCGATGATTACCGGTTTATCGTCCTGCGGGTCGCGCGGGATTAAAAGTTCTTCTAGTTTTTCTTCTAGCTTAGGTAGTTTGGTATTTAATTCTTCAAGGTCTGCTCTTGCTAGCTCGCCAAGCTCTGGGTCGTTTTCTAGCTCTTTTGCCTCACTAATTTTGTTTTTGGTTTCCTCGATTTCTTTTGCGGTGGTTAAAATTTCATCAAGCTCATTTAGCCTTCTTGATTTTGCCGCAAAATCTGGCTTAGAATACGCGTCTGGCTCCGCGAGAAACGATTCTATCTCTCTTTTCTCATCTTCAAATTTCTTTAAATCCATGATACAATTATACCACATCACTTGGATCTTTAGCTCAGTTGGCTAGAGCGTACGATTCACATTCGTAAGGTCACTGGTTCGAGCCCAGTAAGATCCACCAAACAGTTTATGAATTTTTAACTATTTTGTAATCTATAAATACCTGTTAAATCCCCAATAATTTGACCTAGTCGGAAATACTTGTCGGTTTTGATGATTGATATTCCTTCAATCTTTGTCTAAACTCTTCAATGTCTATTTCGTCAACTAGCTCTTGCTCGAATATCAAGTCATCCAAATTCTTTATCGGCTTAACCATATCCAGTTGGTTACCGACAGTAAAGAACTTAATTAATATCCCCCGCTTCATGCCAAGCAATAGTTCATGGTAGCATCCATTTGATATTTCGCCAAATTGCCAGATTTCATCGCTTAACTCTATTAGTCTCGTATTTGCCTTACGCACAAGGTCACGGTCGACCATGTCATCCAAGAAATAGCCCCAGTTCATGAATGGATTAATGGGTACAGGATCTTTTTTAACACATATGCCGAAATTATTTGTTTTGCATAATAATTGTGCTTTGAATGAGAGGGATACACTACTTTACTCATTCTTCTATTATATCATTAAATGTAAGTGCCGATTTCTGCGGACATCTTCCTTGTAGTCTGTTAAAGCCTGGTTAATTAAGCCCCACCATTTTTTTGAATTTAACTTTTAGAAGTGCGGAAGCGATGGACGACGATTAAGGCGGTAGCGGCGATAAAGGCGGCGTCGATTGTCATGATAATGCCTGTCCCATTATTGCCCGCCGTGTTTGGGACGCTCGGGGTGTCGTCATCGTCGATATCTGTCGGGGTGTCGGGCTCATCGGGTTTGACCGGGTCATCCGGGGTGTCGGGCTCGTCTGGATCGTCAGGCTCAATGGGTTCCGTCGGGATCAAGCTCTTTAAAATCGGCATGATGCTCTCCGGGATGTGGCCGATGACAAGATTTTCGGCGTTGGAGGCTAGCGTATAGGTGTAATATAGAGAATAGTTTTCACCAAAAGTTTCTTGGGTATATTTAGCATCGGCAAGTAGTAGCGGAGATAGGGCTTTGACTAATTTTGGAAGATTTTCTTTTAGAATATTAAATTCTGATTCAGTGATGGCAGGCGCTTCGCCCATCCTAGTCTCGTAGTCGACATATTCGCCCATATAATTTGTCAAAGAAGTAAGCAGCTCGTCAACGTCGGCGTCGGTTGCTGTACCATTAAGGACTTTAACGAGATCTTGATATGGTGGAAAGTTAGCGAGAGCTTCTTCTATGGTCTCGCCATAGTCCCCAGATATGAGGTCCATGAGGGCGTTTGCGGCAACCATACCGGCTAGACCGTTGCTGGTGTCGGTGATGAAGCTAGTAAACTCGCTCTGCTTATCTAGGGTGCGAAGCTGGTAGGCCTGCATGATGGCGGAGAGGGGAGCTTTGACCTCAGTATCGAAATAATCGCGAGTCAGTCCATTATCCGTAACGAACTGAGTCCATGCGTCCATAAACTCACGTCCATTCATCGTGCCAACTGCCTCGGTCAGGCCTTCATTATCTGCGAGCACGTTTAGTGCACGAGAACTGTCGGCGAGGTCAGAGATACTGACAACGGAAGTAGTGATTTCTAAATCTGCCGGATGAATTTCTTCGTAAGTGCCGGTATTGTGGAAACCCCACTCTACCGGGAACATATAGCCAAGAATAAGGTCGTTGCCATCTTTAACATCATGAATATTAGCGTATTTTGACTCGACGATGCTAGCCTTTGGTGCGCCAAAAGTATAGGCATAGAAATTGTCTGCCGACATATCGTAATTCGATAAGTTTTCATTAATCATTTTCGCGGCGAGGTCAACTACGGCGCCACCGCGAGAGTAGCCAACCATCCAGATTTTGTAATCTGAAAGATGATTGGTGCCAATATATTCGTCGAGCCTCTGCTTGATAAGTTCGGCGGATTCGGAGAAGCCGGCGTGGTCGCCAGAAGTCCCGACGTTAAAATTCGAGAGCCACTCGGTCATGTAATTATAGTTTCTCGGTGCGACGACGATGAGGGTCTGTCCGCTCGGCAGGGTTTTCCGAGCGATAGTAGTACCCATGGAATGTCCGTTTACATCGGATCTTATGTCCCAATTCTGATAGCCATTAAAACCGAGCTCATCTAAGAAAGTGCGAAGTTTTAGATTGGGGGTGGAGCTGCTAGACGGATAGCCATCAGCCTGATTTTCAAAGCCGGCGAGTGCGAGAGCATAAGAAACGGCGCGAAGCTCTGGGTGGTCGCCGGGAGAGGCTACGTCAAAATACGAGTCACTATATTCTATCGTGTCGGTCGAGTCAAGAGCGTCATAGACCGAAGCCCAAGGCTCGTCAGGATTTTCTATGAAAGCATAATACGGATAAGTCGCGGTAATACCCTCAGCATAAGCGCTAGAGATGCTCACCCTGGTAACTGTGGTTGATATAAGAAATGCTAAAAATATTTTGATTGTCTTTTTCATGACCTTCTGCTTGTTTAACTATAACCATTATAACATACGGAACAAAAAATCAGCAATAATTTACTGATTTTTTGTTCTGCGCCAGTCACTCAGGTGAGGCCATCTCAGCGTTTGGTAGTGGTTGGGTAAGCCTCGAGCGTGACGTTGAGGTTTAATTCCCCACCGTTTCGGAAGACGCGAAGCTGAACAGTGTCGCCGACAGCATATTCGCCAACAAGAGCGGTGATAGTACCGGCTTTGCCGACTTCTACGCCGTTAACATGGGTGATGATGTCGCCGTCTTTAATGCCGGCTTTGTCGGCCGGAGAGCCAGAGATGACTGCGGAAGTGCTAGAGCGGTCACTATGAACATAGCCGCCGTTTTTAACGGAAAGATTATAAGTTTTTGCAACATCCGGAGTGATGGTGACATAATTTACGCCGATGTAGGCCCGCTCGGCCTTGCCTTCGCTGATGACCTTTTTTAACATGCCTTTGACGGAGGAAATCGGGATGGCAAAGCCAATATTATCAGCGCTAGAGGTCGCGACATTGAGGCCGACGACTTGGCCGGCGGCATTGACGAGTGGACCGCCGGAATTACCACTGTTGATGGCGGCGTCGGTCTGGATGAGGTCTGTCAAACTCTCATAGGCGGAGCCGGTAGAATCAGAGGCGGTGATAGAACGATTGAGGCCGGAGACAATACCTTCTGTTACGGTGTTTTGGAACTGTCCGAGGGCATTGCCGATGGCGATGACCTGCTGGCCGATATTCATGGTCTTTGAATCGCCGAGTGTGACGGCAGGGAGATTAGACACCCCATCAACTTTAATAAAGGCGACATCATTAGCCGGGTCGACACCGACGATTTTAACATTTTCATAGGTCGTGCCGTCGTCCAAGATGACATTGACTTTATTCGCACCCTCGACGACATGCTTGTTAGTTAAAATGTAGCCATCGCCGGAGACAATCATGCCAGTACCGGCGGCAGAAGAAGTGGAACTCTGACCGAACCAACTGAGCGTCCGAGTTTCTGTCGTGATAGATACAACGCTCGGCGAGACCTTGCTTGCGACATCGGCGATAGAGCCGTCGGTGAAGTTGGCGGAATTGCCGTCGACGCCGCTGCCCCAAGTGATGCGAGAGCTGCTGTTGTTATAATTATAGATTGAAAAACCGAGAGCAAAGACACTACAAACCGCAGTCACGCAAGCAACGGTGAGGACAATAATATGAAAATTATTATTTGGCATAGTACTGCGCTTGCCGGAGGCGGTTTCGGCATGAGCCTCTTTTTTTGAGGTCTTTTTAGATTTTTTAGTTTCTTTGGCTTTTTCGGCCGGGGCGTCGACGACATCGACGGAAATAGGATTGTTTTCTTCGTTATTTACAATCATAATTAACTCCTTTCTTTATAAATGAAATTTTGGATCGCTGAAAAATACTATCATTGTAATAATGATTAGTATACTGAAGGTGGTGGGGGCGAGAATCTCGGACTTTTTAAGCTCGCCATCGTTTTTAATTAGAGAACGGTAAATACTAGCAAAGGCAAAGGCGAAAACTGTCAGGATAATGGAAAGCTGGGGGATGACGATGCCGGTGTCACCGAAGCTGTAGACCTTTAGCCAAGAGTGGAAAATCCAAGCGATTTCTGCACAGATGAGACCGCAAGAATAAGTGACGAGCTGGAAATTATTATCGTCCGACTGGACGAGGACATGACGAGTGGCGGCCCAGCCAATAAAGGCAGTAGCGAGGACGAGGAAGATAGAATCGTAAGTCGCGGTGAGAAGGACGGCCGCGGTGGTGCCAAAAAAGACGGCGGTGAGGCTCTGGGCGGCAAGGGCTTTGTCTGAGGAGCGGGGCTTTAAGACGATGAGCCAGAGAGTATAAATGGCGGCGAGGATGTAATGGACCGGAAGGAAAGTCGTGCCTGAGCAATAGGCAATTAAGATGAAGGAGGAGCCAACGATTAAATCGACTAAGCTAGATTTAATATTGATGAGCCAATAACGCGGGCGAACAGCAAAGACGCGCCATTTCGAAACGAGCACTAATAAGAATCCGGGGATGAAAGAACCGGTAATCGTGGTTATAACGATGGAGCCTACGCCAAGCAAGATGTTTAGGACGATGTATAAAATCGTGCTTAAGACATTTCGAGATTTTCGGATTAATACATAATCAGCCATATATATAATTATATCAAAGTCTAGCTTAAAATATGATAAAATTAGAAAAATCTCATGTTATTAAACGGAAAGAGACGAAGGAGGACGGGGCCAATAATACGACAGAATGGGATGGTGCCAAGGCCGTTTCGAGAGTCGTAGGAATGAGAGCCTTCGCGATTATCTCCGGAGACGAACAGTTCCCCCTCCGGGACGATGATGTCGACCTCGCCGGAGGTATGTTCTTTCGGACCGTCGGTCTCGGAAGTGCGGGTGGTATCGTCTGGATGAAAGCCATCGGGATTATCGCTGTTATAGACAGTAAGTGTCCCGTCTTTGACAGTGACACGCTCACCGGGGAAGGCAATAACGCGTTTGATGATGTATTGGTCATCGACACCGCTTTGAACCTGACAGGTTAGCGGGCCGTCTGCAGGGCCGTTAGCAAAGACGATAATTTGGCCGCGAGAGGGGATATATTCGTTGCCAAGGAAATGTTCCCAAGTGACAGGGAGACGATTGACGATTACGCGGTCGCTTTGGTGAAGAGTGTTTTCCATGGAAATTCCAACGACGTTATAAGAGCGAAAAACATAAGCATTGAGGCCGAGAGTCCCGACGATAACAGCAATTACGAAGAGAACAAGGCTCAAGATATCTTTTGCGAGAGGATGTTTTTCAAGCAAATTGACGCGAATGTGGTTATTATCCATAACAATTATTTTACCATAGTTTCGTAGTTTTGTGTTAAGATTTCGCGAAGCTCGGTAGTAGTTTTCCCGGCCATGAGTTTATTGCGGAGTTCGGCGGAGCCAGGAGTGCCATGGAAATAGACCTTGAAGAAATGTTTTAGAGTCTCGAAAGGCATTCGGCTTTCTCGGTCGAAGAGGTCGAGATGATAGAGGAAGAGATTTTTGAGGTCTTCTGTCGTCGGCTCGTAGTTTGTGAAGCAATAGGGGTTTTCAAAGACGCCGCGGCCAATCATAAAGCCGTCTACGCCCGGATACTTGAGCTTTAGCTGCTCGGCCATTTGACGATTTTTGATGTCGCCGTTGATGATGAGTTTGGTCTTGGGAGCGATAGTATTTCTCAACTTGATGATTTCGGGGACAAGCTCGTAATGCGCTGAGACTTTACTCATTTCTTTACGTGTGCGAAGATGAACGGTGAGGGCGGCGAGGTCTTGCTTCAGAAGGGCCGAGAGCCAAGTTTGGTATTCATCCAAGTAAGTAAAACCGAGGCGAGTTTTGACGGAGACAGGGAGGGAGGTGGCCGATTTAGCGCTCTTGATACATTCGACGGCGAGCTCTGGGGTTTTAATCATGGCGGCGCCACCGCCGGCCTTATTGACATTTTTATCGGGACAGCCCATGTTGATATCGAGGCCGTCAAAACCTAAATCTTTTAAGGCTTTTGCGGTTTCTTTAAAATGCTCGGGGGTTTTACCCCAAATTTGGGCAACAATCGGATTCTCATTTGGCCCGATTTTAAGGCGCTCTAAGGCATTTTCGCGACCCTTCTCAGAGGCATAACTTGAGACATTGGTAAACTCCGTAAAAAAGATGTCGGGGCGACCGGCTTTTAAAATGACCTGACGAAAAACGAGGTCGGTCACACCTTCCATCGGAGCAAGAATCAAAAACGGTGAAGTTTGTTTATTCCACATCTAGTATATTATATCACGCGGTGGTATAATTTTCTTATGAAAGTGAGTTTTTTAGGTGCGGGGCTTTATGGGGAAGCTCTAGGAAAATTAGCGGAATTAAATGAACATGAAGTAAAATATTATGATCCGTATCGATTCCCGGATATAAAATTAAAAGATGTTATCTCGGAGGCGGAGGCGATAGTCTATGTGGCGCCGGCGGAAGCCTATCGGGAGCTGCTTTCGGAATTGCCGGCTGAGATACCGCTGATTTTGGCGAGCAAGGGGTTTGTATCAATGAAGCCGTTTGTCCGTTTTCGTGATTTTTCAGCGCTAGGAGGGGCGGCTTTTGCAGAAGATATTATGGAGATGAAACCAAAGAATGGTTTGCCGATTTTCTTGACGGCCTCTTCCCCGCTTGCGGCAGAGATTTTTACGACGGATTTTGTGACGATAGAATACACAAAAGACACCAAGGGGGTGATGCTACTCGGGGCGCTAAAGAATGTCTATGCGATAGGGGCGGGGATGATGATGGATAGCAAGCGGCCGGAGGAATATCTTTCTCTGGCTTATCAAGAGATGCGGGAGATTTTGGAGGCGAATGGTGGGAATGCAGAGACGGCGGGGCTGTCCTGCGGGGTGCCAGATTTGATTATTTCTTGTACTCCGGATGGGCGGAATTATCGGTTTGGCCTAGAGATTAGGAGGCATCCTAGGAGCCAGATTGAGCCGGTAGGGACGGTAGAGGGGGTGACGGTAATCTCGAGTCTTAAAAAGTTTCCTGATTTTAAGATTCCAGAGGGACTAGAATTGTTTGATAAGATTGTAAAGAAAGTAAAGAACGCAACAAGATAAGGAGTTTTATGCCACCAAATAAGTTTCAAAAAGAAGCAATTGAATATCTAGAGGGGCCGCTGCTCGTGATTGCCGGGCCGGGGACGGGCAAGACGCAGCTACTCTCAAAAAAGGTGGAGTATATCTTAGAGAAGACGGATGCGAATCCGGAAAATATCTTGTGTCTGACTTTTACAGACTCGGGGGCGCAGAATATGCGCGACAGGCTGTTCTCGATGATTGGTCGGGCGGCGGCAAAGGTCTCGATTCATACTTATCATTCTTTTGGTTCTGACATCCTTGCGGAATATCAGAAGTATGCGACGGAGTATCTAGGAGAATTTGATGAGCCGATAGATGCGATTTTACAATATAAAATGATTAAAGAAATTCAGGAGAATTTGCCCCCGCGAGATATCCTGAGGGGAGATAAAATTTCGGATATTATCGATACGATTGCTTCGGCAAAATCGGCGCGGCTTTCGCCGGATGATTTGGCAAAGATTGCTAAGATTAACATGGATATTTCCAAGAGGATGGGGCCGCGGCTGGCCGAGATTATTAATCGGCTGTCCACGCGGAAGAGCTGGCGGTTCCCAATGGCAGTGGAGGAGGTCTATCGGCCCCTTTGCGAGGCGCTCGCGGAATATGTTTCGGACGAGCCGATTGTTCCTGGAGTTTTTCGTGAGGCGAATGCTTATCTTTTAGAGCTTGACCAGATTATTTCTGATGAGGGGGACAAGGAAAGACCCTCGGTGAAACCGCTTTCTAGCTGGAAAGATAAACGGTTTGAAAAAGATGATGATGGAAATTATCGTTTGAAAAATGTGGTTTCAAATAAAAAATTACTGAGTCTTTCCGGTGTGATGCGAGAGTATAATAGACGACTTTCAGAATCTGGGATGTTTGATTTTTCGGATATGATTGAGGAGGCGATTCGGATTTTAAATAAGGACGCGGGATTTAAGGCGACGCTTTCGGAGCGATATCAATATATATTATTAGATGAATTTCAGGATACAAATCCGTCTCAGGCGGAGCTGATATATCTTTTGACGGATTATGAAAAGCCACTCGTGATGGCGGTCGGGGATGATGATCAGGCGATTTTTGAATTTCAGGGGGCGACTTCTTCAAACTTTATTGATTATCAGGAACATTATGGGGCGAAGATTGTCACGCTTAAGGATAATTATCGGTCTACGGCGGAGATTTTAAAGTTTTCGCGCTGTATTGCAGACCAAGTCGAGAATAATTTTTCGAAGAAATATAACATAGATAAAAATTTAATTTCGCACTCTAAAGAGAAAACTAAAGTGGAGCGGCATGAATTTTTATCGGCCGATGGTGAATATTATTGGGTGGCGGAAAAGATTGCGGAGCTGGTGCGCTCGGGCGTATCGCAGAAAGAGATTGCGATTATCACACCGAAGCATAAATACATCGCTCCGCTGCTGCCGTATCTAAAGGCGCATGATGGTATTTACATTAATTATGAAAAGCGGGATAATCTATTTTTAGACGAAAAGATTTCAGAGCTTTTGACGCTCGCGGAGTTTATCCTAGGGGTGGCGGAAGATGAGCCGGTGGAGCACTTGGTCCTGCCGATTTTGTCGTTTCCCTGTTTTGAGGTTAGTCCGCTCGCGGCGATTCGGGCCTCTAGGCGGGATGTTAAAAAAGCGAGCTTAGATTATTTTACCGAAGTGGATGACGCCCGGGTTCGGTGGGTGGGGGAGCTCTTGGCGGCGCTAGTTCAGAAGTCTTTTGAAACTCCTTTGGAGCTGATGCTAGATTATATGATTGGGACGGTGGAGGTTTCTCCGGGTCTTCGCTCGCCGTTTCTAGAGTATTATGTGAAGACGGGCTCAGAATATGCGGAATTTAATTTGTATGAAAGTTTAAGTGTCTTGCGGGCGGCGCTTGCTAGTTATCTTAAGAAAGTGGAACAGCCAAAATTAAAAGATTTAGTGATGTTTGCTCGTGATGCGGAGGATGCCTCTTTCCCGCTTGCGAATACGAGCCCGTATAGCGAGGCGGAAAGTGCGGTACAGATTATGACGGCGCACAAGTCAAAGGGGCTGGAGTTTAAATACGTGTTCTTGGTAGCGGTAGATAATCTGAGCTGGGGCTCGAGTGGCGGTAATAATAATCTTTTGGTATTACCGTTAAATTTAATACAGATTCGTCACACCGGGACGACGGATGATGAACATCTGCGGTTGCTATTCGTGGCGATTACGCGGGCGAAGACGAATTTAATCTTGACGAGCTCGATTACGGATTTTGCGGGCAAGACGCCAAAGCGGCTGATGTATCTAGAGGAGCATGAGGAAGAGGGGCGGTTAATCTCGCCGTTTATCGGGGAGATGGAAACGCATTATGCGGACCTCGAGGAGGCGAAAAAACAGACGGACCTTCGGCTTTCTTGGATTTCGGCCTATAAAGAATTGACGCCAGATTTAAAGCCGATTTTGCTCGAGCGGCTATCGAATTATGCTTTGACCTCTACGGATTTGACTTCCTTTATTGATGTTTGTTATAGTGGGCCGGCGGAATTTTATAAGACCAAGGTCTTGCTTGCTCCGAGGGAGCCACTTTCGGGCTCGCTGTTATTCGGGACCTTCGTGCATAAAGTGTTTGAAAAGGTGACGCGGGAGGGGCTCTCGGATGAAAAGACAATAGAGTTTTTTAGAGAGGAAATTTCTAGTTCTTCGCTACTTCCGGCGGAAAAGGAGGAGATGCTGGAGCGGGGAGCGGTGGCTATTGCTAAGAGTCTGGCGGAATTTGGGCCGATTTTGAGATATCCGGGGGCGGGGGCGGAGATTAATTTCTTTTCTGAGCATCTGGAAATTAATGAGGTGCCGATTACGGGGAAGATTGACCATATTAATATCGACAAGTCTACAAAGACGATTGAGCTTTATGATTTTAAGACCTCGCATTATCATTCTGAAAAATGGGATTCTAATGATACGCTGTATAAATATAAATTACAGCTCGGGTTTTATAAATTGCTCTTGAATTTGTCGCCGGTCTATGCGAAGTATAAGGTCTCGCGGGCGCACATTCTATTTGTGGAGCCGGATAGTTATGACGAGGTGCATGATAAGGTTTACGAGTTTAACGAGAAGGATGAGAAAGAATTGCTTGCCCTGATTTCGGCGGTTTATCGGGAGATAAAGACGCTTGATTTTGTCTCGGACTCGGAACTGTTTGTGGAGGCGGATAATAATAAGAAGCTGAAGGATATCAAAGAGTTTGTGAAACTAGTAATTGATAAGAATGATGATTTTTGCTAGATTTTTGGCTCGATGGTTTTACTGTTGACAGATTTATTTTATAGAGGTATAATAGTTGTATGTCGTAGCCAGAAGGGGGTGATAATGAATGGCGACATACAGTTGTCCGAAATGCGGACGCCCTTATCTTACACCTGGGCAGGCCATGAGCTGTGGCTGCGCAAAGCGCGTAAAATGTCCAACCTGTAATGGCACAGGGCTTCAATATGGGACAAAGATCCCTTGCAACCGATGTAACGGAGCTGGTACGGTGTACCTTACATATTAATTGCTGTTCTTTAGATTAGACGGAGCAAGAGTTGCTCCGTCTTTTCGTTTATTTACGATTTAGGATGACGAGGTTTTCGAGATGCGGGGTTCTTGGGAAGAAATTAAAGGCTTTCACTTTTTCAATTTGGTATTTTTCTGACAAGAGTTTAATGTCTCGGGCCTGAGTGGCGGGATTGCAGGATAGATAGATGATAGTTTCCGGTTTTATCTCGAGGAGTTTTTCGACGAGTTTTTGGTCGAGACCGGCGCGGGGAGGGTCGACGATGACGGTTTGGTCCGGCTTGATGAGGTCGGTGACTTCTTCGGACTTGGCTAATAGATGTTGTATGTTTGACGATGGATTCTGCGTGCAGTTCCTTTCAAGTTCCTTGAAGGCGGCTTGGTCGACTTCGACGAGAGTGAGATTCTTGTCGCTTGCGACGGAGAGGCCGATGGTGCCGACGCCGGCATAAAGGTCTAAAACATCTTCGGTCTTGATATACTGTTTGATTTCCTTCAAAGCCATTTCATAGACCGGAAGGTTGATTTGGAAAAAGCCATTCGGAGAATAAGAATAGGCTTTGCCGAGGATAGTGTCGGTTAGGTTATTAAAAATCGGATGGGGCTTATGGTTTTCATAAAGCCCGCCCTCTACCTCGCCATTTTGGTTGCAGCGAAGAAGGAGAGATTGATATTTGCGACCGTCTGCGTGGGTTTTATTTAATTTATCGATGATTTTTTGGGCTTCTTTAAAAATTTCGGGACGCTCGATACTAGAGGTTTCGACTTTGATTTTTCTGTGGGTGCCGCGTTGATGAAAGCCGAGGTGCAATTTCTCCGTTTTATGGTCGAAATAGAGGGAGTATTCCATTTTGTTGCGGTAGAAAAAATCTTTATCATCTGTTTGGATTATAAATTTAGGAATATTGATATTTTCTTGTCTAAAGTTTTCTATTAGTAATTCAGCTTTTTGCTCGAGTTCGTAAGCATAATCCATGATTTGCCAAGGGGAGGTGGAGAGGTAGCAAGAGTCTTTTTCTGTGATGCGGTGGCTGGAGGGGCTTTCGATTTTGAGGGCGATGGCCTCAAAATAATGAGATTTCTTTTTGGTAATCTCATATTCTGTGACGGTCTCGCCGGGGAGGGCGTTCCAGAAAAAGCCTTTGATTCCCTCTTTTCCTGTCCCGATTCCTTGCCCACCGGGGACGAGCTTATCGATTTTAATGGGACTATCTGTGATGGTTTGCGGAAGTTTCATAGAGGTATTATACAGAAAAATCGCCGCTTTCTCAAGCGACGATTTGATTTTGTCGGGCTACTCCTCGAAATATAGCTTGTCTTCATTGGGGTCAGCCCATTGGTGCTTCCAAGCGTAAATACTCGGAAGCTGGGATTTGCCAAACACGTCTTTGACGTGGTTGTAGACCCCGAGGAGCTCCGGCTCGTTTTCGCAAGCGCTAAACAAAGCCTGTTTGTAGGCACTTGCGAGCTTGAAATCTGGCTTGCACATCTGGGAAATAATCCCCAGGATTGTGTATATGACTTTGTGACGGTTAATATTACCGTCACAGCCGAAGCTGCAGATGAAGCGGCCGTAGGTTGTTGTTATATAAACCGCGGTCGCCAGTGTATTATCCGGCATGCCGTCGCCTATGTCGAACTCAATGATCGAGCCGATATTGGCGTGCTCTGCGCTACCGCTTAGTGCGAAGTGGCCGTTTCCGGCCTCCTCGATTCTGAGGTCGTCCCTCAGAACTTCGAGGATAACCTCGATTTCGAGCGGGTAAAATACTCCGCGCGTAATTTTTAAATTCTTCATTGAAATTCCCCCTTCCCTGAAGAAAATATATTAATGTGCAAGCTGTGTTAATTATATCACATTATTCCGCTTTTGTCTAGTTTATTTTTAATTTTAAGCGTGGCTCAGGATATTTAGCAATTATAGATTTTGATTTGGTCGTTGGGGTGGAGGAAGTTTGACATCTCCTCTTCATCTGTAATATTCTCGGTAATAATCCAGAGACAACGAGAAATGAAAGAATGGGTAACGAGGAGGAGCTCGGCGTCGTCTGGGTACTGATTTTTAATGCCGTCTAGGAAGCTTTGGACGCGGTTTAGGCCAGAGAGGAGAGTCTCGGCGCCGCTGCCCATGCGCTCGACTTCGAGTGAGTTCCAGAGGGGTTTTTGCCAGAGCTCGTCGATGTTGTAATTTTTTAGCTCGCCGAGGTCGCGCTCGGCGAGGCGGTCGTCATAAATCGGGTCGTATTCTGGGGCGACGATTTGGACAGATTCGATGCAGCGTTTCATCGGGGAGGCATAGACGGCCTTAAAAGACTGAAGGGTTTTTGGCACTCCTTGCATTTTTAATAAATCTTTGCGGACTTTTAACATCTGTTCTCTGCCGTTTGCGGTCAAAATATCTTCGGAGCGGCCGGTGACGGTGCCAGATAGATTTGATGGAGTTTCGCCATGACGGACTACTATTAATTTAATCTTTCCCATAGGGATATTATAAGATAGGTTTTATAAAAATGGAATATCTCTTTAGGTTTTAGCATGAGCGTTATTGACTTTTTTGATAAAGTGTTGTATAATTAAGGTAAGAAACTTGAAGGGGAGTTCATTAAAATGCCCGGCGGGGCAAAACGCAGAGAGGGGGATAAAATGGGGACTTCGAAATTAATGTATTATGGCTTGGGGAACGGGCCAAGAGAAGTTAATTGTTACTATGCTGAGGAAGAAGAAATTCCTCAAGACGAAATTCAAATAGTGGCAAGTCCTCAAGTTGCTGGGGTTATGAAGAAGTTGTTAATTTATACGCTCATAATCTTAGCTGGTTTTATTGATTTAGCTTTAGGGCTTTTACTGCTCGTAAGAGTAGGGGTTTGGCCGATATTTATTTGGGCCTTCTTTAATGCTCTAGAGTTTTATCTGATTACCGAGGCGGCGCTCTTCTAGCGCCGCTTTTTTAGTATGGCTTGTGTATTGACAAAAGTCGTAAAGTGTAATAGACTATATCTGAGGGCGACTTGGTGCTGAACTGTGCCAAGCCGAGCCCTCATTTTGATGCAAATTAAAAAGAACCTTTGACGGTTATTTGTATTCGTGATGGGGGGTTGGCCTCGCTCAGTTAAGAACCAGGTCGCCCCCATTATTGTAATATTACCATATCTATTTCGTGACGTCAAGTAGCCGGCCGCTTTTTTCTATGATTAGCATTCGGCGGACTTGGCCACCGGTTTTGAACATATTTATAAGTTGTATTTCTACTTTGTCTGCATTATTTTTGATGAATCTTAGGTCGAAAATGATTTTAGAAGCTTGTCTAGAGGCTTCGCGGAAACGGTTTTTAATTGTGTTTCGATTTGCGCTAATTGGTGTTTTTACTTCCCATATTGATCCCATGATGAAGATATCTGGATTTTTAGCCTTTTTAATACCAGTGGGCTTAATTAGCTCGATGTTCATACCAAAAAGCGTTAAGTAAGAAAAAGTTTCGTTCTCGTTAGCCTCGGACTTGACTCCGTTTTTATTTATGTAGCCAATTTTGTTTTTCTTCGCTTTCGGTATTTCCCTTATTTGCATGAGATTATTCTAACATAAAAAGAGTCTATTGTATAGACTGCTAAACGGTAGCTTATTAGCATAAACAGTATTGACTTTTTGGGGTAAGCGTGGTATAATGTATGTGTAGTTTAAGTGAGGTGTTCACGAGGCTAGCACATTTAAAGTGATTAGAGAAGTTTCATATTCTCGCTTTTGATGTACTGGTCTTGTGGCAAAATATTTTCTTTTGTCCGGCGAGGTCGGGCAGGAAGGTGGGTATATGAAGAAGTTATTAGTAATTTTAGTTGTTATAGCAAGTCTTATGGTTGTTGGGTGCGATTTAGCACCGGTGTCGGAGGCGCTCAGCAAAACGTCGGAGGCGCTTACTGTAGCTGAGGAGAATTTGTGGCCAGTTGCCAAAAGCAGTTGGGACGCATATAGCGAGCGGCATCCGGAATTCCGGACGTTGGAATTTCCGGACGGAATTGTTACGGTGGAGGTTCCGGCAATAAAGCCGAAATGGTATCATAAAAAACCCTACCCGAAGCCGACGCCTAGACCGACACCAAAGCCGACACCAAAGCCGCTACCAGAGCCGGGGAGCTTTGCCGACTCGGAGAATTCGTATCTCTTTGATGATATCTGGTGCGAACCCTCTGAGCTCGTCAACAACGCGTACGAAGCTGTATATGTCGATATAGTTGACGTACACGTCGATACAATGGACGAGCTTGTTGATGAAACGGCTGAATGTCCTGGATCTGAGGACGGTGAAGGCTGGGATTATTATGGAGAAATCCCAGACAGCTACTTCTAATCGCAAAAGCGGTGCTAAATGGCACCGCTTTTTGATGTGGTATAATGGGAGGTATGGAAAAAGTAATTGAAGCGAAAAATTTGACGAAAGTTTATGGTAAAAAATCGGCGGCGTTTACGGCGCTGAAGGGGATAAATTTAGAGATTTATGAGGGGGAGAGTGTGGCGATTGTGGGGAAGTCGGGCTCGGGTAAGTCGACTCTGATGCACCTTCTTGCGCTACTTGACTCTCCAACGAGTGGGACGATAAAAATTGATGGCGAGGATGCGACAAAACTGTCAAAAAGACAACTAAACAGGTTGCGTAATTCGCGGTTTGGATTTGTCTTTCAGCAATTCTTTATGAATGCAAATGATACGGTCCTAGAAAATGTGATGTTGCCTCTAAAAATTGCTGGAATTTCTGGTCGGAAACGAAAAGAGATGGCGATGGAAGCTTTGAAAATTGTCGACCTTGAGAGCAAGGCGAAAAATAAAGCGACGGATCTCTCAGGCGGGCAGAAGCAACGAGTCTGCATCGCGCGAGCGATCGTAAATGATCCGAAAATCATCTTTGCGGACGAGCCGACTGGGAATCTAGACTCGGCGACGGGTGATAAAATTACCGATTTGTTATTTGAACTGAATAGGCGACGGGGAGTGACTTTAATTATCGTGACACATGATGAAGACCTAGCGAAACTTTGCAAGAGAATTGTACGGATTTCGGACGGAAAAATTATTTCCGATAGTAAGGTTCGTAAAGACATAAAGGAGCGGGCTGAAGAGCGGCATGAAAAAGAGGCGGCGAGAGTGAAAAAGGCAAACGAAAAGGAAGCTGAGGGAAAGAAGACAAGCGAAAAGGAGATGGAATAATGAAAACTCTAGATATTATTAAATCGGCAAATTCAAATTTATTTAGGAATAAGACGCGGACATTCTTGACGATTCTGGCGGTATTTATTGGCTCATTCACGATTATCTTAAATTCGGCGATTAATT
>CAZMIW010000001.1:4090-42434 GCA_964566585.1 uncultured Candidatus Saccharibacteria bacterium | reverse complement strand
TACACTATCAGATTACTTTATAGTTTTTCTGTAGGGATGAGATACAAGGAAGAAGGAGTAGCGGAGCGAACCGTACTAAAAGTACGGAGAGCGAGCAACGCACCTTCTGACGCAGTAGCTCGCCATACAGAAAAACTATCGAGTGAACTTCTCATTCAGATCGGAATAATTATATAATTCGTCTTCATTGAACCACAAAGCAATCTCTTTCTTCGCCTCCGCAAGCGACCCCGACGCATGCACAAGATTCGGCACTCCAATCCCCTTAGAATCAGAATAACCAAAGCTCATATGCGAATAATCACCCCGAATCGTCCCCATTTCTGCAGACTTCGGCTCAGTCGGCCCGACAATCTTCCGCACTAGAGGCACCGCCTCTACACCTTCGAGCACAATCGCAATCACCGGCCCGCTCATCATATATTTTACGTTATAGCGAAAGGCCTGCTCACCTCGACGTGTAATCATCTGCCCAATGTCCTCATAATGCTGATAATAAAGCTCCTCCCCCGGCATCACCATCTTCATCCCTACGATTTTTAAGCCTACCCGCTCAAACCGCGAAATAATCTCTCCGATAATTCCCCGCTGGACGGTATCCGGCTTCAAAACCACGAGGCTCCTCTGAATTAAACTTTCGTCTTGCTTTTTTTCTTCTTTTGCCATAATTAACTCCTTTTATTATATATAATTATAACACATTTAAAATTACTTAGTATAGGCAAGATACAATAGAACAAAAATTAAAAACCTCTAAATTGCTTTTTAGAGATGAGATAATCTAAAATCGCATAGTAGGGATGAGATGCAATGAAGCGGCGAGCAACGGAACGAGACATACTTCTCGTATGTCTCGTGAGTAGCGGAGCTGCTGAAGAAGCAGCTCGCCCTAATATGCGATTTTAATTAGTTGTTGCCGCAGTAAATGCCACCACCTTCTAATTTCACGCGTATTGCCACATTTCTAGCACCGTCAGACTGTATAGCCTTTTCGCCGTCACAAACGGCTTGCAGATAAACATAAATCTGATATTTATTCTTATCCCAAGTAAGCGCAGTGCCACCTTTCGTTTCAACATCATCAGCCTGTATTACACCACCAATATAATATGGTTCCCCCACTGGGTCCAAGAAGGTAGCCGGACCATCCGAACAGCCTTCAGTATCATTTGGGTCGCTACTTTCATAAGCCTCAGTACCGCTAGCCTCTGTTTCATAATACTCCGCTTTGCGCGTACAATTCTCCGTCGGCCTCAAATATGCAGTGATAAAGTTTTCCCAATTCTCCGTCTTACCACTAGTACCGCCCGGCAACCTTCCCCGGTTATTCGACTGATAGTTAGAAATCTGCGTCAAGAACTCCGAATAAGCACTTCGCCTCTGCGTATCTCTCTGAGACCTTTGAAGAGCTGGTAAAGCGAGGAACACCATTAAGAAGATAAGTCCCGCAATCGCAAGCACGAGCACCACCTCAATAATGGTAAAACCGCGCTTTGATGATGTTTTCTGTTTCAACATAAAATCCTTTCACTAAGCTTATGCTATATATATTATTATGATACACGCTTTCGTCAAAAAATACAAGACTTATTTCTAAAAAAATGCTATAATTATCCCTAAGTGGCCCGGTAGCTCAATGGATAGAGCAGCTCCGTCCTAAGGAGAAGGTTGCGCGTTCGACTCGCACCCGGGTCACCATTTTTATCCGCTCTGCAGTGGCTTGCCCCTATCCAATGCTGTTGACTAGACTATATATTGGCATCAGAATGGCCCCAATCATAAACACCATCATCCCCGCAAGGAAAATCATCAATATCGGCTCAATCATTGTCGAAATCGCATTAATCTTCTCGTCCAACTCATTCTCATAAACCGTCGCCGCCCTCCCTAGCATCTCATCAATCTTACCAGATTGCTCACCAATCGCCGCCATCTGCGGCAAAAGTGGCAAAATATAATCTACCCCCTCTAACGAATCCGCTAGCGATTTACCCGCCTTAACCTTTTCACTCGCCTTCGTGATGTTATCCTGCATCACCACATTCGCCGTCGACTCTGCCGAAATCAGCATCACATCAATCATCGGCACACCAGACATCAAAAGAATCTGCGCCGTCCGCGCAAACCGCGCATTATAGAGCCTATGAAACAACCCCTTGAAAATCGGCACGTTCAATTTAATGTTCGCAGCCACCCTAATTCCTGTTTTAGTTGTCCTAAAGTTCAGTAAAATCCAAACCAACACAAACAGCACCAGCATAATTAACCACCAATCCGCAATAATAAAGTTCGCTATCGCCACGAGCAACTTCGTCGTCCCCGGGAGCTCCTCCCCAAGGTCATTATAAAGCGACTCTACCTGCGGCACCACCTCTACAAGCATAAACACCATCACAAAGATAATCACGACAAGCACAATCGCCGGATAAATCATCGCCCCCCGGATTCGCGAAATCATCGCTTGGTCTTTTTCCTGCTGGTCCGCAAGCCGTTTCAAAGATTCATCAAGCGTACCCGAAAGCTCGCCCGCCGAAACTAGCGCCAAGAATAATTTATCAAATACCTTCGGATGCGCCGCACAAGCCTGAGTCAAGCTCTTCCCTGCTTCAACATTCGCAAGCAAATCCTCTACTACTGACTTCATCCCCGGCGCTTCAGTCTGATCCGCGAGCAGGCGCAAAGCATTCGCGAGCGGCAGCCCCGCCCCAATCAAAGTCGCAAACTGGCGCGTAAAGACAATCCTGTCCTTTGCCGTAATCCTGTTTTTTAACTTCGCAAACAGCCCTGTTGTATTTTCCTCAACGACCTTCTGCGGTATAAAACCTTGTTCAATCAAAAGTTTACCAGCATTTCGCTCTGTATCCGCCTGAATCACCCCCTTTACAGATCTTCCTGTCTTACTATCAATCGCTTGGTAATTAAACCTTTTCATTTAAGGATTTATCCTCGTGCTAGTCTTTCGAATTCTGTTAAATCAACCGCATACTCGCGGGCATCATCATATGAAATAATTCCCGTCTGAATCATCTTCACGAGCGTCCTATCCATCGTCTGCATCCCTTGCGCCACACCCGTCTGAATCGCCGTATCGATTTGGTGTGTCTTTCCTTCACGAATTAAGGACTTAATCGCCTGATTAATCACCATAATCTCCGCCGCACAGACTCGTCCACCCGCAATCGCCGGCACAAGCCGCTGCGAACAAACCGCCTGAAGCACCGCCGAAAGCTGTAGCCTAATCTGAGACTGCTGGTGCGCCGGGAAAACATCAATAATACGGTCAATCGACTGCGCTGCTGAGTTTGTGTGAAGCGTCCCAAATACCAAGTGACCGGTTTCCGCCACCGTAAGAGCCGCCTGAATCGTCTCTAGGTCGCGCATCTCACCAATCAGCACCACATCCGGGTCTTGGCGAAGCGCCGAACGAAGCGCCCTCGAAAAGCTCAGGGTATCATAATGTACTTCACGCTGTACCACCACCGCTCTTTTTGAAGTATAGGTAAACTCAATCGGGTCCTCAATCGTCAAGATATGCACCGGCTTTGTCTGATTAATCTTCTCAAGAAGCGCCGCCAGCGTCGTCG
Organism: uncultured Candidatus Saccharibacteria bacterium; assembly: GCA_964566585.1. Classification (GTDB taxonomy): domain Bacteria; phylum Patescibacteriota; class Saccharimonadia; order Saccharimonadales; family Saccharimonadaceae; genus Nanosyncoccus. Next base: position 38,850 of record CAZMIW010000001.1, on the reverse strand, counting down.
ACTTACCAGAACCCGTCGGCCCAGTCACAAGCACCAATCCTCGCGGAAACTCCGTAAAGGTATCTACTACCGCCGGCATCCCGAGTTCCTGAATTGACAAAATCTTATCTGGAATTAAACGAAACGCCCCAGCAAGCGAACCCTTCTCCTGAAAAGCGTTGACACGAAATCTACCAAGTGAACCAAATGCAAACGAATAGTCAAATTCCCTGTCTTTCATTAAAGATTGCTGCTGGAGAGAGTCCATTGTCGAGAAGATCAATCTCTCGCTCGCCTCCTCGTCCACTACCGGCGTATTCGGAATCGGCCGAAGCACCCCATCCACACGCAAAATCGGCGGCAGTCCAACCTGTATGTGAAGGTCTGAAGCCTTTTGCCTCACCGTCTCTTCAAGAAGAGTTTCAATTTTCAGAGTCTTCGGGTCTCCACCGTCCGCTCCCGCACTTAAATCTTTGATTTCTATATCGTTAGCATTATCCATAATCCTATTTTAGCATAAACATAATAAATTTTAAATAGTTTTAAATGCTTTTATTAGGTATACCGCTAAAAGAAGCAGATCGCTCTGCTATGCAATGTCAGAAGCTACCCGATTTACTTCCGACACGGTCGTAATCCCCGACAACGCCTTAAGCATCCCATCTTGGCGCATCGTCACCGTCCCCTTCGCCTTCGCCACTTTCATAATATCTGACGAAGTCGCCTGCGCCACAAGAAGCTTCTGTATCTCTTCATCCACCATAATCGTTTCATAAAGCCCGGCCCGGCCCTTAAACCCACCCGGCGTGTCCGTATCCTCCACTCCTTGCGTTAAAGTATATTTCCCTTCCTTTGAAAACACCGGTAGCCCCGGATATCCCAAATCTTCCGACACCTTCGCAACATCCGCCGAGCTCTGTGGCAAAAGATCCCCAACCACCTGATTAATCTCGTGTGCCTCAATCTCCGAAGCCTGATAGGTCGTCTTTTTATCTGAAACCCGGCGCACTAATCTCTGCCCAATTACCGTATTCAAAGTCGAAGCGAGCAAGAATGGTTCGATTCCCATATCGAGAAGTCTCGGCAAAATCCCCGCCGCCGAGTTAGTGTGTAAAGTCGAAAATACTAAGTGCCCAGTAAGCGCCGCCTGCACCGCGAGCTGCGCCGTTTCTCCATCGCGAATCTCCCCGACCATCACCACATCTGGGTCTTGACGAAGAATCGAACGTAACCCCGAGGCAAAAGTCAACCCCGCATCGATATTCACCTGTGTTTGATTAACCCCATCCATCTTATACTCTACCGGGTCCTCTAGCGTCACGATGTTAATCTTCTCATCCTTAATCTTCTTGATTAAAGCATACAGTGTCGTCGACTTACCAGAACCCGTCGGCCCCGAAGTCAGAATCATCCCATTAGGCTTTGAAATCCCCTCAAGCACCATCTTAAGTGCATGCCCCGTCATTCCCATCTGCTCGACCTCTAGCGGCGTACCCGTCTTGTCAAGAATACGAATCACCACTTGCTCTCCCCACACCACCGGCGCAATCGCAATACGAAGGTCTACTTCCTTATCCGCAACTAAAACCGCAAACTGACCGTCCTGCGGGATTCTGTGTTCATCAATCTTCAGATTCGCCAAAATCTTGATACGCGAAACTAGTGCCGGCTCCACCGATTTCGGTAATTCCATTACTCGCCTCAGCACCCCGTCTATTCTACACCTAATCACGAGCATTTCCTCGAGCGGCTCAATATGAATATCTGAGGCCTTCGACTTTACTGCAAATTCCAAAATCGTAGTAAGCGCCTTTGAAATCGGCGAATCCTGTGTAATCGTCTTGACATCTTCCGAAACCTGCTGTTGCTGAACCTCCCTATTCGAGGCCGCCACCGCCTTATCGACGTTTGAAAAGTCCGCCCGATACTGCGAAAGAATATACCTAATTCCCTCCTCGCTCGACATCACTGCCCTTACCGGCTTACCCGTCAATGTTGAAAGATAATCCGTCGACTGGACATTTGTCACATCCACCATTGCCACCACGAGGTAGCCGTTCGCTTCTCCAATTGCCACCGCCATCGTCCGTTCTGAAATCTCTTGTGGTAAATTAAGCAATGTATCCTGATCAATCGTAATATTCTCTAATTCTACATATGGCACACCCAGCACATTTGCCGTTGCATGTGAAACCATCCGATTCGTAATCACCCCTTTTGAAACTAGGGCAGCTATCAACGGTTGCTTTGTTTTTGAGACCTCGTCAACTACCTCCTGCACCATCGTCGGGTTCGCTAGTCCCTCGGATACTAAAAGGTTTATCACCCTATCTTGTGTGTCGCGCGTAAGGAGTGCCATTACTGCCCCTCGTTTATTTCTGCTTGGTCTTCAACAATCTCTTCTTCTTGCCCGCGACTACAACCAATCTTCTCGTCCTCGTCTAGCTGCCCATTTCCATTCTTATCTACACAGCCACCTACGAACACGTCCACCGTCGGGTTAATCGCATCCGGATTGAACACTTCCGGGTCCGGTGTCCCCACGCTACTGTTTACCACATCGATAAACTTAAATGTCGCCGATTTATCATTTATATCTCCAAGAATCGAATTTACCGCCACAATCGCCGCCACCGTCCCGAGAATTGCCACCGCTACAATTGAAATAATATCTTTTTTACTCATTATTTACTTCCTCCAGATGTTGTCTTTGTCACATTCCGTTTACTTGCATCCGCATAGACCGTCGTCGTCTTTTGAGTCAAAGATTGCTCGCCCGTATAATAAGCTCTCGCCGAAGCACCCAACTTCAAAGTATTGTCTCCGATCCATTCAATCGTTGCGCTTGTAATATCAAAGGTCCGAATTGAGCGCTCGATCGTCGAAAGCACTTTCATCGTCTCTGCACTATCCGCCTCTACCGAAAGCGACACTGGGAGCGTCGAAACATTTTTATACGGACTTCGCGAAGAGGACGAATTCGGCGAAAGCCCGCTCGGTTGCCAACCCGCAATATCAAACAAGCGGTTAAGCGATGCAAGCAACGCCTCCGTATTCTTCTGTGCCGGCAAAGCATCTGGAATCGCCCGGAGTGCCGAACACGATTTCATCATATCGAGATATTTCGCCTTCAAAGTATCGACGTTCAAACTACTATCGTTCTTTGCTTCTTCCTCAGCATTGTCATAAAGCTCTTTAAAGTTTATCTTCACTTTTCTTCCGTCAACGGTGTTATAGCAAGAATCTTGTAGCGGCCTCGCTACACTTTCTAGGTCTTCATTACTCGCCGTCTTTACCATCACATTATAGCGCAACGTCCCACTCAGTGAATCCGAAAGATACGTGTTTGGCGTGCATTTTTTCAGCTCCTCATCCGTAATCACTCCGCTCCCCGAAACCTTACAGACCCCTACATTTTTAATCGTTGCCGAGTAATTTGAAATCGAAGTATCTTTCGCCTCAATTACTCTCGAGTTAAAGCCAATTAAGCGCATACAGTATGAAATCAAAACTCCACAGACCCCTACAAAGACCGCCGTTCCGCCGATTGTGAACAAAATCTGCTTCTGCGCTTTTGAAATCTTTGCACGTTTTTCTACTGCCGGACCATCAGTCTCAGCTGGATTTTTCTTCTCTTCCGCCATTATGAGTTTCCTCCATTATTACCATTACCACTTCCAGAATTACCACTAGTATTTTCGCTATTACCGCTACCATTATTCCCTGCTGTCTCTGCTTCCGTACAAATCACGCCCGCCGTATTACAATCCACCGCTTCCTGCTCGAACATTCCTTCGATCTGGCGATAGGAATCAGTCACATTCTGTCCGTCCGGTCCAATCGCAAGTAAATGCTTCGTCTTAAACGACAGTGCTTCTTTCGCAATATCAATCGTCGCTCTAAATCTGAGCACTAACTCTCCTTCGGAGTTCCTACCGTTTGAAGATTCCAAAATACTCATATCTCCCGCAAGCAACATACAATCATTCGTCGTCGTCCACATCACCACTTCCTTGCCATTCACTGTGTTTTTCTCACCCGAATACGAAATACATTGACTCTCAAAGTGCGGCCAGTCCGAAATCTCGCCCGAAAGCGTCATCCTTGGTGTTGCCTGAGTCTTGCCATCTTCGTCAGTCCAACCTTCCTTTAGCCACTCGGTGAACTGTGGTGTACGATAAATCTTCCGAAAATCTACGTCTCGAATATCCACTCCCGCATTTATCTCTGTATCTACAATCACTTTTTCCTCATCCGAAAGACCGTCATAATAAGCCTGGTAAGCCGCTCTAATATCGTCTTGCCGATTTTCATAATCGTCATACCGCTCTAAATTATTCTCTTTGAGCCATTTGTCAAACCAGTTCTTCCTTACCTCCGTCCCATACTCGCTATAAACCTGCGCCTGCTGTGCCTTAAGCTCACTCTCTTTTGTCTTTGTCGTCACCGTCGTCGTCACTTCCTTGCCAGTCTCCTTGTCAATCTCCGTCTTTGTATCTGTCTCTGTCGAAACCGATACATTCTCCTTCACGCTGTTCAAAGCGTCCTTTAGCTCCTTCAGCTTCGTATCACAACCATACTCGCCAATCGTTTGATAAGCATAAATACTACCGTTCTCATCCATATAGGTCGACCCATCCGGCTTAGCCTCAATCATACACCTCGCCGGAATTTCGACTCCCTCTGCATCTACATACCGTCCATGGTCATACTTTGTTAGCTCCGCTCCCTTCTTAAACGACTCCAAAACACGATAGTCGTAAAACGGCGCCACTCCCGCATCGGCCTGACCTTCCATCGTCACCACATCGTCATCCATATTGACCGAAACTTTTGAGAGCGTTAACTCATCCCCGCCCTGCGGCCGAAGCATTGAAATCACCCCGAAAATCCGCGAAAGCACCTGCTTGTTGTCGTTCACCGTCTGAATCGCATTTAGCTGGCTCTGTAAAGTCAAGAAGTCGTCCATCGAGCTAAACTCGCTAATCTTTTTCGCCATACTGTCCAATTTCGTATCTTGCTGTGCTAGAGTGTTGTTCTGCGTTACTACGATGATGCCAAACACCGCCGTCGCTACCCCGACTACCGCCGCCACAATTGCGCACACAAAGGTCGAAACCTTCCGAAAGCGCATCGACTTCAACATCTGATACTTAATTTCTGGCACCAAGTTTATTTCAAAAGTTTTATTCTCCGAAAACTTTGGCTCTTCCGGCGCATTCGGATCCTTCCCATTCAATTTCGCCCGGAAATTCGCTATCTTTTCTTTTAGCCCGTCCATCTTAATCGTTTATCCTTTCCGCGAGACCAATCGCCACCGCAAATTCACTTGCTACGCTCACTAACACCTTCTGCTGCTCTGGCGTTACCTGCACTAATTGCCATGGATTTCCCTGAACCGTCCGAATACCCGTCTTCGCTTCCAAAAACTCAGACAAGAACGGAATTACACCTGCAAACCCAGAAAGAATAATTGACTTAATCGGCACCCCGAGATATTTCGTCTGGAAAAACTGCGCCGACTTCGTCAGCTCCATCGCATAAGCATCTAGCGTCGCATTCAAAGCCTTAAATACTTGGCCATCTAGCTGGTCCTGTGCCAACCCAAACCTCAAAATAAACTGTCGCGCCTGTGCCTGCTCTACCGAAAGCGTCTCCGCCACTACTCTTGCCATCGCCCCAATCCCGCCGGGTATCGAGCGCACCAACCTTGGCTTCCCTAGATACATCGCCACGAGATCCGTCGAATCTTCTCCGAGGTCGATAATCATCGCTGCATCCATGCTCCCGTAAGGGTTTAACGCTCTCGCCATCGCGATTGGCTCCGGCTCCTGAACAATCACATTTAGCCCGATGCTCTCCATCATCTCCATCTGGCTCTCTGCAAATTCCTTTGAAACAGAAGAGACTAAAACTTCCGCCTTCGTCGGATCATTCGGCGAAAGCCCAAGGATAGAATAAGAAACCTCCGCCTCGTCGAGCGCCATCGGAATAAACTGATCTAGCTGATATTTCAAAGTCTGTTTTAACTGCTTTTCGTTAATTCCCTCTACCTCCACCACTGTCGTATAAGTTTTTCTCGCCGGTAAACCAAAAGCAATATTCTTCGTCTTAATTCCCGCCTGCGTCAGCGCCCCATTGATAATCTCCCCCATCTTCTTCTTCCCCGCCTCACTTGTATCCTGTAAAATCCTCGAGTCAATCGGTACATAAGCGTATTTCTGCAAAGCAAACCCTCCATTTATCGAACCGGAAAGCTGCACAATTCTCAGTGCATTTGTCCCAATATCTAACGCGAAGAAGTCGCCCACGCCATGTATCAAATTCATAGTTCTATTATAAGCGTATCCGAAATGAAAGTCAAGCAAAAATATTAGAAATTATAGGGTTTATCAGCTGCTCTTTACAACTTTTCTCGTTACATCAAATTTTTCCATATAATGTCCAGTCAGAAGGCGAGTCTGCGCATAAAACGCCGCCGCACTTTGATATAAAATCGCCACAATCGGCATCAATACCCATTGTAAAACCATGAACACATTTTTAAACCTTGTATACTTTTTAGGTCTCGGCGGGAGCATCCGGAGGCTGAACAAAATCGTAATAAAGAGACCGATACTCGCAAACACCTGTATCGTCGAGACTGTCTGTGGCAAATTATAGGTGAGGAGCTGGCGCGAATTTTCATTCACCAGCCGCGGCACCCAGCCCCCAAACGCTACAATCGGACTCATCGCCGCGAGCATAATATGCCCGCCGAGCAAGCTCGAAAACTTCGGCAACAGCTGGAAAAACGGCACCCGACGCTTCTTTTTGTTCACTAATTTTTCGCCCACGTATGCCACATCACTCACCCCATAGTCCCATCGCCTCAGTTGTATAAACTGCGCCTTCAGAGTCTGCCAAATCGTCCGATCGATAACAGCATCCTGATAAATCGGCACCTTAATCGACAAGACCCTATAATCTCCTTTAAAGAAAAACAGGCTCCGCCAATATTGATGTCCATCTTCCACAATCGTCCGCTTGCTCCAAAAATCCATCTCCGCTAACGCTTGAAGAGGCTGCGCATGCGAGGCAAAGTTCCGAATTAAATGTGGCCGCATTGTATTAATCACATTGAAAAACGAATTCGACGTCGCAATCACCCTCATCGGCGGCGCCGCATCCCAAATGTTGTTCATAAATAGCGCCACCGGCTGATAGGCTAGGTGTTGCCGCTCCGGATGCGTCACAAATTCATAAGCCAAATAATCTAAATACATCGGGCTCATCTGATTGTCCGCATCGAGCGTCGTCACAATCACGTTTGAAACCGGTATCCTCTTCTTTTCTACATAGGCGAGCAACGCCTTCCCCGCATAAGTCGAATTCGGGCCCTTACCCTTTATTTCCCCAACTAGGCCGTCTGGGTGCTTAACGATTAGAAAATCATAAAATCTATTTTTATATTGTTTTAGAAGCTCCTTCGCTCTCGCTTCCATCTCTGGACCGCCCCGTTCCTCATAGCCGAGTACAAAAATTACTCTATCGCTCGGGAAGGTAGATTTTAAAACCGCCTCTATCGACGGCACCAGAGTTTCCAATCCTTCATCATACGCAACCATAATAATCGCATTATAAATCTTCTCCGGATCCGGATAATTTTCCGGGCTTACACTCATCTCTCTTAGGTTCTCGATGTGTTCATAATAATTAAATTCGTTTTTAGAAAATCCTTGATTCGTTATTTCCATCTTCGCATAATCAGCCGCCGTCCACTCCCTCTTACCTCTTAGTCGTTCAAAATTTTTATGCGGATCAGAAAGTTCCGCAAGCCGCTTATGCCAATCCACTTTCATCGCCATCCGAATCACATTGTATCCCTGCACCGTCCGTATTGCCACCCCAATCGCCCGAACTAAAGTAATAGTAATAATAACCAAAAGATAAATCGCCCCCGCCGTCGGCGAAAGCCAAGAAATCACAAACAGCCCAATTATCACCCCATAGGACAACAACGCCGGAAGCATCTCAAAAAACCGATAGGTCTTTGTTCTCTTCCCCTGTGGGATCTCCAGCTCTTTTGGAAATTTTGCCTGTTCTTCTCTTGCGGTCATCTACTCTCTCGCTCCTGAGAATTTTATTCTTATCCCTCTCCGGTCAAGCGCCAAAGCACTAATATCGCCGAAATCAACACTAAGATACTCATCATCACAAACACTCGCGCCGAGGCCTCCCCACGTCGCTTATAAAGTTTAATTGCGATAAAATTATGCATCACCCCTAGGATAATCGCAAGCACCGGAAAGGCTAGCATATCCATCCATCTCCCCGAAACATACCCCGAGGTTCCCTTTGTCTCCGTAAAATCTCCCCCCTGATAGCTCCCAATATCCGAATACCCGACGTGTACCGTCGAATTTGAAATTTTCAAATTTAGCAAAGAAAATACCAACAGCCCCAATGATAACACTAATAAAATCACCATCAGAACAAACAGCTTTTTGTGTTTTCTATAAATCTCCCCGATTGTTTCCTTCATACTAATATTATATCACAAAAATTAAGTCACACACAACGCGCCAGAGCGCTCTACAGTGAACGCTCCGCCAAATACCAATCAACTGTTTTCACAATCCCATCCGCAAACTTCGTATCTGGCACCCAGCCAAGTTCTTTCCCAATCTTCGTCGGATCAATCGCATAGCGATAATCGTGTCCCTTTCTGTCTTCGACAAACTCAATCAACTCCTCAGACTTCCCGAGCCTCTTCAAAATCAATTTTACAATATCAATGTTGTGCATTTCATTATGTCCGCCAATACAATACTTCTCTCCCGCCGGCGCCTCGTGAAATACTAAGTCAATCGCCTTGCAATGGTCCTCGACATAGAGCCAATCCCGGACGTTCATCCCGTCCCCATAAACCGGCACCTTCTCATCATTTAAAGCCTTCCTGATAATCGTCGGAATTAATTTCTCCGGATGTTGATACGGACCGTAGTTGTTCGAGCAGTTTGTAATATTCACGTTCATCTTAAAGGTTTCAAAATATGCCCTTGCAAGCATATCGCTCCCCGCCTTGCTTGCCGAATACGGAGAATTAGGCTGATAAGGCGACAACTCCGTAAAATAGCCATTTTCGCCCAAAGTTCCATACACCTCGTCTGTAGAAATGTGTATGAACTTCTGAGAAGAGCCCTCCCCCCAAAACTCTTTCGCTGTATCCAGCAAAACTTGCGTTCCTAAAACATTTGTTTCCACAAAAATCGACGGATTCTTAATCGAATTATCAACATGACTCTCCGCCGCAAAATGAATCACGCCCGAAACCTCTTTCTCTCTAAAAATCTTCGACACCAATTCCCTGTCGCAAATATCTCCTCGGACAAATTCGACTCTCTCGTCCTTAGATTCTCCTTCCTCGTCGACAAGCGGCGCCAAGTTCAAAAGATTTCCGGCATAGGTCAATTTGTCTAGTACAATTATTTTATCCTCCGGATGTTTCTCGGTGTAATAATGCACGAAATTGCTTCCGATAAACCCCGCCGCCCCTGTTACTAAAATATTCATTATTCGCTCCTTTCTTAAATTAGCCCCTTAAATCTAAATACCTCGGAAAGCCCCGGGTGCTTCTGGTCTTTTTCTGATAAAATTATGTCCTCTTTTTTTAGCTTTTCAACTTGCGCCACCGAAGCATTTTCCGAGCCATCCGCCTCAAGAAAGCCTTCAATCGGCCATTCAATCCCGACCTCTGGGTCGTTCCAGATTAGCCCGCCTTCGTCTCCCGGCGCATAAAAATCGTCGCATTTATAAGTAAACTCCGCCTTTCCCGACAGCACTACAAAACCATGCGCAAATCCCTTCGGGATAAAGAATTGTTTTTTATTTTCGTCCGTAAGTAAAACTCCGTGCCATTTTCCAAATGTCGGCGAGCCCTCGCGGAGGTCCACCGCCACATCAAAGACTTGCCCAAAAGTCGCTCGGACTAATTTCGCCTGCGGATGCTCCTTCTGAAAATGAAGACCCCGAAGCACCCCAAAAGTCGAGCCCGATTGGTTATCTTGTACGAATTTACAGTCAATTCCCGCCTTCGCAAAATCTTTTTCTGAATAAGTCTCTAAGAAATACCCCCGCTCGTCTGGGAAAACCTTTGGCGTAATCACGACGAGCCCCGGTATCTCCAATTTCTCAAATCGAAAATTCCCCGCCTCAACTACTTCCCCGCCGTTTTTAGCTTCCCCCGCTCCAACTCCTAAATTCTCGTTCATTAAACTTCCCCCTCCGAAATCGCGAGCAGGCTCTTGCCATATTCGGTCTTTTTGAGTGGCAGGGCCAATTCTCTCAAGTCGCCCTTTCTAATCCAGCCGTTATCGTATGCAATTTCGTCCGGGCTGCAAATCAGCATCCCTTGCCGTTTTTCGATCGTCTGGACAAATTGCGCTGTTTCAATTAACGCATCGTGTGTTCCGGTATCGAACCACGCCATCCCCCGCCCGAGCTTCACGACTTTTAGCTGCTTCCGTTTCATATACTCCTCGTTCACCGAGGTAATCTCGAGCTCTCCTCTCTCACTCGGCTGGACATTTTTGGCAATTTCTATTACGCCGTTAGTGTAGAAATAGAGCCCCGGCACCGCGAGATTTGTCCGCGGATTTTCCGGCTTCTCGACAATCGAGATGGCGTTTCCTTCCGCGTCCATCTCTACGACTCCGTATCTCTCCGGATCTTTGACGGTATAGCCAAAAATTGTTGAATGTTCCTCGTCAGAATTGGCTTTTGTTAAGATTCGTTGCAAATTCTCCCCGTAGAATAGGTTGTCACCGAGGATTAGCGCGACGTTGTCTTCCCCGATAAAGTCCTCGCCTAGGATAAACGCCTCGGCGAGACCATTCGGATTATCTTGGATCATGTATTCAAATCTCATTCCCCATTTCGAGCCGTCCCCGAGGAGCTCCCGAAAGCTCTGGTTGTCTCTCGGCGTCGTAATAATTAAAATCTCCCGAATCCCCGCCATCATCAGAGCCGAAATCGGGTAGTAGATCATCGGCTTGTCATAAACCGGCATCAGCTGTTTCGACAGCGCCATCGTGAGCGGGTATAGCCGCGTCCCGCTCCCCCCCGCTAAGATAATTCCTTTTCTATTTTTCATAAACTCCTTTCTTTAGTTTAACTCTTTACAATCTTATTATCTTCCCCGTCGAGATATCGCTTTAGCCCATCTTCCCACGTCGGAATTTCTACCCCTGCGTCGAGCAATTTCTGTTTGCTCATTTTCGAGTTTAGCGGCCGCTTCGCGACTTTATAATTTTCCCCGGCTTTTGCCTTTGCCTGCGCCTCATATTCCGCGCTCGAAATTCCAATTACCTTGCAATTGATTCCAGAAAGCTCATAAATCTTCTCTGTAAACTCTGCCCATGTCGTAAAGCCAAGGTCAGTCGCATTATAGATTCCAAATGGAATATGTTTGGTTACCGCCTGATAAATGATACTAGTCAAATCCTCGGTGTAAGTCGGGCTACCATGCTGATCATCAACCACCGAAACTTCCTCTCTGCCCTCTGAAACTTTAATCATTGTCCTTACGAAATTCGAACCTTCACCATATAGCCACGCAGTTCTAAAAATGTAGTAATTACACCCCGAAATAGCAATCTGCTCTTCCCCCGCGAGTTTCATCTTGCCATAGACTGTTTCCGGCTTCTTCTCGTCATCCTCAAGATATTCCTCCGTAATCGGCTTACTCCCGCCAAAAACATAATCTGTCGAGATATGTACAAGTATCGGCCCGCCCTCCATTCCATTCCAATTTTCACTTTTTCCGAGCGCCGCACAGGCTCTTGCGAGGTTCCCCGGCCCTTCGGCATTGATTTTATAGACTAATTCTTCCTGCGTCTCCGCCTTGTCTACTGCCGTATATGCCGCACAGTTAATCACGAGCTCCGGCCGAATCTCATTGAATACATTTTTTATACTCTCTATGTCAGTAATATCCAAAAAGAGGCCATCCACCTCTGAATTCCCGTTGCTAGAAACCTCTTCTCCTCCGACTTTCCGCCCCGAAAGGTCCGTCAAAACAATCTCATTCTGACCATCCCGCGCGAACTTCTCCCGCACCGCCTGAGCCAGCATCCCCCTCGCTCCTGTAATCAAAATTTTCATACTCAAATTATACCATATTTTACCCCCGAAATAAATGGGCTAGTCTCTACTAAACAAGTCTCTTGTATAAACCTTCTCCGAAACGTCCGCAATCTCCGGCTCTAGCCGATTCGCCACAATCACCGAAGAATTTTCTTTAAACGCCTCAAGGTCATTTATAATCGGAAAATCGTCATAAAGCATATCCTCGTCCGAGGAAAGCGTCGGTTCAAAGATAATCACCTCTACGCCCCGCGCCCGCAGCATCCGCATAATATCCTGAATCGCACTAGAGCGAAAATTATCACTCCCCGCCTTCATCGTCAGGCGATAGACCCCTACCACTTCCGGTCCGAGCTTCATGATCTCCGAAACGATAAACTCTTTCCTCGTCTCGTTTGCCGATACAATTGCCGAAATCAAATTTTGCGGTACGTCTTTATAATTCGCAAGCAACTGTTTCGTATCTTTCGGGAGGCAATACCCGCCATACCCAAACGACGGATTGTTGTAAAAATCGCCAATCCTTGGATCTAGGGATACTCCCGCAATAATGTCTTTTGTATCAAGTCCTTTAGATAGAGCATATGTATCAAGCTCGTTAAAGTACGCCACTCGAAGAGCAAGATAGGTGTTCGCAAATAATTTTACTGCCTCTGCCTCGGTCGAATTCATGAACAATACTGGCACGCCCTTCTTCTCGGCCGCCGAGACCAAAAGCTCCGCAAATTTATGCGCCTCTGGCGTCTCGTCGCCTACGATAATTCTAGACGGGTAAAGATTATCATAAAGTGCTTTCCCTTCTCGGAGAAACTCCGGCGAAAAGAAAATCCTATCCGTCTGATATTTTTCTCGCATCCTCCGAATAAATCCCACCGGAATGGTCGATTTTACTACCATCGTCGCATTACAATCCGGAAGGCTCAACACCTTAGAAATTATATCTTCCACCGAAGAAGTGTCAAAGAAATTTTGCTCCTCATCATAATTCGTCGGGGTAGAAATAATCACAAACTCCGCCCCCGAAAATGCCTCACGAAAATCCAAAGTCGCCCGAAGATTCAAATCCTTCTCGGCCAGAAACTTCTCAATATACTCATCAGAGATCGGCGACCGCCGCGCATTTATCATCTCCACCTTCTCCGGCACCACATCTAGCGCCCAAACTTCATTCTCTTGAGACAGCAAAACCGCCAAAGACAGCCCCACATATCCCGTTCCTGCAACTGCTATTTTCATATCTCCTCCTTTAATCTATTTGCTATGTTCATCACATCTTGCAAGAAATGTCCAAATTCGGCATTATTCCTTGCTGAATATCCCAAATCCATTTCCTTCGCAATTTGCATTTTTAGTTCCCGCAAGCTTCCTTTATAATTGCTCTCGCTATAAAGCATCGTCAATTGATACTTAGGTTGTTCATTTGCGTGTGGTAATTTTTCCGCCCCATCCAACATTAAGATATTTTTTACTACACTATCCTGTAGAAGCAACCACTTCTCAATATGCGGGCTAGGCACAGCCGCTACAACCCTTTCCGCAAACGCAGGATTAATTTCCATAGCCCTTTGCATAATTTGTCTTCTTCTGGAGTCCGCGTCTTTGTCCTGATCCGTACAAAAAACGGCCATAACCGCTCTCTCATCGTCAAACTTTCTCATAAATACTGGCAAAAAGCCCAAAAGCCCTGTAGACGGAGTAGCATCACTAAATAACATATCTTCACAGTTCAATCCACATTCACCAAAAATCCGCCTTGTCCATATTTTTAAAACTTCTATATCACTGCCGCCCTCATAAGCAATTCCTACTCTCGTCGTCTTCATATCAAAACACCAATCCCGACTCAGCTATCTCCTTACTAGTAGGTTGACGTCCTAGATCCTTTACTATTTCGCTATATTCAGAAGAGTCAGACAACCTTACATACTCCGAACCATTCTCTCCCAACTTAGCTAAAATGACCTCCATAGGCAACAAATCATTCAAAATCAAATGGCTATGTGTAGTAAAGAATAATTGAATCTTCCTATTCTTTCCAATCATTCTCAGCTTGTCCATCAAAATCGACAGCCTTGCCGCATGCATCCCATTTTCTATCTCTTCGGCCACGAAACACGATTTTGCATCAGAAAAATACAAACTTAAAATTAGATATATTACTCTGCTATTACCACCAGAAAGAGACGAACTACTAATTGTAGCTGTTTTAGCATAATCACAATCATGCCATCCCACCACATATCCAACTCTAGATGCACCAGTAACATTGTCGTCAGTATCAAACGGCAATTTGCGAATCAATGGCGCTTCAAAACCTGGAATAATTTCGCTTATCTGCTCAACAGCCTCGGAAAACGCACTTGCATCCTTTAAATATAAACCCACTGCAACATCATCAACCCTAGACAAATCTAGATCATTCGCGGAAATCACAGTCCACCCATCCTCGTTGCTTACTCCCCCATCTAGCCAAATTACAGAGTATGAAGACAATAAATCTGCAATCATTCTCGTTTGTTCTTGAGCAAACATACTCAATACCGCAACGCCCCCGGCAACACGTTGTGGCACGCTAACTCTATCAGGACCTACTTTTATGGTATTTCCTTTCACGTCGCGCTCAAATACATTGTCTTCTCCTTGCTCAGTCTTTCGACATAAACTTTCTTCAGAAAAGTAATAGGCGCCATCACGACCAACGCTCCCTACGCCAATTGAAAAAGAATACACGTACTGCTGATCGTCCGGCGTCTGCAATAATAGCTCTACCCTCGTGTTGTCTTTTTGGACATTTACATTGAATAGTCCACCGCGTGATGAGTCCTCATTTATTATTGCATTTATATCTTTCCCGCTAGCAATTTCTTTTACTAGCTCAATAATCGAAATCAATGTCGTCTTCCCTGCACCATTTTTCCCTACCAGAACATTCATCTTATTGAACCAAATATCGACTTTTTCAATACTTCGATAATTTTCTGCCATCAATCTCAAAATCATGCTACAATTATACATCGTATATTCCTTTTTTTCAATGTCAATGTTCGTTAATCCTACAATCTCAAATGTCTTGAACCAGTACAGACGTCTTTTTACTTTCACATTTTTGTGATATAATATTGACAGATATGGCCATCAAATCCAACGCCCCCCATGCGAAGAAACACAATTCCACTATAGCCATCTGGAAATTTCTTTTCAGCCTTCTTATTTTATTCCGTCACGCAGAAACTTACAATCCAGAATTCGCTAACTCCCCATTTAATTTTATCGGCGGAAGTATAGGTATATTCTTCTTTTTCATCGTATCAGGGTATCTTATGACAAAAAACGCGCTCGGCAAAGATGTTCAGCAAGATACTAGCAGTTTAGGGAAACTCACCTTCAACTTTATCTGGAAAAAAATTAAAGTCTTCTTCCCGTTTATTCTATTTGCCTTTATTGCGGGATTAATTGTCAATATTGTACGCGGCGAAGAAATCACCTTGCAAACAATACTTAATTCCATCTTTAGTTTATTCGTTTTGCCACAATCATTCATCGCTCACAGAAAATTCGTAGGGGTCGCATGGTATATCTCAGTCATGCTCGCAGGA
This sequence comes from uncultured Candidatus Saccharibacteria bacterium, assembly GCA_964566585.1. Lineage (GTDB taxonomy): Bacteria > Patescibacteriota > Saccharimonadia > Saccharimonadales > Saccharimonadaceae > Nanosyncoccus. Next base: position 23,149 of record CAZMIW010000001.1, on the reverse strand, counting down.
ATGATGATACTCTACCCACTCATAGTCAAACATAAGAAAAACTTTATCCTCATCATATCACCACTTATAGTTCTTCTATTGTTTGGGTTTATGAATAAGATGGACAATGGTTCTTACTCACACTCAGATATTTATTACTTTGGCTATCTACCAAAATCACTCTTATCAGCTATAGCCGGGCTATCACTAGGAAGTCTTTCCTTCGCACTGACCGAAAAATTAAATTCTATAAAGTTCACGCGACTTGCAAAAGTATTACTCACGCTATTCTATATTGCATGTTTTACCTCAACATTTTTCATATCATGCTTACCGAATTCTCATCAAAAATATGATAGTTTCATGATTGTTACTTTGTTCCTAGGGGTTAGTATTGCATTTTCTGACATACCAATAACCCGCAAAATAACAGATAATAAGCTAAGTTTTTACTTAGAAAAGCTATCGTTGCCGCTTTACTTAAACCATATGTGGATTATGAACGCAATGCTTTTAATGTCGCTTGGGACAAGCAGACTCTCCTCCTTCATCTGCATCTCAACTGGTCTCAGCATTGTCGTGTCTATTGTTGCCTACAATGCAACAAGGCTCTACAGCAAAGTACTCAGTAACCGCAGGTTACAAGCAATGATTATAGCCTCCCGATAACATCCTATTTTCTACTCTGTGACCATCTCACAAAACGTCTAACACCTTCACTGAAATCAATGGTCGGTTCATACCCCAATAGCCTTTTTGCCTTTGTAATATCAGCATAAGTCCTGTCCACATCACCAAGCTGCATAGGTAATTGTTCAATTTCTGGTTTGATTCCAAGAATTTCCCCAACTACCTCTATCATTTCTTTGAGAGAAATCGGATTATTGCTGCCAAGGTTTATAACTTCATAAACACCATTGTTGCTGTCTAGATAACTAAACGTTCTACAAATACCATCCACAATATCGTCAACATAAGTGTAATCTCTAGATGTCGACCCATCGCCAAACATAGGGATTTTTTCACCGTTAACCATCATTCTTGCAAATTTGTTAATTGCAAGGTCAGGGCGTTGTTTTGGGCCATATACAGTGAAAAACCGGAGCATCACGATATCCATATCAAACAATTTATGGTACACGTGCGCCATTACCTCATTTGCTTTTTTAGTCGCTGCATATGGTGAAATCGCAAAATCCACTATCATATCTTCTCTGAACGGAACCTCTTTGCAATTTCCATAAACGGATGACGATGATGCCAAGGCCAATTTCTTTACCCCATACTTTCTAGCCATCTCCAGAACATTCTGCGTACCCATTCCGTTTACGTCCTGATATAGCAATGGATTCTCAATTGATGGCCTTACTCCTGCCATCGCCGCAAGATGCATAATGGCATCTACGTCATTTTCCTTAAATACTGTCTCCAGTCCACTCTTGTCTCTAATATCAACCTGATAAATTTGAAAATCTCTATTCTCAAGAAATGGTCTGATATTATCTTTTTTTAACTCTGGGTTATAAAAATCATTAAAATTATCCACGATGATGATTCTGTTTCCCTCACGAAGCAATCTCTCCGTGAGAGTAGAGCCGATAAACCCCGCGCCCCCTGTGATTAAATATGTCTTCATTCTTAAATTATACACCATTCTTATATTGTATCAAACGGCAACTCAACAATTAATCCCATACGTTCCCGTGTTCTTCAAAGTCTATTAATTCCTTTCTGATAAATCTATAATTCATCAACACGTAGACGATACTACCAACCAATACCTGTGCAACGATTCTCGCAGTGATATTAGCGTCCCTCAATAGAAAACCCACTAGGCTGACAACAGAATACATGCATGCCGCTCTCATCACAAACCATAACGAATCTATCAGATATTGCTTTATAGGGAGTTTTTTTCTAATCACCATAGTCTGATAAAACGCCACCGAAAACTCGGCAAACACTGTTCCTATGCATGCTCCTATAGCTCCTAAGCTAGGTATTAATGCTAGATTAATCACTAAATTCACACCAGCACCTATAAAAGCCGATGCGGCATACTCTTTATCGTACTCTTTTGGAATTAGATATTGCGTTCTTATTACATTTCCCCATGCCAAAAAAACTATTGTTATTGCAAGCATCATTATCAATATACCCGCTTTTTCGAACTCCGCACCGAAGAAAACGACCGCAAAATCTCTACCAACGGCCAACAAGCCAAACGCCAAAGCACAAGCAAGTAACATAGCTACCTTCATTGATATTCTTATTACTTTCGCTGCCTTCGCCTCATCTCCACCCTTACGATACATATTACTCATACGTGGAAGCATTACCGTCCCTAATGCCATAATGATAGTTACAGGAGCCTGGCTAACTTTCTCTGCATTCTCATAATACCCGACCTCTGACATATTAGAAAACATACCTATCATGGTTTTGTCCATAACCTTAAAAATAGTTACACCTATTACAGTCAGAAAAAGTCTCAAATTTGGTGCTATGTGTTTCCTTACATCACTTGCTTTTATTTTCACATTATCAATACACTTCGGAACAAACGGCCATAATGCCAACTGTGTAATAAGTGTGCTTCCCCCTAATATAACCGTGTAAATCCACAGGTCTTCCGGTCCTTTTACCAGTAGAAAAATCAACAATAAGGCTGTCACCTTTATTGACATATTCCATGTGATAGTTAACCTAAATCTTTCCAAGCCAAAGAAAAACCAACTAATATCAAAAACGCAAGATAATAGATATAAAATCTGAGCTACGGAAATCGTCCAATTTTCATTTCCATTAAATACAGATAAATACACAACGTATAAAGCCACCATTGCCAAAGACGATATTAACTGCATCCGATAAACTTCTTTGAAAGTTCTAGATAGCTCTTCCCTACTATCCCTAGCTTTGGCAACTGTCCTATTCCCATAATTCGCCAAACCCAACATAGCAAAAATCATGAAATAGTACACAATGGAATACGTGTAAGAATATACTCCTAATTTCTCTACCCCCAAAACTCTCGAAACATACGGCATCGTTACAAACGGCAATACGTGTACAAGCAACTGATATATTACATTATACAAAAAATTTTTCTTTACAGACTGCTGCTTCATTTTACAACCCCATGTACAGTTTCCCCAGGCTTTACATCCCTAAGCACTATGGATCCTGCAGCGATTTTAGCATCGGAACCAATCTTGACCTTCCCCAAAATAATAGAATTGCACCCAACTAACACATTATCACCAATCTCCGCAATATCATATTCATCAGATGGATTACGCCTACCAATAGTAACATTTTGATAAATAACACAGTCCTTTCCAATTTTTGCCCATCTTCCAATCACTATCCCTATAGGATGTGGAAAAATCGTCCCTTCACCGATATCTGCTAAAGGACTGACATGGCAATGGTATTTTTTATATATTTTATGCGAGAAATATTCATTTTTTATACCGACTTTAGCACGCTTATGATATTTAGCATACGCTTCATACAGGCCATTGTGTATACTCTTCCACGGGAATAGAACTCTCATTATCCTCCTTACTCTTTTACTCTTCTTAGCTTTGCTAATATCTATCATATCCCCCATCCTAACATCCCATTCTGGCGGGTCAAATTTTGCGAACCCACTCCCATGGAAAAAAGTAATCTCACCGACATATATACCCCCCCCCCACTGTGTACAGATCTATTCTAGCATGCGGGGGATTACCCATCGTTTCCGCTATTTTCTCCACTAAAGCCACCATCTTATCAAAATTTTTCGGGCATTTTTGTTCTACATTATAATCCGTCGGAAAAGTCTCCGTAAATGGCATTCTCTCCCAATTCCGATTATAAACCGCCCTTGTATGATTTGTAAAACGGTCCAAATCTACCAATACACAGCCAATTTCTCCACTAAAAGTAAAAAACTTGTAATCCTTCAGGTCGTGTGTTTCTGCGTCCTCCATATATTGCTCAACAATAATTCTTGGCTTCACATTTTTGTATGGCCATTCTCTGCCATACCAAAAATAATTCCGCTTCAAAGCTTTTTGTATTATCTTGCGAGCAGCTTCAATATCTAGCTTATCTTTATTTTTACATATCACCAACCCACCAGAATCGTGAGTACATTTTATTACAAACTGTTTTGGCAACTTTTCAAAGTCTATATCATCAAATTTTTTATACACCCCCAGCGTAGGAATAACATATTCCTCACCAATCTTCTGCGCTATATATTTTTTTACTTCATATTTATCTACCAACTGAGTATACAATGGCTTCCTATCGTTCAATTTTAGCCACTGCAATTTTTCACTAAAAGTCTGCGGATTATTTAAATCTAATTTATAACCCATCTTCTGTTTAAACAAAGTCTTCAAATACAATTTATCACCAGCTAGCCGCTGAATCGGGACAGAACAATACTGCGCCACTCTTTTCATGCTCCATCCAGTTCTATTATTGTTCCGGCTTTTCATCTTTCCCCTTCCGTATCTTTTTTGCCAAAAGTATATCTAGAACTTTCGTAATTACCATAACTGCAAAAATAAATATGACTTTAGTCTGCGACTCTGGATTAGTGATTGCCATAATGAACTGAATAGCAATTGCATATATCAAAACTGAGAAAACAGTCTGTTCTCTCTTAACGGCCCAACAATAGAACAATGCCGTCAGAAGCCCACATATCAGCCCAGATACTATTACACCAATGTAGCCAAAACATAAATACGAGAAACCAAACGCTCCAACAGGTCTTCCATAAGAATACTGGCCGTTATATACCAACTGGCTCGAAATAGATGAATGGTCTACTTCTGGCTTCTCCGACCATATTGCCCTTGGTATAACACCAATAATTCCATTAAATATGTACTTGCCACCTTGAAAATCCACTGCCCCACTATCAACTTTATCAATCATATCCGGAACATTGTCGCCATACTGAACTGTATTAGTAACTTTTGCAATCGTGTCTAAAACAACACCATTTCTACTATTCAAAGATACATTTTGCCCTCTAAAACTACCTACTATTAATATGAATGCGATGATTGGAAGCAAAATTAAAGCAATCACCTTATTTGTTATTGGTTTTACTCGATAATGGACATATACTAAAGCCGATATCACAACCGTAGTAATTGCAATCCCTCTGCGACCAGTTAATGTAATAATCGCAAAGTTGAGAATCAGTGCCAACAATGCTGTTTTCTTATAACCCTTTTCATACAACGCCGGCGGGACAAAAGAAAGTAAATAAATAAACACTAATAGATAGTTTTGGTCATTGAATTTAAAAATAGCAAAATTATTGATTGCTTCGCTAAACCCACCGACAGCAATAATTGTCGTTATGACTTTATAAAAGACAAAAATCTGTGCAACAAGCCCAACTACCAGTACCGAATTTATATTCACCTTCTTTATTGAGCTCAGGAAGCTCTTCGTCTCCTTCTTTTTATGCCCTTTGCTACTTTTTAATTTCATCCATAATTCATACGTTAAGCAGAAGAAAGCTAGCCACAAAATCATCAAAAACAAACTTTTCTCATATACCCCGATGTCGTATAATCTACCCACTGCTCTAACTCTTAGAACAGCAAATACGATATCAACAAAGCCCAAAAACAAAGAAAGCAAGAAGAATGACATAGGATCGAATCTATCTTTTTGACACAAGGCTATCTTCAGAAAAAATGCGAGTAATGCAAAACATTCTACTGCGAAAAAGATACTTCTACCGCCAGATAAAATAAATATAATCCCTGAAAGAATAAGGGATACTACTCCGACTATTACGTACTCAACCAAAAGCTTCCTACTCTTTGCCTTTTCCATAAACTTATTCCTCATCCTCTACTCTTATATAGTATAGCACATATTTTTCACTCATGGCCTTCATTGTCAAACTGCTTTTAGCTATGTTACTCTTGGAATTATCATATACTAATATTTCGTCCATCTTATCTGAAAGATCATCCGTATTACCAAGGCTGTACACAATGCCACTATTCGGCACCTCGCTTAATACCTCTAGATGTTGCTCTATGTCTGAAAGCACTACTGGCAGCCCGCAGGCAATTGCCTCAATTACTCCATTTGGCAACCCTTCTGACTCACTTGAAGACACAAAAGCATCTGAAGCGTGTAAGTAATCTTGTACATTTGACATCTTACCAAGAAAGTCTATGTTCTTTTTATTTCTATACTCCTTCTCTATGTCAGAAAATTCAGAGCCGTCGCCCAACAACAAAAATCTTGAACCTCCCTTTTTGTTATATTTCAAAAACCCTTCTATACTCTCTCCTATCCTCTTCCTTTTTATAAAACTACTTACTGATATAAAGATTTTTTCATCTATCGGCAAATTCAATTCTTTCCTTAATAACCTTTTTTGATTAGCGCTAACTGAATTATACTTTTCTATATCAACACCATTTTGTATCGTTGTGATGTTCATGCCTGGATAATCTTTTTTCATTCTTTCCTCTATTGTATGCGAACATGCAATCACGTATTTGGCTTTCTTTAAAGTCCTCAAATGACTACATAGTGCTATTGTACTTCTCGGAAATCTCATTCTAGTCGGAATATCCTCTTTAGGATAATTTCTCAGCGTAATTATATGCTTTATCTTAGTTCTTGCACACGCTTTTTGGCATAAATGATCTGGCTTCACTCCATATGAATGCGTAATATCAGCGCCCCACTTAATTAAGATTCTTTTTAATTTTCTAGCACCACCGACCGCAAAAGACATTCTACCTAAATTCAAACATTTTATTTCTATACCCTCACATTCAAATTCACTTTTCATAGAATCGCTTGGTTCTGCGAACAACGTTACTACGACACTATTTTTACGAAAACGAGAATTCTTTATTATATTCAGCGTTTGATTAGACGGCCCGACCCTTCTCAAATCAGCTACTACATAGGCTATTTTCATCTTCTCCCCCTCCTCATCCCCAAATACCTCGCCCCCATATTCGGCAAAAAGCCAGCCAGAACTTTAAAATTCCGCTCCTGCCAAGCTCGCTTAAAAATATACTTCGCCATCCCCCCGCCCGCCGCATTCACACCGGCCGAAGCAATCTCCGGATTCATCTTCATAAACTCCCCCGTCAGCCGATATCGCGAGTAAAGCTCCGACAGCTTAAAATCATGCGAATGATAAACTTCCGCCTCCGCTACATATCGAATCTTCCCACCCGTCATAATCAATTTGTGCGCAAAATACATATCTTCTGAAATCGGCAAATCTTTGCTGTCGTACCCACCAAGCTCCACAAATTTCTTCCTAGAAACTGCCCCCGCCGCATCCGAAAAGAAGAAAGTTTTCAGCCCCAAACGCTCAATGTCTTTCTCTGACACCGTAAACGATTTCGCCGGATAATTCGACTCCCTCGTATATTTCTCAATATTATTATACTTCGTAATCTGCTTCGCATAAGTCGCATCCGCCTCGCCGTCAATAATCGGTCGCACTAATTTTTCCAAAAATCTCACATCCCGAATTTCTACATCCTGCGTCAAAAACACTATCACGTCCCCTGTCGCTTCCATCGCCGCCTTCTCTCTTGTCAAAGAATGCGAAAAATCCTCCTTGGAAATTTCCGAAAATCGGACTTCTGACCTATCTAAAATCCCCGCCTCTTTCATCACTTTCTTAGTCTCATCTCCGCCTCTAGTCAAAATATAAAAAACCTCCGCAAACAAAACCCCCTCCTGAGAAATCAAACTTTTATCGAGCCTCAAAATATCGGCTTCCGCCTCATACAAAGGACAAACCACCGATACTTTAGCTCTATTCATAACTACTTACATTTTATCACAAATCCCCCATTTTCACAACATATATATACCTACCTCACCACCCTACTCGTCTCAAACAACATCGTCCCGATAAACGCCACGCAAAGCACAAGCCCAATCATCAAAAGCACATTGCTCGTGCTAATCGCCGTCGCAAGCAACGCCACAAACGCCAAAGTCACCGATATCAGATTATTGCTCAGTTGATTTTCGGTATTATACCCCTCGCTCGCCGATTCCTTCGCGTCCTCCGCCAAAGCCTCCACCTTATCTTGTTTTTTCACATCTAAAGTCTTTTCCATAAATCCATTATATCACGCAAACTTTATGCTATAATAATTTTATGAAAATCGCCTTCCCCGAATATCACAACGAAATTGTCCAATCCGCCCTCAAAAAAGCCGAGAACATTGAAGCCATCGAAGCTGCAAATCTTGAAGACGCCTGCGAAAAAGTTAAAAACCACGAGGCCGACGCCATTATCGCCGGAATCGATTATACGACACGAGCTGTTGTGCTCGCCGCCAAAAATTATCTTGGCATGAAAAACCAAACCTTCTCTAGTTGTTTCTTGCTAAAACCGCCAGTAAATCCGATAAACCCCGAAACCGCCAAAACCTACATTCTCGCCGACGCCGGCGTCACTAAAAGCCCAACCAAAGACCAGCTCAAAGATATTATCTTCCAAACTTACGAGTCGGCCACCAAACTTTTAGATGAAACTCCTAAAATCGCCGTTCTTTCCTTCTCGACTAAAGGCTCCGCAAGAGATGAGTCTATCGACAAAGCCAACGAAGTTATCCGAGAAATCAAAACCAAAAACCCCGAAATCATCATCGACGGCGAGCTCCAGCTCGATGCCGCCATCAACCCTAGAATCGCTGCTAAAAAATGTCCTGATTCCCCGTTGCAGGGCGCAGCCAACGTCCTCATCGCTCCAGATTTAAACTCCGGCAACATCTTGTATAAATCTTTTGAACAACTCGGGAATTACACCGCCGCCGGCCCCCTCCTTCAGGGCTTCAATTTCCCTATCTCTGACCTCTCCCGCGGCAGCACCGCCGAGGATGTCCTCCTCGTCATAAGCTGCCTTATTAAACTTGCCAAATAAGTTCTTGGGGATGAGATGCAAGGAAACAGGAGTAGCGGACTGAGCCGTACTTAAGGTACGGCGAAGGAGCAACGCATCCGCTAACGCAGTAGCTCGCTCTATGAATTACTTTGCACCGTCTTGATGTAGAACTGCCTTAAATGTCCAAAAAATAATTTTAATATCTAAGAGCGCACCCTGATTTTCGACATAATAATATTCCATCTTCAATCTGTCATCATAATCATTATTGCTTCTCCCTCTCACCGCCCAATACCCCGTAATTCCCGGCTTCACAGACTCGTAAATCCCCGCTTTGCCCTTATGTTCTTTTAACTCCCCCGGCACCAACGGTCTCGGTCCCACCATTGACATTTGCCCTAAAAATAAATTAATAAACTGCGGGAACTCATCAATCGAACCCCTCCTAATTATTCGTCCTACTTTTGTAATCCGCGGGTCATGGTCGATCTTTTGATAGGCCTCCCACTGCTCGCGATATTTCTTCTTTTTCAAAAGCTCCTCTAGCTGTTCCTCCGCATCCCATGCCATTGATCGATATTTTATAATCTTGAAACGTTTTCCGTTGCGTCCAACTCTCTCCTGCGTATAGAAAATCCGATGAAAATCCCCCGTACACATATACGCGATTTTTACGACAATAGTAATCGGCACCAAAAGCACGAGCCCAATCAGCCCACAAACAATGTCAAACAATCTCTTAAAAAAGCGATACAACATACTTTATTCTACTATTATATCATAGAAACGTTCTACATTTCCATGCTTCCCCGCCACTGAATTATCTCTCTTTGCCTTAATTACAAAATCTCGTCGGACAAGCCAAGTCTCAAAATCCCGGATGATTTTTCTTCTCATCCGCTCGTTCTTCACTACCCCTCTATTTAGCTGATAATCTTCCGCCTCAAATTGTGGCTTTAGCATCACCAAAAACTCCGTCGACTCCCCCGCTAGCCAAAGTTTCGCATATTCCAACACTTCTCTAAGGCTAATAAACGACACGTCCGCCAGTATCACATCCGGCGTTGGCACTACCACCTCTCGAGACGACCCATCACGAGTCCTCGCATCCCCCTTATGCGCCTCCGAAACCACGTCAAAAATGTCCGTCTTTTCATGAAGCTGTACTCTAGAGTCAAATCTAAGTGGCGCCCTCATCTGCCCCGTCCCCTTCTCGACCGCCACTACCAAAGCCGCCCCCGACTCAAGCGCATACTCTGTAAATCCCCCCGTCGACGAACCAATGTCCAGCACCGTCTTCCCCCGAAAATCAAAATGAAATGCCTCCGCCGCCTCCGCAATCTTTTGATTCCCTCTACTTCTTTCGTTCACGATAAGCCCCGGTCTCAGTATCAATACTCACAACATCACCAACTTTGATGAATGCTGGGACTCTGACGGTTGCTCCGGTCTCAAGCGTCGCATCCTTCGTCACCGAAGTCGAGGTATCACCCTTCACCGCCGTCTCCGTATAAGTCACAGCTAGCCAGAGATTTTTTGGCAACACGAGGTTAATCGGAGTCCCGTTGTAAAACTGAATTTCCATCTCATCCCCGTCCTTCATATACGCCGCCGAGTCCCCGACCATATCGGCCGCTAACTCATACTGCTCAAAAGTCGAAGGATTCATGAAATAAAATTTTTCATCATCGCGATAAAGATACTGAACCTTAAGCGTCGTCACCTCAGCCGGCTCAATCTTCTCCTGCCCCTTAAAAGTCTTCGGCAAAAGCGCCCCTGTAATCAAATTTTTAACCTTCACATTTACAATCGACCCCCCTCTTCCCATCACTTTCTGGGAATACTCAACTACCTTATACGGCTGCCCGTCCAAGGTAATTAACACATTTTTCTTTAGATCCGTCGGACCATACATAAAAATACTCCTTTACTCACTTACAAACGGTAATAATGCTAGATGGCGCGCCCGCTTGACTGCAGTAGCAAGTTGTCTCTGCTGCTTTGCTGTTAAGCCCGTCTTCGAAATCGGCTCAATTCTGCCATAAGCATCAATATACCTCTGCAAAGTCTTCACATCTCTGTAATCAAAGTACAGATTTGGATCATTTTTCATTTTACGCATTATAATTTCCTTGTTTAATTAATACCTTAAATACCTCTTCTAATTTTCGCCCCTAAACCCCCATATAATCACATTATAATCTTAAAATGGAATATCGCCTAGGTCCACTTCATCCGGGACATCTTCCGGCACTACTTCCGCAGGCCCACTAGAGGCCCCGTTAGAACTCCCCCCGCCATAGGAGGCTCCTCCATTATAAGACCCACCACCTTGTTCCCCACCTCTCGGCAAGAACTTAAAATCTTCTACGATAATCTCTACCGTCGAGCGCTTTTGGCCGGTATTTTTATCTTCCCAGCTCCTCTGCTCGAGTCGCCCAGAAACCAATACCCCAGAGCCTTTCTTGGCATATCGTCCGATTGTCTCACCAATCCTCCCCCACGCTGAACAATTAAAGAACGAGACCTGTTCAACATTGTTACCAGACCCGTCTTTATAAGTCCGGTTCACCGCCACCCCGAATGAAGTCACATTCGCCCCGTTTGGCGTAGTCCGCACCTCCGGGTCTCTCGTTAAATTCCCCATTATAATTACTTTAGAAAAACCTGCTGCCATAATTCCTCCTTAAAATTTAACCTTATTTCTTGCTTTCTTCTGAAGCCTTTTCATCCACTTCTTCGGTAGCCTCTTCAATAACTTCTTCAGCTACCTTCTCGGCTTCCGCGACTTCCTCGACGGTCTCAGCCGCCTCGGCTTTTTCCATCTCTAAGCGCCTTGCTTCCATTTTCTCTTTGCGCTCATCTTTTACCGTCAAAAGATAGCGTATCACCTCATCGGCGATGTTTAGCGCATTCGAAATCTTTTGCGGCGCATCCGCCGGTAACTCGACATCGTAAAAATAGAAAATTGCGTGCGTCTGCCCATCAATCGCATACGTCAATCTCTTTTTACCATCATCGGTAGTTTTGATAATTTTACCACCGCTCTCAAGAATTGCATTCTCCACTTTCTTGAGCGCTGGCTCTAGATTCATCTCGAGATCCGGATGAATCAGAACAGTAAGTTCGTAAATTTTCATTCACACACTCCTTTGGTTAAAGCAGATACGGCCAAACCTATCTGCTGAGCTAATATTACAGAATAATTATATCAAAACCCTTAAAATAATGCAACTTTCATGTTACAATAGTTATATGGCAAGGAGGAAATCCACAAAACGAAAACAATCGTCGGCAAGAAAAGCGCCAACAAGACAGCCCGCAAAAGAGCCCACTGGCTTTTGGCGTCAGGTAGTAGCTGTATTCATGATTTTACTCGCAATTGTTATTGTTTTTATGTGGTTTGGCTCAAGCGGAACCCTGCTCGACTCTATCCATCGAGAGGCCTCCCGTATGATTGGACTAACCTGTTATCTTATTCCCCTAGCGTTAGTCTACCTCGCCGTTGATACTTTAAGGTCCGAGGGCAATAGATTCTCTCCAAAGCTCTGGCTCTCGACTATTCTAATGCTCATCTGGTTTACCGGTATGTTTGGCGTCTTTAAAAATGGCGGTACCTTTGGCATAGAAATGGATAAACTAGTGACCGGTAATCTTGGCTCGGTCGCCGCCGTCTTAATCTACGCCCTGTTAATTTTCGTCACCGGTATCTTCGTCTTGCAAATTTCGCCCATGGAAGCCTTCTCTAAAGCTTCTAACAAACTTGGTAAAAAGAAAGCGCCGACCGAAGCAGAAAATGCCGAATCCACTAAAAAGACCGAACTAAAAATCTCTGGCGATACTAAAAAAGTAGAAGAGAAAAAACCTAAAAAGCGCTTTGGCCTCCTTCGTAAAGATTCTATTAAAAAGGGTGCGGCCGGAAAAGCAACGACAGCTCCAAAGGCCGAGAAAGCTACCGAGCGCGCCACGCTCTCTGTCGGAGACCCGAATTGGAAAATGCCTCCTATCGATTTACTTGAAAAAGTTTCCTCCCCAGCCGACCCTGGCAACGTCCAGCAAAATGCCTTCATTATTAAATCTACCCTAGCAGATTTTGGTATCGACGTCGAGATGGATGGAGCGAATATCGGCCCGCGCGTCACGCAATATACCCTAAAGCCGCCCGCCGGCGTCAATCTCTCCAAGATTTTAGCCCGCGATAAAGAGCTCGCTCTTAATCTCTCTGTCGCCAAAGTCCGTATCGAAGCGCCTATCCCCGGAACTTCTCTCGTCGGCGTCGAAATTCCTAATGCCAAGCCGGCCGCCGTCGGCCTCCGCGTCCTTCTCGAAAGCCCAGAGTGGAAAAATGCCGACGACCCGCTCACCTTCGCCGTCGGTAAGGATATTTCCGGAAAAACTGTCGTCGCCAATCTCGCCAAAATGCCCCACCTCTTAATTGCCGGTACAACCGGCTCCGGAAAGTCCGTCATGACCAATGCCATGATTGTCTCCCTTCTCTATCGCAATTCCCCATCCGATTTGAAGTTTATCATTATTGATCCAAAACGCGTCGAGATGGTCCAATATGCCGATATCCCTCATCTCTTAACGCCCATTATCTCCGAAACCCCTGAGGCGGTTTCCTCCCTCAAATGGGCCGTCAATGAAATGACTCGGCGCTATACCTTATTCGCCGAAGAGGGTGTAAAAAATATTGTTTCTTATAACGAAAAGAAGGCCGCAGACGGCGGCAAAGTTATCGTCTCCGACGAAGACGGCCATGAGCAAAAACACGATGGCGGCAAAATGCCTTATATCGTGATCGTCATTGACGAGATGTCCGATATTATGATGCAAGCCGGTAAAGAGATGGAACCCCCTATCGTCCGCATCGCCCAGATGGGCCGCGCCGCCGGCATTCATCTCGTTCTCGCTACTCAGAAGCCAATCGTCAAAGTTGTCACCGGTCTTATCAAAGGCAACGTCCCAGCTAGGATTGCTTTCGCCGTTTCCTCCACCACCGACTCTATGGTTATGCTTGACAAAGGCGGCGCCGAAAAGCTCCTCGGCAAGGGCGATATGCTCATGCTGACCACCGATATGCAAGGCGTCCCCCGTCGTATTCAGGGTGCCATGCTCGAAGATAAAGAAGAAATCAAAGTCGCCAACTTCTTAAAAGAGCAACGCCCACCCGAATACAACAAAGAAGTCATCGCTCAAGCCGTCTCTGTGGCCGGCCCCGCCTCCGGCGGCTCTATCGGCGACATGGGTCGCCGCTTCGACCCCAACGACCCAGTAGTCCGCAAAGCCGTCGAAATCACCTTATCCAAAGGCAAATTCGCCACCGCCATGCTCCAAACCTACCTTGGCAAGGGCCATGGCTTCGTCTCCGGTCTCGCCATCTGGTTCGAGGAAATCGGCGTCATCGGCGAAGCCAACGGCAACAAGCCCCGCGAAGTCCTTATCCACTCCATGGAAGAATTCGACGAGCTAGCGCAGCGAGCGTAGACCAAAAATACGAAGTATTTTTGGATACCGAGCAAGCGACGCTCGAAGGCTTTGCCTATGAACTCGCACAACAATAATAAACCAAAATGAAATCAGGACATGCGCCTGATTTCATTTTAGAGCTAGGTTCTTTTCGTTGGGACTTTTCTTCCGAATCCCCCTTGGGACGGATCCACAGAAAAGTCCCAAAAAATCTTATGGTTGTATCACTTTTTTCATGCTCAAAGACAATTTCCCCTTCTGATCAATCGCCGTAAGCTTCACATTCACCTCTTGCCCAACATGAAGCACATCCTCAACTCTCGCCACTTTTTCATCTCTAATCTGCGAAACGTGCAACATCCCATCAATTCCTGGGAGAATATTTACGAATGCCCCAAAATCTTTAATCGTCACGACTTTACCTTTATAAATCTTCCCGACTTCCGGCTCTTCAACTAATTTTTGGACCCATTCCACCGCCCGAGCAATCGCCGCCGGATCCGCCCCCGCCACCGTCACGAGTCCATCATCATTAATATCAATCGAGGCTCCCGTCTCCTCAACAATCTTATTAATTGTTTCTCCGCCCTTGCCAATCACCGCTCCAATCTTACTTGGCTTAATCTGAATCTTCTCAATCCGCGGCGCATACTTTGAAATCTCTGGCCGAGGCCCAGGAATTACCGAAAGCATGTGGTCTAGGATGAACATTCTTCCCTCGTGAGACTGCGCAATTGCTTTCTCGAGAATCTCCACCGG
Source organism: uncultured Candidatus Saccharibacteria bacterium (assembly GCA_964566585.1). Lineage (GTDB taxonomy): Bacteria > Patescibacteriota > Saccharimonadia > Saccharimonadales > Saccharimonadaceae > Nanosyncoccus. The sequence continues at coordinate 8,034 of CAZMIW010000001.1, read as the reverse complement.
AAGTCCATGTACCTTCATATCCATCTGGAGCGCCGTAATTCCCTCGGTCGTCCCCGTGACTTTAAAGTCCATATCTCCGGCAAAGTCCTCCGCATCCATCAAATCCGTCAAGACATATGCTTTATCTATATCAGATGCCTTCACCTCTTCGCCTTTCGGCACATCCACCATCAGCCCCATCGCTACCCCCGAAACCGGACGAACGAGCGGCACACCGGCATCCATCAAAGCCATACAAGACGAGCACGTCGCCGCCATCGAAGTCGAACCGTTTTGCGACATAATCTCAGTCACGCTCCGAATCGCATACGGGAAATCTTCCTTTGAAGGCAACACCGGCAAAAGCGCTCTTTCAGCGAGATACCCATGCCCGACCTCTCGGCGCCCCGGTGAACCGAGCCGCCCAATCTCTCCAATTGTATAAGAAGGTGCATTATAGTGATGCATATAGCGCCTCTCCCCGTCCGTCACTTCCATCGTGTCCACAATTTGCGCGAACGAAAGCGGCGCCAGAGTGACGATATTAAGAGCCTGTGTTAGCCCTCTCGTAAACAGCGCCGAACCGTGCGTTCGCGGCAAAAGTCCCACCTGTGATGACAGCGGCCGTACCTCTGTCATTTTCCGTCCATCCGGCCGGATTCCATCCTCAATAATTGCCCGGCGAACCTCGTGATGCACCGAAAGTTCAAAGGCATCATGATACTCACTTGCGAATCTATCTGCATAGTCCGCCGCCTTTTCCTCCTCTGTCTCCCCCTCGCCGAGCTCCGCAGCAAACTCCTTATCCATCTCGTCGCGCAATCTATCGCAAATGTCATTCCTCTCAAGCACGTTCCCCCGAATTGCCTCGCCCTTTTTACCGAAATGCTTAGAAGTCCATTCATCAACCTTTTCCTGAATTGACTCATCCGGCAAAACTAACTCGTACTCCGAAGCGATAGCATCAACCTTCGCAGCCAATTCTTTTTGTAGTTTCAATGCCGGCTGACATTCCTTAACTGCCCAACGCATCGCCTCGATAATTACCTCTTCCGGCACCTCTTTCGCCCCCGCTTCCACCATCATCACCTTGTCTTCACGCACCGCAACGACGAGGTCAAGATCAGATTTTTCTCTTTCCTCTGGCGACAAAAACGCTTTAAATTCCCCATCCACGCGGCCAATCCGAAGACCAGCCACCGGTCCATCAAACGGTACTCCAGCATTTAGAAGCGCCGAGGACGCCGCAATCATCCCGATTACATCCGGCCTGAACGAAGGGTCCATCGAAAGCACTGTCGCAACGACCTGCACCTCCTGCCGATACCCTTTTGGAAACAGCGGTCGAATCGGCCGGTCTATCAGCCTTCCGATTAAAATCGCCTCGTCTGCTGGCTTTCCTTCCCTCTTTAAAAACTTCGAGCCAGAAATCTTCCCCGCCGCATAAAATTTCTCTTCATAATCAATCGAGAGCGGGAAGAAATCCTGTTTCACCGGCTCCTTTGAAACCACTACGCTCCCGAGTATCACCGTATCTCCATAGCGCACCACCACCGAAGAAGTCGTCCGAAATCCGACTTTATTCACCTCGAGCGAGAGCTTCTTTCCTTGCCATTCTGTCTCTAAAATTGTTGTTTTTAATCCCTTTGGATTAATAATATCCATATTTCCCTTTCTTCGGGAAAACATCAGATAAATATCTTCGACAGCGTCCAAAACATTTATCTGCCGTCTTCCCAAATTAATATACATAATTATCATATCACCTCTTGAATTTTTCGTCAATTTGTGCTATAATTACAGAGTTGTTTTAGAACATTAACAAAAAAGGGGGGTTACTATGTGTAAGATTAAAGTTAGGGCGAACGCCGTTCGCTTTAACCAAAAAACCGGCGTAGGGAAAATTGTCATTAAAGGCAATTTTAAAACTCTCGTCGGAATTGTCGATGACCCCGTCATCGAAATCTGGAACGCGGTCCAACGTAAAATGCAGACCGCCATTCTAAAGGCTGAGGGCAAAAAGCTGATCCATTTCACGCCCTTTTTTCCGAATTACGATGCCGAAAAGGACGAAACGGTTTATCAGCTTATGCCGTCGAAACCCAATGGTTTGCCAATAAAAGCCTTTCTCGCCGAAGCGAAGTTGACCATCGAGATTTTTTATAAAAATCTCTTTCTTGCTTGCTTCAGACAGTTCTTAGAGGACGAAAACAAAGTAGCCAATTATAACGGTTATAGCCTCTATAAGAGCTGCCTCGAGAAAGTCGAAGCCGAGAAAGATTCAAAGAAGCGTGCTTACGACATCGCGACTACAAAGATGCTTCTCGAGAATTTTATTGGCTTCCTTGGCCTTCCCCTGCCGGAATCCAAAGAGGCCTGCGAGCGTCGCGCTATGCAAGCTTCGCTGAGCCGGATTCACGCCGCGGATAAAGACATTGACAAGCTCCACAACTTGAACAATGTCGAGCTCGTGAGTCTGCTCAAGTCCCAGGACGCCTTCGACGAAGTTTTCGACTACGCCGAAGACGCATAGTACCTTAAAAGCCCTTGCTCATAGCAGGGGCTTTTTTATGTTAAAATATAATTATGGAAGACCAAATCATCTTAATCGACAAGCCCGAAAACATCACCTCTTTCGGCGTCGTCGCTCGCGTCCGTCGCGTCCTCTCTGAAAAATTCGGTCATAAGATAAAAGTTGGTCATACCGGCACATTAGACCCCTTCGCGACCGGCCTTCTTATCTTAATGTCCGGCAAAAACACTAAAAAATGCCAAGAATTCCTTAAAAAAGACAAAAGTTATGAAGCAATCTTAAAGCTCGGCGAAACTTCTTCTACTGGCGACCCCGAGGGCGAAATCACCAAAGTTGTCAATTTCACAAATTACCCCAATCCAAAACCCATCGCCACCGATTTCACAAACTATCCTAATCCAAAATCTGGCACCGTCAATCCTCCGACACTATCAGAAGTCCAAGCCGTCCTCAAATCCTTCACCGGCGAAATCACTCAGACCGTTCCCCGCTTCTCCGCCGTTAAAATCAACGGCCACCGCGCCTACGATCTCGCCCGCAAAGGCGAAGCGCCCGAGATGCCCACGCGCAAAGTCACGATTTACAACATAAATCTCCTAAGCTATGATTTTCCCTACCTAAAAATCAGTTGCAAAGTCTCTAGTGGCACTTACATCCGCTCCCTCGCCGAGGACATCGGTAAAGCCTTACAGACCGGCGCCTACCTCACCGCCCTTCGCCGCACCTCTATCGACAATTACAACGTCCAAGACGCCACCCCTCTCGAAAAATGGCTCCAAGAAAACTCTTGTCAAGAGACCAAACCTGTGATATAATCTCTCCATATGATTACTAAAGAGAAAAAAGGCGAGGCTATTTCTAAGCTCGCTCGTAGTAAAAAGGATGTCGGCTCCCCAGAGGTTCAGATTTCCATCTTGACCGAGCGGATTTTAGAGGTTACCGAGCACGTTAAGAATAACAAGCACGATTTCATGGCCCGCCGCGGCCTTATGCAGATGGTCGGCAAGCGCAAGAAACTTCTCAAGTATCTTGAAAAAACCGATTACGAAGCCTACAAAGCCACCGTCGCAAAACTCGGCCTCCGGAAATAGCAAAAACCACCTTAAAAGGTGGCTTTTTGTTACTCAGCTGCAGGGATGTAATATCAGGGATGAGATGCGATGAAGCGGGAGTAGCGGAACGAGCGGGGCTTTAAGCCCAGCGAGTGTTCGCCCCTTGGGACGCGTGAGCGAAGCGAAGCAACGCACCCGCTGACGGAACAACGAAGCGAGAGTTTGAAACGCTTGCGTTTCAAACCGAGCGAGGCAGTTCCGTCTGATGCGTAGCGTCAGAAGAAGCAGCTCACCCTGATATTATATCCCCGGTATACGGAAAGCTGCTGGATCATCATTCGTAGGTGTCGGCCCAACTTGTGCAGGCGCTTCAGCCGGAG
>CAZMIW010000001.1:0-3990 GCA_964566585.1 uncultured Candidatus Saccharibacteria bacterium | reverse complement strand
GTTCTTCGACTTTCGGCGCCTCCTCCGTCAAATCGGCTGGCGTTTCCAACATCGGCTTCTCCGCCTCCGGCTCTTCCTTTGTCATTTCTGCCGCTTTCTGCAAATCCACTTCCGGCTCCTCAGCCGGAGTTTCTTCTACTTTTGGCTCCTCAGCCTTCATTTCTTCCGCTGTTTCCTCTATGTTTTTCTCGAAGTCATTTTCAGAAGAAGAAGTCTCTCCTGCAAATGCTTCCGCCTCTGAAAATGGCTCCTGCTCCTGTCCATTTTCTGCTCTCTTTATATTTTCGGCAATCAATCTTTGATCCGCCCCCGCCCCCATCAACTTCGCCGCCACTCCCATCGTCTCCGGCGTAGTCTTCTCATTCGCAAACCGCTCGGTCGAGGCCACAATCCCAGTGAGAAGCGCCGTTGCACTATTTTTCTCGAACGCCTCTGGCGAAATCTCCGCCCCGAGCTCAGCTACCATTTCCGACACCGAGGACGCCGCCGGATTGCTCCACTCCATATCCGAGAACTTCCCACCCTCGGAAATTGTGATATTTACAGCACCAGCATCATGCATAATTCGCCCATACTCAATCAGGGCTGCATCTAAATCTTTCTCGTCCGCCACATCTAGCGCAATAATCAAATCTACATTAAACTCCCCATAAGAATACTCTAGGTCACTTTCCGAAATCGCTTCATGGTACGGTGTGATAAAGACTTTCACAAAATCCCCATCCACCTTATATCGCAAATGATCGGCCTTCTCTTTATCAAGCGAAATAATAAAATCTTGCAATGCATTCGTATCGGTCGAAAATGTCTTCTCTGGATTCAAAAATCGCAGCATCGTCGGAGTCTCTCCCGAATAAATCGCCGTCGCTTTCTTTCCTAGTTTATCAAGCATCAACGTCAGCCCCAGCGCCGCCGAAACCTCATCAACGTTTGGATTTTGCGACAATGCCACCAGTATATTTTTTGCCCCCTGTATTTTCTCTGCAATTTGTTTTATATCCGCCATTTTGTGACCTTTATTAAAATATGACCTAATATTACTATTATAATACCACATTCCGCTCCTGCTTTCAATAAAAAACTCTAAAAATCGTCTCCTCCCTTTACATTTTTAAGAAAGTGGTATATAATAATCCGAAATAATATAAGTTAATTAGGAATTAAAATGCCGATTATCAAATCTGCCAAAAAGGCTGCGCGCCAAACTACTAAGCGTACCGCGCATAATCAACAAATTAAAAAAGACATCAAAGCCGCTCTCAAGTCGTTCAAAAAGAACCCTACTGCGGAAAATATGAAGAAAATTCAATCTGAATATGACAAGGCCGCTAAAAAGGGTCTAATGAAGAAAAACACCGTCTCTCGCCGCAAAGCCGCTCTGGCTAAAATTGCTAAAGCTGCCGGCGTAAAGCCGTCCGCCTCCGCCAAAAAACCAGCCGCAAAAACCGCGGCTAAAAAAGTTGAAACCAAAAAAGCCCCAGCTAAAAAGGCTGAAACCAAAGCTACGGCGAAGAAACCTGCAGCAAAAAAGACTCCAGAAAAGTCCACGGCGAAAGCGAAGTAGTTTTCATCAGCATATCAATTTCAGAGAGTGCCTCAAGCGCTCTCTTTTCTCTTTCCCCTCGCCTATAATTGTATTTTTCACAAAGGTTAAACGCAAACACCCCCACCAGACTATATGGGTCCGTCTGGTCTTCTAGCTTCCTTAGTTCTAAAACCGCCTGCTTTCCATCCCTAAACGCCAAGTCCAAAATCCCCGATAGCTGCTTAAAATCTTCCTTATAAATCTTAAACTCCAAAAACTTCACGCCGCGCGCCTTCCTAAACTCGGCAAAACTCTTCTTCCGCGATTTATTCGTCTCCCAAATCACTATCTCGTGCGGCGTGTTCACATATTTAATCAACTCCGCATAAAAATCTATGCCCGGAGTCCCCGCTTCCCCCTCGTCTTTCCTCGCCGGTGTCAAATCCCGAATCAAAATCTTCCGCCTCTCAACGAACAAGTTCGTCCCTAGACAAATGTTCACTAAATCCTGTATGCCCAAATTCTCCCCCTCAAAAACCTCATATTCCTCCCCGAGAATTTTCTTTATCTCTTTTAAAATCCTTTCCCTGTCATCACCGGCAAACACATATATCATTTTTGGCATCTCCTACAAATATGCGTCCCCCTCCCCGCAACTCTAATTTTAACAATCTCCGCCCCGCATCTCCGACATTCTTGCCCCTCTCGCCCAAACACCTCCGCAAACAAATCCAGATAATTCCCTCTTGTCCCGTCCGCCTTTACATACGTCGCCATCGTCGAACCTCCCGCCTCAATCGACCGCTCCATCACCGTCCTCGCCCCACGAAGCAACTGTTCCGCCTCGAGAAGCGAAATCGTCCCCGCCCTCCTCTCCGGATGAATTTTTGCAAAAAAGAGCGCCTCGTCCGCATAGATATTTCCAAGTCCCGCAATCACTTTCTGATCTAAAATCACCGCCTTTATTGGTGCCCCTTTGTGCCGTTGTAATCTCGACCACAACTCTTCCGCCGTCATCTCCCATGGCTCCGGCGCCAAACTTGCAATAAACTTGTCTTTTATTACCTCCTCCGTCAGCACCGGCTTACAAAACCCAAATTTCCTCTGATCATTAAAAAACAATTTCTCCCCTGTTTCAAAATCAAATTCCACCCTCGTCTGTTTATTTGGTAATTCCGCCACAAAATTATCACTCGGATGCCCCCCAGCAAACTCTTGTGCTCCCCGATATATCATCTGTCCGGTCATTCTGAGATGACAAATGATTGAAACCTCATTATTAAGGTCGATAACTAGCGCCTTCCCAAACCTCCGAATATCTAAAATCTTCGCCCCAACAATCACTTCCTTCGGCCCAATAAAACTCTTGTCACAGAATATCTTTACATCGGAAACCTTCCTACCCTTAATACATTCAACAAGCCCCCTCCGAATTGTCTCCACTTCCGGTAACTCTGGCATAATACCCTAATTATACCATAAACCAACATGTGCGAAAAATGCACATACTAGTTCGGATTCTGTTCGGTATAAGTATGTGTTGCAAGCACATACTTATTTTGCTATACTATATATATGGAAAAACAACTAGATATCTATCGAGTTTTAAAAGGCGACATTGTTTTTAATTTTGACAAGGGCAAAGAAACATTATGGGCCACTCAAGATCAAATCTCAAAGCTGTTTACTACTGAACGCTCCGTAATTACCAAACATCTCCGTAATATTTTTAGAGATGGCGAATTAGAGGAAAGTGAAGTATGTGCAAAAATTGCACATACTGGACCGGACGGAAAAATTTATCAGACAAAAACCTATAATCTTGACGCTATCATTTCTGTTGGTTATCGGGTAAATTCTCGAAAAGCTACTGATTTTCGCATCTGGGCCACCAAGGTATTAAGAGAATACACCATAAACGGCGTCGCTATCAACGAGCATCGCCTAAAAGAGCTCGATAGCAAGAAACTCAAAAATGTCGAGGATATGATGGGCATAGTTCGTCGCCTCATCGCTCGCCAAGAATTAAACGCCGGCGAGGCCAGCGGTATTTTAGAGGTTATCACGAGTTATACTAGCAGCTTCAAGGCGCTCGAGGAGTTCGACGATGGACATATCAATCTCAAAACCCTCAACAAAAAGACTAAAAAAATCTTGACGCGTGAGCTCTGCGAAACCGCAATTAACGACCTCCGAAAAACCTTAAAAGCTAGCGACCTCTTTGGCAAAATGCGAAACGATAGCTTCTACGGCAACCTCGAAAGCATCTATCAGAGTTTCGACGGTGAGGAGCTCTATAAAACCACCCCCGAGAAAGCCTCCCATCTCCTCTACTTCATCATCAAAGACCATCCCTTCTACGACGGCAACAAACGTATTGGTTCCCTCCTCTTCATTATTTTCTTAACAATCAACGATTGCCACCTCACTAAAAACGGCGAAACCAAAATCTCCGACCGCGCCCT